>CAYGQC010000005.1:0-35804 GCA_964351875.1 uncultured Pseudomonadales bacterium
CCTGGCCCGCTGCATCTTGCAGCTACTCGAACGGCCCGCAAAATGCGGGCCGTTTTGTTTCCAACCTGTCGTTCGTCTGCTAACAAGCACGCCGTCTAACAAGCAAGCCGTCTGCCTAACGCTTCAACTGCGCGCCAGTCCTTCGCTCGCGCCGTGCCACGGCCGTATCAAATTCGCGGCGACGCCGCATTCGCTCGACACTGCTGCATTGACTCGTCACTCACGTACACTCTGCGCATTCCACGACAGAGCTACGACGTGAACCAGGTAGATTTCGCCGGCACCTTCGACGGCATTCGCGTTCTCGACTTCACGCAGGTGCTGTCCGGTCCGTTTGCCAGCCAGCAACTTGCCAGCTTCGGCGCTGACGTCATCAAGGTGGAAATGCCTGGCATCGGCGACATGACCCGACGCGGCCTCAGCTCACCGGGTAGCGGCACGCTCTCCCCCTCGTTTGTCGCCTGCAACATCGGCAAGCGCTCGATCACCATCAACTTAAAACACGAAGCCGCGAAATCCGTTATCACCGAGCTGGTGAGACGCAGTGACGTGCTTATGCAGAACTTCGTACCAGGTGTCATGCAACGGCTCGGCTTCGGCTACGAGCAGATGCGCGCCATCAAGCCCGACCTCGTCTACGTTTCCATTTCCGGGTTCGGCCAGCAGGGCGACGCGGCCGCACTGCCGGCTTTTGACGGCGCGATTCAGGCCTCCTCAGGGTTGATGTGCCTGACCGGAGACGACGATGCTCCACCGACTCGGGCGGGTTATTTTGTCGTTGATATGGCCACCGCGCTCAATACCGCGTTTGCGACGTCTGCGGCGCTGTTCAGGCGCGAGCGCACGGGCAAAGGCCAACACGTTGACGTCGCCATGCAGGACACGGCCGTGATGCTGCAAGCGCCGCAGATGACCAGCTACCTGATGCGAGGTAAGCAACCCAGACGCAACGGCAACCGCTCACCAACGGGCCAGGGTTGCGCGGATGTCTTTCGTACATCTGACGGATTCCTGCAAATTAGCGCCCTGAAAGATCATCACGCGCAGGCGCTATTCAGCGCACTCGACATGCCGGAGTTGACCGAACGCTATCCCGATGCGCGCACCCGCGCCGTCGATGGCGATGCGCTGTTTGCCGCCATCAGCAGCCGATTGGCCGACGAGCCCACCGCTTACTGGCAGCGACTACTCCAGCTCAAAGGCGTGCCAGTCGCGGAGGTACGGGAGTTGGCAGAAGTCGCTTTGGATCCACAACTGGCTTTGCGCCCGGCGCTCGCCCAGGTGCCGACAAGCTCAAAGGATGCGACGCCCATCGGAACCGTGGCGGCGAGTCACACCAGCGAACAGGCGCCTCCGAGCGTGTTGCGGCCAGCGCCGGCACTTGGAGAACATACCGACGAGGTACTGACCGAGATCGGTTTCAGCGCAGCCGACATACGGCAAATGCGAGCAAGCGGAGCGCTGTAGACATCTGTAAATCGCCACACCAGAGCTGAACCTAAAACAGGCCGAGGCACGATCCCATGACGACAAAAGACGAGTTGAAAGCGCTGGTCACTCGCGAAACCAACGCCAAGGTTGGCATCGTCGATATCGACGGTGTATTGCGCGGTAAGTACCTTTCGTCGGCAAAGTTTGCCAAGGCGCTCGACGATGGCTTTGGTTTTTGCGATGTAGTACTGGGCTGGGACAGCGCAGACGAGCTCTACGACAACACCACTTACACGGGCTGGCACACAGCCTACCCCGATGCGCAGGTTCGTCTGCTTCCCGAAACGGCGAGAGTGATGCCTATGGAGGCCGATATGCCGTTTGTGCTCGGAGAATTTGCCGGGGCCGCGGAGTCTGTCTGTCCGAGAGCAGTGCTGCGCCGCGTCCTAGAGCGCGCGCGTTCACTCGGGTACCGCGTGAACGCCGGTAGCGAGTTCGAGTTCTTTCTCTTCAGCGAGACACCGAACAGCGTGCGCGACAAGAACTACCAGAAGCTGGAGCCGCTAACGCCGGGCATGTTCGGCTACTCCATGCTGCGCAGCGGCGTGCATGCCGAGCTGTATCACGACCTGCTCGACCTCTGCCGAGAAATGGATTTCGAACTGGAGGGCCTGCATACCGAAACGGGACCTGGCGTACTCGAAGCCGCCATCGCGTATGACGACGCCCTCGCCGCCGCCGACAAAGCCGTTCTGTTCAAGACATTCACCAAGATCTGGGCGCAACGAAACGATCTGATGGCGACGTTCATGGCCAAGTGGTCGAACGACTATCCCGGCCAGTCCGGCCACCTGCATCTGTCGCTCGCGAATGACAACGGCAGTCACGCATTCTTCGACGCAAAGGCTGACAACAATGTTTCCGAGCAGATGCGCTGGTTCATTGGCGGGCAGCAGGCTCTGATGCCGGAACTGCTCGCGATGATTGCGCCGAGCGTGAACAGCTACCGGCGGCTGGTGCCTGGTATGTGGGCACCAACCTCGGCCACCTGGGGTATCGACAACCGAACCTGCGCACTGCGCGTCATCCCGGGAAGCGCGGCCAGCCAGCGAGTGGAATACCGGGTGGCCGCCGCTGATATCAACCCGTACATAGCTTTGGCCGCTGCTATCGGCTCGGGATTATGGGGCATCGAGAACAGGGTAGAGCCTGGCGAGCCTGTGATCGGTAATGCCTATGAGAAACGATTACCCAGCAAATTGAGTCTTCCAGCAAGCCTGGGAGAAGCGACAGCCAGACTCGCAAAATCCAAGGCAGCCACCGAGCTGTTTGGCGTGGAGTTTGTGCAGCACTACTGCGCTTCCCGACATTGGGAAGCGCGGCAGTTCGAACGAGCCGTGACGAACTGGGAGCTCGAGCGCTACTTCGAGATTATCTGAGCGCGCTGTCAGCCCTCCCCGGCTTTCAGCTTCGCGATCTTGTGCCGCGCCATCATTTCACGCACGTGGGAATGCCCCACGTGCTGCAGGTTGAACGCCGCCTGCTGAGCAGTCCAGAAGCCCTGTGCATCGAGCGCCTGATTGACCGCCATCTTGGCGAGCCGCAGCGCAAACGATGGTTTCGCCGCAATTCGGCCCGCCATCGCCATCGTAAAGTCGGTTAGCTCATCGCCGGGAACCGCATGATTGATCATGCCGAGCCGTAGCGCGTCGTCTGCGCCCATGAAGTCACCCGTGAACAGCAGTTCTTTGGCCTTTCGAATACCAAACTCGAAGGGATGCGAAAACCACTCCACGCCGTTGACGCCGAAGTTCACCGTCGGGTCAGAAAACAGCGCATCGTCGGCCGCGATAATGATGTCGCAAACCCACATCAACATCAGGCCACCGGCAATGGTCTTGCCCTGCACTTCGGCGATAGTCGGCTTGGGTAGATCGTGCCAGCGCCGGCACATTTTCAGATATACCTCATCCTCAAACGCCATATGGCCCTCGGCGCCTGGCTGGGCAAACCCGCCGACCATATTGACCGGGTCGATTTCGAACTCGCCTATATCCTTGAGGTCGTGGCCAGCAGAAAAATGAGGTCCCGCACCCGCGAGCACGATCACTTTCACGGTGTCGTCTGCCGCCGCTGCGGAGAACGCCGCGTCGAGATCGTAGGTCATCTGTCGGTTCTGGGCGTTACGCTTATCCGGGCGGTTCAGGGTAATGCGTGCGATCGCCCCATCAGCGACGGTTTCATACTTGACGGTTTCAAGTTCCATGGGCTCTCCTCCTGTGTTGCTAACAATCTACCACGTGACAAAGTCGCGGCGCGGCTCTCACGTGAGGGCCAAAGCCGATAGACTAGTCATCGCCCAGCAATTTTTGGACAGACACATGATTCTTCGAGCAGCAACCCTGGTTCTCATTCTCGGGATAACGATGGGATGCGCCAGCCAAACGGCATCCGACACGCCAATACCCTCCGTCGACAATGTCCCAGCCATCACGATCTACCACCTCGAAGGCCGTCGCAGTGAGCGCATCGTCTGGCTCATGGAAGAACTGGAGATGCCGTATGAGCTCGTGTTCGAACGCGGTGACCTGCGCGCGTCAATGGCGAAGATTCGTGCGGTCAATCCCGACGTACCGATGGCGCCGACCGTCGTTATCGGCGATGAGGTTATCGTCGAGTCCGGCGCCATCATAGAAGTCATCCTCAACCGCTATGCCGAAGGACAACTACAGCCGGCGCTCAACACAGCCGATTATCCGAAACACCTGATGTGGATGCACTTTGCTGAGGGTAGCCTCGCGGCCCGCCTCTTCTCGGACTACCGCGCATGGCGGAAAGAGCCACCGACGGCGAGGTCACGCCTGGTAGATTCAGAAGCTACCGTGCAGTTCGCGGAGAATCATCTGGCGAGTAATCCCTGGTTCGGCGGCGCAGAGTTTTCAGCAGCCGACATCATGATGATGTTCCCGCTAAACGTCGCAACGGCGCTCAACATCGTCGACGAGGAACAGTTCCCGAACGTCGCCGAGTGGAAGCAGCGAATCGAGGCTCGGCCTGCGTATCAACGCATGCTCGCAAAAGCACGCCCGGACGGGATGATCGGCAATCTGCCGAAGCTTGAGCGTCACGCACCAGCCGGTCCGAGAACCCCGTAGCCAGGGCGAGAGAAAACGCTTGTGGCGATTCCGTTGCTTCACGAAGCAACGGAACAGCGGTCTATTGGCCAGAGGCCTCAATGACCGCGGTAGGTTTCGAACGCAATTCGAGGGCGGTCCATGACGCTTCACGAGGGACATAAAGCACATCGAGTCGGTTGGCTTCGCGCGGCGGTGTTAGGCGCAAACGACGGGATAGTCTCAACCGCAAGCCTGATCATCGGCTTCGCTGCTGCACAGACGACGCGAGAGAGCATTCTGCTCGCAGGCGTCGCAGGCCTGGTCGCTGGCGCAATGTCGATGGCCGCGGGCGAGTATGTGTCCGTCAGCTCACAAGCCGACACAGAAAAGGCGGATCTGGATCTCGAGCGGAAGTCTCTGGAAGAGAACGAGGAGTTTGAGAAGCAAGAACTCGCAACTATTTACGAAGACAGAGGCGTCGAAGCGACACTCGCGCGAGAAGTTGCGGAGCAATTGATGGAGCACGACGCGTTGGGCGCACATGCGCGAGATGAAATCGGGATATCAGACACGGCCATTGCCCGGCCCCTTCAAGCCGCCGTCTACTCAGCGGGCACATTCACGATCGGTGCGATGCTGCCATTGCTCGTCGCCTGGATAACGCCAGTGCCGCAACTGATCAACACGGTGGCGGCGGCGTCGCTCGTCTTTCTCGCGCTCCTCGGCGCCATTGCGGCACGCGCAGGCGGCGCGAATATCACCAAAGGTGCCCTCCGCGTTGCATTTTGGGGTGCTCTCGCGATGGCGTTGACCGCTGTTGTTGGAAATGCTTTTGGCATCGCGGGCTAGCGAGCCCCGCTAACCGTTTATCTGAACCTCGCCTCACCGTTAGGACCAGGCGTCACATGAACAAGCGTGGTTTCTTCCAGGCAATCCAGCATGTGCCATTCGCCCTTTTGCACGATGCATGCCTCACCAGAGCCAAGTACGATGGGCTCCACGCCAGAATCGTGCACGACACAAAGCGTGCCGGAAACTACGAACAGGAATTCATCGCCATCAGGGTGCATTTCGCCGTTGTGAGGCGACTCGCCCGGTGCGATTGTGACGACGCCAATGGTCATGCCATCTATTCTTTTCGGCGGGCCTGGCAACTTATCTCGCGCGACGATTGAAAGGTCCGCGAGGATGTCCAATACCGACGCCGCCATCTCAATTCGCTCTACTGCTGCTATATAGAGTCTCCGTCGACCATTGATTACAGCCTACGCGAAGCGCGGGAAACATATAGACAATTCGTGACTCGGTTCAAAAACCGGCTGCAATGTCGCGAGCGAAGGGCTCAGCTGCGGGGATCGACTCGACGCTGAAACGCCCAAGCCGATGAATCGGCTCAGGCGCTATCAGGCGGAGCTGGATCAGGAAGCCCGCGCCATGTTGATGATCTTCAACTGGGTAAACTCTTTCAGGCCGTCCTGACCGAGTTCCGCGCCGATACCAGATTGCTTAGCGCCGCCAAACGGAATGCTTGGATCGAGCTCTGCATGTTTGTTAATCCAGATCGTGCCGGCTTCCATCTTGTCCGCAACTGCGTACGCGCGGTCCAGGTCCGATGACCAGACCGATCCGCCGAGACCGTAGTCGGTGCCGTTTGCACGGGCGATCACGTCGGCTTCTTCGCTGTACTTGATCACGGGCAGCACGGGGCCGAACTGCTCTTCGTCAACAATGCGGCTGCCTTCAGCGACATCGCGCACGATGGTCGGTCGGATGAAGTAACCCGGTTGGTCGGGCACTTCACCACCGGCGGCAATGCTGCCATTCTTGGCGGCGTCGGCAAGCAGCTCAACGACACGCTCGTACTGCATCTTGTTCTGCAGCGGGCCGTGGGTAGTACCCTGCTCGAGCCCGTCACCAATCACCGCCGCGTTCGCGAGCGTTGATAGCTCGTCAACCATCTCATCGTAAATGGACTCGTGTACGTACAGGCGCTTCATCGCAATGCACACCTGACCGCTATTCTGGAATGCGCTCTGGAACAAAGCTGGGGCAACGGTCTTCGGATCGACATCATCGAGTACGACGCCGGCATCATTACCACCCAGCTCGAGGGTGATTCGCTTGAGAAGTCCAGCGGCGCCAGCCATCACCTTGGAGCCCGTCGCGGTCGAACCGGTGAACGAGACCTTGCGGATGTCAGGGTGTGCCGTCAGCGGCGCGCCAAGGTCATTGGCATCGGTGATGATGTTGAGCACGCCGGCAGGCACGATGTCTTTGATCAGCTCACCAAGACGCAGCGATGTGAGGGGCGTAGTAGGTGACGGTTTCAGCACAACAGTGTTACCGGCGATCAGCGCCGGCGGCACCTTGAACGCCATCAGGATCATCGGGAAGTTCCAGGGCACGATCGCGCCGACGACACCTAAAGGCTTGCGGTGAGCTTCAACGAGCCGGCCTTCGTTATCGTCGATCGTCTCGATCGGCAGATCGAGGGAAGTGAAGTACCGAAAAAATGCGGCGGTGCCAAAGACTTCTCCGGTGGCGTCAGCGATGGGCTTGCCCTGCTCGGAGGTGAGCAATTGCGCGAGTTCTGCGGCATTGGCTTCGATGACGTCAGAGATCTTGGCGACTACTGCCTTGCGCTCTTCAATGGGGGTCGCGCTCCAGCCAGCAAAAGCGGCTTTCGCAGCGGCAACGGCCTGATTTAGCTGAGCTTCGTCGGCTCGCGGGCAAACCGCCAGCGTCTGCTCAGTAGCCGGATTGACGACGTCCATCGTCTGCGCGCCGTCAGTCAGCTCGCCGTTGATCAATAGCTTGTATGCGGTCATGGTGTGCGATCCTCAATGGTGAATACCAGGGAGGCATTATAGGCACATACAGTATTCACGTTAGGGGTTTGGCAGGCGGTGACGCGAACTGGCTTCCTCAGCCATTTCACCGCTCGAGCGAGCATCCAGCGCAGGCCAGTAGCAACCACCATGACCGCCCAGAACCCAACCCTTCCCCGCTCTTTCCTGCTGCTCGTCAGTGCTATGACCGCGTTAGCTCCGTTTGCCATCGACACCTATCTGCCAGCGTTTCCGGCGATGGCTACTGCGTTCGATGTGCCGCTGGTAACGATGAATGCCTCATTAAGCACATACCTTGTTGGCTTCGGTATCGGCCAGCTCATTGGCGGTCCAATCTCCGATCAGATCGGACGCCGCCCCGTGGGACTCTTTGGCCTGGCTCTCTTTATCGTCGGCTCATTCGCCATAACCCTCGCTGACAGCGCCAACATGGTGGTTGCACTTCGGCCTCTGCAAGCGCTCGGTGGCGGCTGCGTCAGCGCCATTTGTATGGCGATGGTTCGTGACAGCTACAGTCCCACCGAAGCCGCGAAACGCTTCCCGATTGTCACACTCGTGATGCTCGCTGCCCCGCTCATCGCACCGGTCGTTGGTACGCTTCTGCTGCCTCTCGGCTGGCAATGGATTTTCGTTTTTCTAGCCGCATATGCGGCTGCTCTGATCGCCCTGTTCATCGGCCTGCATGAGACTCACAGTCAGTTAACAGGCAAGATTGAAGTCTCCCGCTTTCTGCCACAGTACCTTGAAGTATTGCGACGACGCGTGGACGGGCGCCTCTTGCCGCTGCGCTATCTACTGACGTCTGGCCTAGTGTCCTCCGCACTCATGGTGTTCCTGACCAACTCGGCGTTCATCTATCTCGAGTATTTCGATGTCGGTACGGCACTCTTCCCGATCTTCTTCGGCGCTAACGTGGTGACGATGATGGTGTTCACGCTGATCACCGCGCGCGTGGTCAGGCATACGCAACCGTTCAGGATTTTTACCATCGGCCGTCTGGCACAGCTCACCGCGGTAAGCCTGCTTGCACTGACCACTCTCGTAACGCCAACCAGCCTGTGGCTCTTCGCGCCAGCGTTGGCGCTGGTCATTGGCTGCACCGGCCTGGTCGGCCCATCGATCTCCGGTTTGTATCTGGCGAACTTTTCCAAACTTGCTGGCAGCGCCGGAGCTTTGTCGTCAATGGCAACATTCGGATTTGGCGGCGTACTGGGCGCGATAAGCGGCGTGCTCTACGACGGCACGCTACGGCCGGTCGCTCTGATCATGCTCGCCGCTATCGTCGCCGCAAACCTGATCGCACGCACAATTCCCGCACCGCGCGAGTGGAGCGACGAAGCTATCGACGCCGCCCAGGAGCGCAGTTAAGGTTCGCCTGTAAATCGAGTTTCGAACTACGTGACTCCAGCCAGAAGAGGACGAGAACGATGAACGTATCCCTGACAACCAATGCGATTGGTGCTGAGATAACCGGAATTGATGTGCGCGAGCTCTCTGACGCTGGCTTCGCAGAAATGCGCGCCGCCTTTATCGAACACGGTGTGATATTCATCCGGGATCAGAACCTGACGCCGGAAGACCACATCGCCTTCGCCGAGCGCTGGGCCGATATCGATATCAATCGTTTCTTCAAGGCGGTGGAGGGTTACCCTCAGATCGCACAGGTACTGAAAGAAGCCGACCAGACTGGAAACATCGGCGGCGGCTGGCATACCGACCACTCCTACGACCAGATTCCCGCGATGGGTTCCATTCTCTACGCTCGCGAGATTCCACCCTCCGGCGGCGACACCCTTTGGGCGAGCATGGGGGCCGCCTATGACGCGCTGTCAGACGGTTTCAAAGACATGCTGAGCGGTCTTACCGCGGTGCATTCCAGCCGACATATCTTCGGCGCAAACGCCGACTACGCAAAGGCGTTTGGCGAACGTCTAGGCAACGCCGAAGCAGCGACGCAGGACGCCGAGCATCCCGTGGTCATCGCGCATCCTGAATCCGGCCGCAAGCTGCTCTACGTGAATCCAGGCTTCACCATCGGAATCAAGGGCTGGAACCCCGCCGAAGCCCAGGCCCTGCTGCAGTTTCTGTATCAACATGCCCAGCAGCCCATGTTTCAAACTCGCTTTAAATGGCGTGCGGGCGACATTGCCATGTGGGACAACCGATCGACCTGGCATTTCGCGCTCAACGACTACCACGGCCATCGCCGTTACCTCCATCGGATAACGCTTGCCGGTGTACCGCTAGCGGCTTGATCGCAACTAAAGCGCAAACACGAGATCAACTGTTGAGGTTCAGAACGCATGGGGAAAATTCAGACCACGCCCGGCGCGGACGGTGACCATCACACCTATTGCCGCCTGTGTGAAGCCCAATGCGGCCTCATTGCATCCGTCGAAGACGGGAAAATCACAAAAATAGGCCCGAACCGGGAACACCCCGTCTCGCGCGGTCATCTCTGCGTTAAAGCCCCTGGCATGCTCGAGGTCACCTACGATCCCGATCGCGTCACCACCCCGCTCAAACGAATCGGCGGACCAGGTGAGTTCGCGCCTTGCAGCTGGGAAGAGGCAATAGACGACATTGCTGCGCGGGTCAGCAAAATTACCGAACAACACGGCGGCGATGCTCTGGCCGCCTACATTGGCAACCCGGCTGCGTTTGCCACGATGCACTACGCCTACGGTTACACATTCACTGCAGGCTTCGGTTCCACAAAGCGCTACAACGCCATGCAGGTGGACACAGGCGCTCGCGTACTCGCATCCGACCTCGTGTTTGGCAACGCCGCGTTGACGCCTTTTCCCGACCTACCGGATACCGATCTGCTATTGATCTTCGGCGGCAATCCGGTGATCTCCAAGATGTCGCTGATCTGCGCGCCTAGGCACATGCAGCAACTCGACGCGATCAGCAAACGTGACGGCGTTATCGTCATCGATCCGCGCCGCACAGAAACCGCCGATCGCTATGAGCATCAGCCGATCAACCCGGATAGCGACGCCTGGCTACTCGCCGCTTTACTGAAGACCATGGTCCATAGCGATCTGCTCAGTGATGCCGCGATCGAGAAACTCAGTGGTTGGCAGCAGCTCAATCAATGGCTATCCGGCATCGACATGGCGGACGCCAGCGAGCGCTGTGGCATTACTGTCGCCGACATCGAAGCGCTGGCTAAACGATTCTGCGCCGCAGAAAATGCTGTCTGCTACGCCAGGCTCGGCGCAAACAGAGGCTCGTTTTCCACGCTCGCGAACGTGTTGATGGATGCGATCAATCTGGCCACGGACAACTTCGGCAAAGCTGGCGGCTCATTGATCGGTCAGTCGCCGTTTCAACCGGAAGCGTCACCGGCGGTTGCGGAGCCCCACGGCAGAAGGCGTAGCCGCATCGGTAATCTGCCGCTCGTATCGGGCATTAATCCCGCGGGTGAGATTGCAGAGGACATACTCACGCCGGGCGCTGGCCAACTACGCGCCTTTTTCGTTGATTGCGGCAACCCCGTCTTGTCCCATCCCGACGAGGACAAGATGCGCGAGGCCCTCGACAGTCTGGAGCTGTTGGTCTGCCTGGATATCTACGCAAACGAGACGGCCCAGTACGCTCACTACATCCTGCCCACCCCGACATTTTACGAGCGAGATGACATCAACGATTTATGGGCAGCGAACGCGCCTGAACCCTGGCTGCACGCGGTTTCCGCGGTCGTACCGCCAGTAGGTGAAGCGAAACACGAATGGCAGATATACGGCGAGATCGCACGCCGTGCTGGCCGCGTCGCACCCACGAATGCGCTGCTGGGCGACACAGACCCAGACTCACCAATCGCACCGGCAATAGCCATCGCAGACGCTGCACTAGCGAGTGGTCCGTTGGCTGAACGAGGCATTACGGTGAGCAACCTCCTGGACGAACACCCCGGCGGTTATCGGGTCTCTGAGCGCATGAATCCTGCCCACAGTTGGACGCACGTCAACACCGATGACGGCCAGCCGCGGCTATGGGGTGACACCATAGCGGCCGAATGCGCTCGCCTGGCCCGCAGCAAGCCGGGGCAATCATCCGCCGCGTTGAAACTGTTTGGCCGTCGTCAACTCAGCACCATGAATTCATGGATGCACAACAGTCCCCGCCTGTCACGATCACTGCGACCAACGCTCCTGATGCATCCAAGCGACGCCGGCAATCGACAGATCACCGATGGCCAGAGCGTCAGCGTGCGCAGCAAAAGCGGCGCGGTCGATGTGATCGTCGAGCTATCGGACAGTGTCGTGGAAGGCTCGGTCTGCTATCCCCACGGATTCGGACACAGCGGCGGTTGGCAACATGCGAACCAACTGGACGGCGTTAACATAAACCGCCTGGCGTCGGCTGACGTGGAAGACTTCGAACCTGTCTCCGGACAGATCCTGTTGGATGGCATCCCAGTCGACGTAAATCCTGCTGCCTAGAACCTGCCCGCCGACAGACTCAGCTAGCGTGCGCCGGACAGTGTGCGCACGCCCAGAGCGGCCGCCTGCAGCAGCACCGGATCATTTGAGCCTTTGTAGAAAAAAAGTGCCGCTTCCGTGAGTTTAATCGCGTGATCATCTCCGCAGGCGATGGCTGCGTCGACAAGCCCGCTTGGCTCGCATGCTTCGCTTGAGGCAGCGATCGGCTCGGCGCCCCCAACCTGGTTCGCGTACGTCGCGATAAGAGCACAACCGGATTGCCAGGCTCGCCACACGAGTACGCGCCCCAGTTCGGCGTCAGCTACTCGCAGCAGGTGAGAAGCAGCGGCGGCGGCCGTAATCGCGTGGGTGAATACCACAGCGGTCAGCGACGACGTTACCTCAGCCACAAAAACCTCCGCAAACGCGGACGCAATATCAGATAGCGCGCGTCGAGAATCCGCGTTAAGGCGCGCTACCGCGATCGCATTGACGAAGCCAGCCGCGAGCGACAACTGCCCGAGAGCAGCAACAATCGAACCATCATTGCGGCGCGCGCTGTCAGGTATCCGCGGCAGTTGCGCGAGCACTTCGCGCGGCGGTGAGCGTCCATCGCTCAGCACAAGCGGCAGTGCAAAGGGGCTGTAAACACAGGCCCACGAGGCGAGCGCATCCGCCAACTCGCGGCGACGCTCCGGCGTATCACGATCATCCAGCGCACGAACGGCGTGCCCGACCCGAATGACTCCGTGCAGCGCCGCCGAGGCGAAGCCGTCCGCGAGATGTCCTGTCCAGCGAGCCGCCGTCGATCGCCAACCGGCAACCGCGATCTCGTCGGCAAAAAACACTGCCCAGTCACTGAATCGCTCGGGCTTGCCAAGCGCTGGGTGTCCGGCATCGCAGTCGTGCCAACGAATCGCTTCAATGAGGTGCGGTCGCTCGAGGAGGTTAGGCCTCGCCGACTCAAGCCAAGCAGCAATCGCGTCCACTCTGTCCAAGTGCATTAACGCCTCGATGACCATCGGTGCATGGCTGGTATAGCCATTGCGCAGCTCACAGCCGTAATCGGCGAGCGTGCCCAGCAGCTTCTCGTAGCTGGAGCTGTCGGCATCCGTTTTAAGCGTTACGTTCTGATTGCTCATTGCGATTCCCCGGTTGATTACTCGTTACGGATGATGCTAAAACCTAAACCTTACTTTAGGTCAAGCTTTTACCTGGAACTCATATGACCCAATCAGGCGGGGACTGGCTCAGTATCGGCCAAATCGCCGAGCGTACGGGCCTGGCGATATCAGCACTGCGCTACTACGAGGCTCAGGGGTTGGTCAGTCCGACGAGAAACCCAGGGGGACAGCGACGTTTTCCGCGTTCTGACATTCGCCGCTTGTCCTTCGTGATGATCGCTCAACAACTGGGATTCTCGATCAGCGACATTCGCAGTCAGCTCGATCAGTTGCCTCGATCCAGAACGCCCACCCAGAAAGACTGGCAGCGCATAAGCCGGCAATTTCGCAAACACCTGGATCGCCAGATAATCGCCCTGGAACTCATGCGCGAAAGGCTCGACGGATGCATCGGCTGCGGCTGTCTGTCCCTGCGCAACTGCGCGCTCTACAATCCGTCGGACGCAGCCGCGGCAAAAGGCGCAGGCCCACGCTACCTGCTCGGAGACGAACCGGCGTCTAACTGAGCAGCATCGCATCCAACGTAACGTCGCAAACAATCGAACAGCTCGTCGTTTCACGGCGTAAGCACCAACTTGAGAAGAAGAGGCAAACACATGCGCGCACTATCACTCCTGTCGCTGCGAACAATCACCGTCATCGCAGTCAGCGCGTGCCTTTCAAGTTGCTCGGCCAGCACCACGCCGGACCAGACAGCGGATATCGGATATCCATCTAACTCCGGCGCCATGCACGCCGCTATCGAAAGTTCAGCGGGCGTTGGGCCAATCGAGCTAACGAAAATTCTCGCCGCAACCTGGGCAGTCGACCGCGCGGGAATGATCAACCTTGAGCACCCCAAGGCCATCGCAGCCGGAATCGAGGCAGGCCCGGAAGATATTGAGCTCTACGTCTACGTTTTACGCCATCCCGAACACGGCGACTGGATCATTGATTCCGGCATCTCGGAAGAATTCGGTCTGCCCGACGGCAGCCCGAGACTTGGCTGGGTCGTGCGGCAAGCCATGAACATGGATGAACTAACGGTCGTTAACAGCACGGCCAGCATCATTGAATCCATGGATCTCGATCTGCAGGGCGTGATGATCAGTCACTTGCACATGGATCACATCATGGGCGTGAGCGATGCACCAGACGACGCTCTCATCCTGACCGGACCCAGCGAAACGTCTACCCGCCAGCTCACACACGCATTCACCCAGGGCACAACTGATCGACTTCTGGACAAGCGCGAGCTGTCGACGTGGCAATTCACCGAGGACCCTGATGGCACTTATAGCGGCGTGATCGATGTGTTCGGCGACGGCTCACTGTGGGCTATTCACTCACCCGGTCACACCGAGGGCAGCGTTGCCTTCGTCGCGCTGACCACAGACGGGCCCCAGCTGATACTTGGTGACGTAACCCATACCGCATGGGGATGGGTAAACGGTGTCGAGCCCGGCACTTTCTCCCATGACATTCAGGCCAGCGCGATCTCGTTGCAGCGGCTGATCGAGCTAGCCGAGCGGTTCCCGGCGCTGAACGTCCACCCTGGACATCAAGCATTAGCGACTACAGCAGATCCACAAACCCGGCCGGCCGAGACCAATGACTTGCGTTTGTATGTAATGGACTGCGGCAGTCTGGCTTTCGACGACGTCTCCTCTTTCGGTCTCGAGAACCGCGAGACCGACGTGCGCGAGATGTTCGTGCCCTGCTATCTAATCGAGCACGAGCGCGGGCGACTGCTTTGGGATGCCGGATTACCGCTGGCCGCAGTCGGCCAGGGTGATGTCGCATTGCAGCCGGGAGCAACCATGCGCTACGAGCGTTCCGTCGTTGATCAGCTGTCCGATCTGGGCCTCACGCCCAAGGACATCACTTACTTTGCGCCATCACATCTGCATTTCGATCACGTCGGTGCTGCCAACGCGTTTGCATCATCAACCTTGCTGATTCAGCGGCCGGAATACGAGGCAGGCTTTGAACACGCCGATGAGCACAGCTACTTCGACACAAGCCTTTACTCGAAACTTGGCTCAAGCGAACGCGTGCTTCTCGATGGCGCGCACGATGTCTTCGGTGATGGCAGCGTCGAAATCCTGCCGGCGTATGGCCACACCCCTGGTCATCAAGTGTTGTTTGCCGATCTCGCGACGACAGGCCCGATCGTTCTTTCAGGCGACTTGTTCCACTTCCGCTTCAGCCGAGAGAATCGACGCACACCTCTATTCAATGCGGACAAAGAAGCAACCCTGGCTGCAATGTCAGCAATTGAGACGCTGCTAATCGAGCGCCAGGCAACGCTTTGGATCGAGCACGACAAGGCGCTCGCCGATACGCTAAGAAAGTCACCGGCGTTCTACGACTAACGCGGAGACTGCTGAGCCCGACGAAGCCAGCTCGACGTGGAAGCTCGCTGTATGTGCTGATCGTTTGCCGCGCAAAACATACGCCCGGGACGTCAATCCCTCGCTAGCGCCCCGGCAGTCCCTCTATCGAGAATAGCTGGTAGCCCGACAGCCCGAAGACGTCTTAACGTTCATAGGCATCGACGAAGTCAGAGAACGCCCGGGAGAACTGGGAATGCCAGCGCGATAACGCTGGCCGATTCTGGATCAGATCGTCTGTATTCCATTGGATACGCGCGCGATCGACGCGAGCCGAAACGTCGTTGTCTTCGCAAACGATGTAGAAATCGCCACGCTTCAATCGGCTTAGCAGCTCTTCAGCTACCTGATCCGGCCACCAGGCGGCATCCGGTTTCTCCGGCATGTGCCGGGCAATCATTCCAGTGTAAGTAAACCCGGGTACAAGCAGATGTGCGCTGACCTGGCAGTCGTCGATGTTCCGAAGTTCATGGCTAAGGCTTTCGGTGAGCGAGCGCACGCCAGCCTTGCTGACGTTGTAGGCCGCGTCGCCGGGTGGATTAGTAAGGCCCTGCTTTGACCCGGTGTTCACGATCACCGCCGGGCGACCCTGCTCAATGAGTAGGGGCGCAAACGCCTGAACGCCGTTGATCACGCCCCAGAGATTTACGCCCAGCACTCTGCGCCAGCCCTCGGGTTTTGAAAACGCACCGCCGCCACCGCCCGTGCCGGCGTTGTTCATGACAAAGGCGATGTCCCCAAGGCGGTCGACTGCCGTATTTCGGAGACGCTCAACTTCCGACTGGTCGGACACGTCCACTTCGGCAAACAGAGTGTCGCCCGGCAGCTTGGAGCTGGCATTGTCCAACGCCGCCTTGTCACGATCGGCAATGAGGAGCCTCAGGCCAAGCGCCGATAGTCGCTGCGCAACTGCAAGCCCGATACCGCTGGCACCACCGGTAATGACAGCGCCCCTGCCTTCGGTTAGCGCCGGATGAGTGGATACATTCATCGATGTTCTCCGCGCGTACTCTCTGACGTGATCGGTATAAAGCTCAAGCCGGACTAGACCTGCTCGACGTTCTCGAAATCAAAACACTCGGTATCGACCGTACGTTGTGCCGCCGTCGAGTAACGGCCACCCGCAATCTTCGCGGGCTCGAAGTGAGCGCTCAGGCGCTCCAACTCTGCGCCGGACAGCGCCAGAGCAGTTGCATCAAAGTTGTCCTTCAGATGCTGGCGATGAGTCGTACCCGGAATGGTCACGACGTGTTCGCCGCGCGACAACACCCAGGCCAGCGCTACCTGTGCAATCGTTGCCGAGTGAGCCGATGCCACCTCACGAACGACATCCAACAACGCCAGATTCTTCTGATAGTGAGGCGTCTCGAAACGCGGCATGGTTCGACGTATATCGTGCTCGTGTAGTTGAGATGCATCAGCCGGTGGCTCGTCTGAGAGAAAGCCCCTGGCGACCGGAGAGAATGCGACATAGGTGACGCCAAGCTCGTGGCAGGCATCCAGAACACCTAGCTCCGAGTTACGCGTCCACAGGGAGTATTCCGACTGCATCGCCGTAACCGGATGCACCGCACAAGCCTTGCGCAACGTCGCGGCTGACATCTCAGACAAGCCGATGTTCCCGATCTTGCCAGCGCTCACCAGCTCCGCCATCGCGCCCATAGAATCTTCAATCGGCACTTTGCGATCCAACCGGTGCATGTAATACAGATCAATGTGATCGGTATTCAACCGTTTGAGAGAGTCATCGCACATTCGCTTGATCGAATCAGGCCGACCGTCCAGCACACGCTTCTCGCCGTCCAGGCCAAGTACACACTTGCTGGCGAGGAAATACTCGTCCCGACGATGGCTGAGCGCTTCGCCGATCAACGCCTCGTTACGGCCATCGCCGTAAAGCGACGCTGTGTCCAGAAAATCGTAACCGTAATCCAGCGCTTCCTGCAGAAAGCGAACACCCTCGGCGCGCTCAAGCCCCGGCCCGTAACCGTGGGACAGGTTCATGCAGCCAAGACCAATCGCCGTAACGTCACCGGCCCCCAATTTGCGTTTCACGTGCGCCTCTCCTTTAGCATTTCGAATATTGTTTCTGACTTAAGAAAGCCCGGTGAAGTCGGGTTCTCGCTTCTCGGCAAACGCTGTAATCGCTTCCCGGTTAGCCGGTCCGCCCGCCAACTCAGCAAGCCCGGCATTCTCGCGCTTGATAGCAGCTTTCATCTCTTCGCGAATCGGTTCCATCATCAGGGCTTTGGTCTTCATTAGCGACGACAGCGGGAGCGCCGCAAGCGTGGCAGCACGATCGCGCACGATGGCCATGAGTTCATCTGCCTCACAAAGCTGCATGATCAACCCCGACTCCACACACTCCTCGGCGCTCATCCATTGCGACGACAACAGAAACCAGCTCGCTCTCTGTCGCCCCATGAGCCTGGCGAACGTCACGGTGCTTGCCGCCTCCGCTGTCAGTCCAAGCGCAGAGAACGGGCAGCGAAGCCGCGCGCCACGCGCGATGAAGGACACGTCCGCCAAACCCGCGATCGTCGCGCCAATTCCAGCGCCAACCCCATTGATCGCGAGCAGGAACGGTTTCGGAAAGTCGACGATCGCTTCCAGCATACCCGCCAGGCCATGCTTCGGTTTGCCCTGAGGTTTGCCCATCTCCATCAGGTCGGCGCCGGCCGTAAAGGCGCGTCCCGCACCCGACAGGACGAGAACAGAAACCCCCGGGTCGGCTGCTGCATCGAGAAACGCATCCGCAAGTTCGTCCATTAGTTTCGCATTGAATGCGTTGAGCGCCTTCGGCCGATCAAGAAGCACGGTGCGAACGCCGTTTTCAGTGGTAATACTCAGGGTTTCCAAGAAGCCTCCATGTGTCGAGTGTGGGGCGAATCACGCGATTCCCCGAGAATGTGTCTCAGTGAACAACGCGCCGTCCCAGTACATCTCGCGCATCCTCGACAACCTGCTGAAGAATCAGATTCGCCTCGGCATTGGCGAGCGCCGGTGAGAACGCGCGTTCATCGATGACCGCGAGTCGTTGCAGCCGCAGCACATCAGTATGAGCAAACTCGGGAAGCAACCCCGAGAAGAAGAAACCCAGCGAGTTGAGCTGCAGAATCTGTTCGTCGATAAACGGGCTGTCCAGCGGCAGATCCGCGTGAGCGAGCAACGGCTCATGCCGAGTCAGACCCGCCTGCAGTTGTGTGAGCCAGTCAGCAAAATGCTCCGCATCAGCTCTGCCGAGCGCCGCGTACATCACACCACGACGGGCCGAGTAACTCGCTTCCTGGGGATTCCGGGCACTGCCACCGGTTACGTTGTCTCGCGTAATCGGTGCAACCTCTCGAACCAGATTGGCAGCGGAATAGAAGCTCCTCAGCAATCGTTCGTATCGAACTGGCAGGCGCACCATTCGCGCTGGAGCATCCGCAAGCGGTTGAAACGCTACCGTGGCTGCAAGGCGCTCCGCGTCCGACTCTCTGGCATCAGTAATCGCTTCGTAACGAGTGTCGGCCGGTACATAGGACAGCATCACACCGGTCTCGACGCCACCGTTGGTGACCGAGGCCTTCTGCATGATCGGATGAGCGGTCGTCGGGAAATGCACATAACCGGCAAAACCCTCCAGCCGCACCAGCTCCGCAAGGCCCGCGCCCAGCCTCTTCAACAGGCCCTGACCACGCGCCGCCGGATCCACCACCGTGTTGCCCGTCTCGCACACCAGCGCCGATCTCTCGCGTACGGTCATACCCGTGTGACCTAGAAGACGATCAACGTCACCCACAGACCCAGATTCCACAGCCACTACCGAGCGCAACGATCCCGAATCGATTCGACGCGTAAGCTCATGCTCGTCGTAGAATTCCGGCGAGCCGTAGGTGTCGCCGTAGCACCGACGAAACAGATCACCCAACGCAGCGGCGTCACCAGGGAGCAATCGTCTGATACGCAGATCAGGCATCAATCCACGATTGCCTGGTTCACTCGGGTTCGCAATTCACGACGAATGGGATAGGTGGACGACGGAATGAGTTGGGTCAGGAAAACCGTGTACAGCTCTTCCTCCGGATCGAGCCAGAAGAACGTGCTCGCAGCACCGCCCCAGTGATGCTCTCCCACGGATGCAACGATATGCGCCTTGATCGGATCGATGACCACAGCGAAGCCCAGCCCGAAGCCGATGCCGTCGTAGGCTGATTCGCTCCATACGGGTTGCCCCATGGCGGCCATATCCTTGCCGTCCGGCAATTGGTTGGAACGCATGTAAGACACGGTCTTCGGACTTAATAGACGCTCGCCGTCTAACGCACCACCCGATAACAACATCTGGCAGAAACGACCGTAGTCATCGATGGTTCCTACCAGTCCGCCACCACCGGATAGCGGCCCGGAGCGCCGCAGGAACCGGCTATCACTCGCCGACTCCTGAAGCACGAGACCGGTCGGCTTGCTCAACGTCGGATCAAGATCGGTATTTGCAACGCCTCCTAACAAGCCGCCGGATGGCGGCGCGTACAAGGCAGAAAAACGGCCGACCTTGTCGCTATCTACGCTAAAGCCCGTATCAACCATGCCCAGCGGGGCAAATATCTCATCAGCGAAAAACTGATCGAGTGACCGACCCGACCAGACCTCGACCAGCCGGCCGAGCACATCCGTCGATACTGAGTAATTCCACTCGCTACCCGGTTGGCACAACAAAGGTACCTGCGCGATCTGGCCAACCATCTCTGCCAGCGTTTCCGCCGCGCCAGGCATTTCGATACCCAACTCTCGATAGCGCGCGTCAACCGCGTTGGTCCGCATGAATCCGTAAGTCAGTCCAGAGGTATGCGTAAAAATCTGGCGTACAGTAATCGGGCCGTCAGCCGGGACTGTGGATTCGATGCCCGCATGCCCGCCTTTCCAGACCCTGGGTTCCGAAAACTCCGGTAGATACTTGGCGATCGGATCGTCAAGATGAAAGCATCCCGCTTCGTACAGCATCATCGCGGCGACCGACGTGACAGGCTTCGTCATCGAATACAAACGGACGATTGTGTCGCGCTGAAACGCCCGCCCGCTGCCGATTTCTGCGGTGCCCGCCTGGCCGAAATACGCCGTTTGACCACGCCGACCGATCAGCACGCTAGCCCCCGCCAGACGCTCATCGCTTACCTGATCATCCAACCAGCTACTCACTCGCTCGAGCCGCTTCGGGCAAAGGCCAACCGACAGCGGATTGGCTTCCGCATGATCGTTACTAAAGGCGCCCGCTTTTCCTGCCTCAGACACGTTTCTCTCCCGCTTTCTGATCGCTATCGATGCCTGCTACTAGACATCAAAGCGCCGAGAATTTAAATGTTGTGTTTCAGCGACGGCCACAAACTCGAGCACGATTTCGCGGCTCATTCGGGCAATCCAGCTCGACAGTTCGCCCGGCACACAATCTCACAACCACCGCCGCTCGAGGAGGCGAGACTCGAATCGAACGAGACCCACGCGCACTGATAACATCGCCAACTCACAGCAGCATTCGGCGCAGGAGATCGGGTGGACAGCATTTTCGAACGGGACGGTGAGCGATGGATACCGACAACCGCCGCAATGGGCCCGTGGGGCGAATCCCTGCACGGCGGCTCACCCGCGGCGTTACTGTGCCATTGCCTCTCAAGCGCGAACGACTCGCCAATGCCTTTAGCACGCCTCACGCTGGATCTCTTTCGCCCGGTACCACGCAAGCCTCTGGAGGTCAGCGTGGCAGCGCTGCGCCAGGGCCGCCGTCTGAGCGTGTTCGAAGCTGTCCTGAAGACAGAGGGCATCGATCTGGTTCGGGCAACCGCCCTCTTCGCGGAACAACCCGTCGGCGTTGGCGCAGACGCATCGATCCCGCGCTTACTTCCCATGCCCGGCCATATCGAGGCGATAACCCTTGCTGAGTCCGCGCGCCGGGAATCGGGTAGAACCCTCGGCAGCGGCGACGGGTTACATAACAGGCTCCTCGTGCAGAGCATCAGCGGTGGTCACGGCAGCGGTGAGGCAAACGCCTGGCTTGAGTTGCCGCTGCAGCTCGCTCCCGGCATCCCGCTCAGCACGATGGCACACCTCGCGGCTTGCTCAGATTTCGCCAACGGCATCGCGCAGCGTATCAGCACCGGCTCGGATGGCGCTCGCGTCGGCTACATCAACGCCGACATTTCGCTGCACGTACTGCGGCAACCGAAGCCCGGCAAGGTCGGCATGACCGCCCGCAACGATTCCATCGCGAATGGCCGCGCGATCGTCAGCGCCCAGTGCTGGGATGAGACTGGTCTGGTCGCGCGAATCAGCCAGAGCGCGCTGGCCAACCCACTCACCGACTGACCGACACTCGACCTAACACAACCCGGGAGCAACCCATGATTGAGTTAACAGGCAGAACCGCACTAGTCACCGGCGGCGCTCGAGGCATCGGACGAGCCATCGCGCTCGCCTTCGCAAAGGCTGGCTGCAACGTGATGATCGGCGACCTCGGCGCGGGCGATTCAGCGCCCGACGCCTGGGCTTACGATCTCGCCAGCAGTGACGACGTCGCGGCCACAATCGCATCGGCTGAATCAATCAGCGCTACCAATCTCAACGTCACGAACGCAGAAAGCTGCAACGCTGCCGTCACAGAGACCGTGAGCGCCTTCGGTGGCCTCGACATCCTCGTGAACAACGCGGGCATTGTCGCAAGTGGCCCGCTGTCGACGTTCGATGAGGCCGATTGGGAACGCGTGTTCGCCGTAAATTGCAAAGGCATCTTCCTGATGACCAAGGCCGCGCAGAACGAGTTGTTAGCCGCCGCCGAACGACACGGCCATGCCGCGGTGATCAATACCGCCTCGATCGCCGGGAAGCAGGGATATGCCAACATGAGCGCCTACTGCGGCTCAAAATTCGCCTCGATCGGCATCACGCAATCACTGGCAGCAGAGCTCGCTCCCAGTCGCATCACCGTCAACGCGATCTGCCCTGGCATGGTAGGCACCGCCATGTGGCTCGATCATCTATTGCCAACCAACGCCACCGCCGAAGCCGCAAAGACCGAGGAGTTTGAGGCGTTGATGCAACGCCAGATTCCCATGGGTCGCCCGCAAAGCCCTGAGGATATGGGCGAGGCAGCGGTTTATCTGGCGAGTGCGGCAAACGTGACGGGTATCGCGTTGAACGTTGCAGGCGGCGTTCAGATGGGCTGAGGGAACCTGAGTTTGGCGCGGCTTGAGCAACCTCCACAACAACGCTGTCACCGGTGCTTTGTGAACCACGTCACACAGCCGGTGATTGCACCTTTGGTAGAGTTTGCGCAGTGAGAGTTTTGCCTCTCGAAACGCAAAGGACGGCGTTATCTTAGCCATCCATACAACTGACTGGATCTGGGCGGGCGCCAACCTGTTGCTGTTGGTGTACCCGGTGCTGCGCCTGTCAGAATACTGGCACGAGAGCAGCAACCGTACAGTGCTATGGCTGCTGCTCGTGCTCGGCACGTACCCCACGCTGCTCGCCGTCTTCCATCTGACACCCTTCGATCTGGGCTTGGTGTACGCCACCACCACGTTTATCGCGCCACTCTACTTCTTTGCGATGACTCGCTACCTGGGATTCAGGCTGCCCGCATACGGAGCGACTCGCTGGCTGGTTTTCGGTAGCGCCTGGCTGTTAGCTCTAGCTGCCGCCAGCAATATTGGCCACGGCTGGTTTGCCGAATTTCAGACGCCTACGCCGGGCCAACCCAATCATCTGCTGGATGATGCCGAACCCGGCTTCGGCATGATTGCTATGCATGTCAGCGCTGCAGTGCTGGTGAGCATGACCGTTGTGATCGGTTGCGTTCAATTCTTCCGGGCGCGCGTGCATTGGCCTCAGTTTGTCGTCGGTGTCCTGCTCCCCGCGCTGGGACTCATGTCCTTTGCCTCGAATGACAGAGCGGACATTCTCGAGCAGAACGGCATCAGCGGTTTCATCCTGGTCACGACCGCCGCCCTGCTCGTGTACAACTACGCGCTGGCCCGGCGGCACTTCACGGACGTCCGGCTCATCACACGGTCTCGCATGATGGCGCTAATGCCCGATGCCATGGCCCTGCTCAGCCCCAACCAACGCATCATCGATTGCAACACCGCATTTGCTGAGCTGGCCTCGGCTAGCGCAAGGAGCCTGATCGGCACGGATCTTGGCAAACACCTGCCCGCGCTGGACACCGCCCTTCGAGAAAGCGCACAACCCGGGGTTTTCGAATTGCCGAGTGACGGTCTGCCTCGGTTTTTCTCCGTGACGGGCCGTCGCATCGACGAGCGCAGCGGCGGTCGCGGTGAGAACCTGATCGTATTGCGTGATGTAACTGAGCAAACTAATGCACATCGAGCGTTGACGGAACGAGAGCGAGAGTTAAACGCGGCGAACGAGCGCTTGAAAGCGCTATCGGTAACCGAAGACCTCACAGGGCTCAAGAACCGGCGCTTCATACAGGAGCGCCTCGACCAGGAGTTCGAACGTCTGCGCCGGGACGGCAATCGCTTTGGTTTGCTGTCGATCGATCTGGATCACTTCAAGAGCGTGAACGATCAGTACGGTCACCTGGTCGGTGATCAGGCTCTGTGCCACGTATCACGAGCAATGGAATCCGAATGTCGGGCAATGGACACGTTGGCGCGCGTTGGCGGCGAAGAGTTCATGGTGCTCCTGCTGGATCTGGATCCGGCCTCACTGGCGGAAGCTGCAGAGCGCTTCAGACGAGTCATCGAAGCCAACCCAATGACCCTCGCCTACGGCGGCCAGTTGACCATTACCGCAAGCATTGGCGGCGTGCTAACCGCACCGGACGACAACATACGCACCCTGCTATCGCGCCTCGACAACGCCCTGTACACCGCCAAGAAAAGCGGTCGGAACATGGTAGAGATCAACTAGGGAAGTGCTTTTCTAGCAACGCCCCAGAATGTGGTCCGCCGCTTTCTCAGCGACCATCATCGTTGGAGCGTTAAGGTTGCCGTTGGTGATCCTTGGAAACACGGAGCTATCCACGACGGACAGACCCGACACTCCGATAACCTGACAACGCTCATCAACAACCGCATCCAAATCAGACGCACGGCCCATGCGACAGGTGCCACAGGGGTGGTACGCGCTTTCGACCTCACGGCGAACAAAGTCATCCAACGCTTCATCGGATGTGACATCAGATCCAGGAGCGATCTCCCCATCATCAAATTCCGCAAAAGCCGGTTGCGCGAGGATCGTTCGCGCCAGGCGAATGCAGTGGCGAAACTCACGCCAGTCATCAGCCTTAGACATGTAGTTAAACCGTATGCGCGGCGCCTCAGCCGGGTCAGGACTTGCCAGTTGGACCGAGCCGCGAGATTGGGATCGCATCGGGCCCACATGCAACTGATAGCCGTGGCCGGACGATGGCGAGGAGCCGTCGTAGCGAATCGCGGCTGGCAGAAAATGGAACTGAATGTCGGGATGGCTCAGCGAATTCTGGGAGCGCACAAAGCCACCGCTCTCGAAGTGATTGCTAGCGCCCACACCGGATCCGTTCAAGAGCCAGCGCGCGCCTGCCAGTGCTTTTGCTGGCCAATTCATGTGTGAGTAAAGGGAGACGGGCTGCTTACAGCGGGACTGCACATACACCTCTAAGTGGTCTTGCAGGTTTCTGCCAACACCAGGGCGGTCTGCAACGACGGCGATTCCGTGACGCTTCAGGTCCGCCTCGGGGCCAATCCCCGACTGCAGGAGCAGTTTGGGGGAGTTAAACGCGGAAGCTGAGACGATAACCTGGCGCCGGGCGCTAACGTCGAACTGCCGGCCACCGGACAGCACACGCAACCCAGTTGCGTGGTCTCCTCGCCAGGCAATGTCGAGTGCAAGACCTCGCATTAGTTTCAGCGAGTCTCGACCGAGCGCACTTCGCAGGTAGGCGTTCGCCGCCGACCAGCGCCGCCCATTGCGGATCGTCTGCTGCAGCGCACCGAAGCCTTCCTGCTCAGCGGCGTTGTAGTCAGCGAGACAGCGAAAACCTGCCTGCTCGATCGCCGCCATAAACGCCTGATCCAGCTTCTTATGCTGGCTCGGGCGCGCAACGCTCATCGGGCCACCGTGACCTCGCCAGGCCGGATCACCGAACGGCGCGTCTTCCAGCCGCTTGAAATACGGCAGCACGCTATCGAAGTCCCAACCGTCGGCGCCCAGTTCAGCCCAGTGATCGAAGTCTTTTCGATGCCCGCGCACATAGACAAGGCCATTGATGGACGACGACCCACCCAACACTCGGCCACGTGGAGCGGCGAGACTCCGCCCCGCAAGATGCGGCTCAGGCTCGGTTTCGTAACCCCAGTCGTAGCGCTTCATGTTCATCGGGTAGGACAACGCCGCTGGCATCTGAATGAACGGACCAGCGTCCGTGCCGCCGGACTCGATCAAGATGACATCGCTGCCAGTGTTATCGGATAACCGATTTGCCAGGACGCAGCCAGCAGAGCCCGCACCCACAATCACAAAGTCAGCCTCGAGCTTCTTCGCCGAACGCGCGAATGCCAATTCAGCGCTCACTCAACAAAGATGCCGGATTGCCTACCTCAAGCATGTTGAGCACGCCGGTGCCTCGAGTGCTTCCGTCGTATAGATCAAAGCCCAGCAGTTGCTGGGCTCGGCGCGGGAGCGCCCGAGCGATGTCGAGTGGTGTCGCTAGAACACTGTTCTCGACCGGCGTCAGCCAGCCGTGACAGTAAGACACCGAAAGGCCACGTCGCGCAGTGCCGTCGATGTTGGCGCCACCGCCATGCACCACATCTCCGCGAAACACCGCGGCGCTACCGGCAGGCATCACCGCCTGGCAAACATCCGCAGACGAGGCCTGACGCTCAGAGGGCCAGCGGTGTGATCCTGGCGCAATGACCGTCGCGCCGTTTTCGCTCGTAAAGTCGGTGAGCGCGATCATCACATTCATCACCAATGGCGACGCCTCCCACGCAGCTCGCGGCCAGGAGCCATCGTCAACATGCAGAGGCTGAGCGGTTTCATTGCGACGAATCTCAATGAGCTCAGCGGCGCTCAGTCGGTAGTCCGCGCAATTTGGCAGCAGCACTGCATCCATCAGGGCGAGAATGCTTGGGTCCGTCAAAACCCCCGCAAAACTCCCGCTCTTCGCGGTGATTCCGTGAAGGCGAACGGTCTCGTGGCCGAGGAAAGCATCGTAGCCCTCGCCGATGTGCGCCTGACGGAAGTCCTGGACGAACGGCTCCAGTTCAGAGTTAAGCGCGCGAACGAGGTCTGCTGGAAGAAAGTTCAACAGCGTCACAACGCCGTGATCATCCAACGCTTTCAGTACGTCAGCAGCGGGAGCATCAGCGTCGAGGGAAGGTATCTGGGGCATATCAGTTCCGGTGGGCATCAAGACCTGCTCGCAGCCGCTGCTGAAGCTATGCGGCTGGCCAGCAGATGCGAAAGGAATAGGAAAGCGCGCCCGCCTGACGAGGGTGTGTTTCCATAGGGCTGCTCGCGTATGACATCCTTATAGCCTAACTCCTCGGGCTTACGTCCCCAAGTCTGGTGGCAGTGTCTGACTTCTCGGCTTTTGGATTTCGCGAGACTCGGACGATTCAGGCGCCAGCTATCGAAGCTCAGTCGACGTCAAGACTCCAGGCAACGGCATCGCTAACCGAGGCGAAGCAGCGCCACTGACTACCCCAATCAAATGCCTCACCGACAATATCGATGAACGCCGTAATCACGTGTGACTCATGCACCCAGGCGGTTCTCCCTCCGTCGCGCTTGCTGTCGACGGAATCGCGAACAGACGCATACATTCGGGAGAGTTCTTCCAAGGACAAATCGAGATAGGCCGGACGAAGATCCCAGACCACAGCAATGCCAGGCTCAAAATCCGGGTGGTTAAACCACTCCTTGATCGCAGCCAATAGATGACTTGTGTCGATTCGGCCCGACGCGCTGTGAAGAACGTAGGGTCCTTCAGGGAAATACTCGGTATCGATCATGGGACACTCGGTGCATCAGGCATCAGGCGGTTGCATTCCTGACACCCTATCCGGAAGCCACCGCACGCTTTAGAATCGTTTGATCTGAAAACACAACGAATCCAAACCCGCCACATGCATTGCGGGCGGATTCGACAAACGTACACTGCCCAAATATGCGTCTCAGGATGCTGTGAGAGCCGATCTATATGGCAATTCGAGCCGAGACCGGCTTTTCACTGGCCGATCAACTCTTCAATGCCGACACCCTGAAGCGGCTCACAAGCGCTGTAAAAAGTGCCTATCCGGAATTCAGAGCTCAACGCTACAAGCGTCGGGCGCTCATCGCCTTCCCACAGCTCGAGCTAAAAGCACGCATCTCCTGGCTATCCGTTGCTCTGGATGAGGAACTACCAAACGAGTTCGACCGTGCTATCGCGATTCTGCACAAGGCCCTGCCCGAGCCTTTGGATTCGACCCGCCAGGACGACGATTTCGGCCAGTTTATCTGGGCAGTATTCGGCGACTACGTCGCAAGGCACGGCTGTACGACTTCGCACCTGGCAACTGCGCTTACTTTCCTCGGCGAGTTAACCAAACGATTCTCTGCAGAGTTTGCGATTAGACCGTTTCTGAAGGAGCACCCCGAACAGACCCTCACGCAAATTCGGCAGTGGGCAGGCGCGGATCACTATCACCTGCGAAGACTCGCCTCCGAGGGCATCCGGCCCTACCTGCCCTGGGCCCAGCGGGTCGTGTTACCAGCAAAGACAATCGTCTCGGTTCTCGAACTGCTGCACGCGGACAACACGCGCTTCGTGACGCGATCCGTTGCCAACACGTTGAACGACATCAGCCGACAAGATCCGGACCTCGTGTTAACGACCCTCGCGCGCTGGCAGAAACAGGGCAAGCAGAATCCGGCGGAGCTCGCCTGGATGACACGTCACGCGCTGCGCACGCTTAGCAAACAAGGTCATGCACACGCACTGTCGCATCTAGGCTATCCACCCGAGCCTCGCCTCACTATCGAATCCTTTGACTGCGACTCGACGGTAGGCGTCGGCCAGTCGCTAACCTGCACTGTGCGCCTGCGTGCCGATCAGGATTTGCGTTTGAAACTCGCATTGGGTGTAGGGTTTCGCAAAGCAAACGGCAAGCTGGCAGAGAAAATCTTCGCCCTGAAGGAGCTGAGCCTCGCGAAGACGGAAGCCGTCAGCCTGCACAAGAAGATATCGTTCAAGCCCATGACCACTCGAACGCTGTATCCAGGCCACCACACGATCACAGTCATCGCAAACGGGAAGGCGATGGCTCGCGCCGATTTCGATCTTGTCATCTAACGGGAGAAACGCTCAGTCGCGCGATCGAGCCAGGCCTGGCAGCGGGGATAGGCGGCATCGAGCTTAAAGCCAAAAGCACCCGC
This sequence comes from uncultured Pseudomonadales bacterium, assembly GCA_964351875.1. Taxonomy (GTDB): domain Bacteria; phylum Pseudomonadota; class Gammaproteobacteria; order Pseudomonadales; family Azotimanducaceae; genus JANSWO01. Next base: position 28,784 of record CAYGQC010000005.1, read on the forward strand.
AAACCGAAGACCAGCAAACAAGGTGATGTCAGCGATGGTGAGCCCGGGGCCGGCGACGTACTCTGACGCGTCGAGGCGCGCCTCGACACGCGTGAAACCTCTCGGCAGCCTCTCCAATTCATAGCTGGCTATCCGAGGATCCGGTGGCACACCGATCGGCGATTTAACCGCATGTACCCAGCGCACCAATCTCATTAACACCGAGATTTCGATATCTCGTTCTACGCTGCGAACCAGCGCGCGCGCTTCTGGGTCGGTTCCAATCAACGGCGGGTTGGGGTTCAATTCTTCGAGATATTCGATAATCGGGAGCGATTCGGTGACGAATCTTCCGTCGTCCAGTTCCAGAACCGGCACAGTGCCCGCTGGGTTTCGCAGTAGATGCGCAGCATCCACATGCTCGCCTTTCAGCAGGTCGACCAGCTCCCAATCCAACTCAAGCTGTTTCTCCTGAAGGTAGAGGAGCACTCGGGCGGGGTTCGGTGCAAAAGGATGCGCGTAGAGTTTCATGACATCGCTACCGATTTAGCACACCAATCGTTGCCCCTCAAATCGTTCGGGCATCTCGATAAGCACGGCATTAACGACCAAGCATTCGATCCGAGATGATCTTCTGCATGATCTCCGAGGTGCCCTCGAAAATCTTGGTGAGCCGGGCATCTCGCCAATAGCGCTCTACCGGATAGTCGGTTGTGTAGCCCGCACCGCCGAGAATCTGAAGCGCCTCCGAAGTCACGCGTTCCGACATTTCCGATGCGAAATACTTGGCCATCGCAGCCTCTTTGTCGCAGCGCCTGCCCGCGTCGATCTCGCTGCAAACGAAATAGGTGAGCTGACGCGCCGCTTCGATCTCGGTTGCCATGTTGGCGATCTTGAAACGAATGGCCTGAAACTTGGCAATCGCCTGCCCGAATTGTTCACGCTGCGCTGCGTATTCAACCGCTACATCGAGCGCGCCCTGGGCCGCACCGATGGAACGCGCTGCCGTATGCGCACGGGCAACCTCGAGGCCCTGCTGGATGCCGACAAAGCCGCCACCCCAACTCAAATTGCGTTTGCCGTCATTCTCTTCCGGAGGTTCAGACACTGGCGTTCGCACGTTGTCGAAGTGCAGCTCCCAGGTTTTCCAGCCGTGATAACCGATCTTAGCTATGGGCGAACCTGTCACGCCGACTGGGAATTCTCCCCGCGGTTTCTCGACCGCTATCGTCTTGAGACCGGCGCGCCGTTCGCTGCTGTCCGTGTCGACCCGGCAAACAACCGAGATGAAGTCCGCCTCGTCCGCAAACGTGCACCAATATTTATTGCCCGTCAGCAACCAGTCCTCACCATCGCGCACGGCGCGAGTGGACACCGCAGCCATATCGGAGCCGGCATTAGGTTCGGACATCGCGAATGCGCCGAGGTAATCCCCCACCGCCATCCGCGCTACCTTGTCTTCCCACTCCTGGCCTTCACCGGGAATGGACCTATAAAAACTGTTGCCTCGAGCGATGATCGAGCCGGCGCTCATCCAGCCGCGAGACAGCTCCTCGGCGACAACGATGTATTCCATCACGCCTAGACCGAGCCCACCCTTCTCAGGCGGTATCAGAATACCGAAGTACCCCATTTCACCCATCTTCTCGATGAGCGACCGGGGCATCACACCCTGAACGGGATCCAGCTTGTTAGCGAGGGGCAGGATTTCGTTGTTCGTGAACTCGCGCGCAGCCTGCTGAATCAGGCGCAGTTCGTCGGTAAAGTAACTCATCGCGCGATGATGACAGGCTGCCCGGTGCGGTCAATGAAAGCTTCGCTTCAGCGCGACATTTCGCTCTAGCAAGCGACTCTCCAAACCCATTCAGGACTCTCCTATGACCAGCAAGCAACTCGTCGTTGTACTGACCGAAGCTACCGACGGCAAGCAGGATGAGTACGATGACTATTACGAGAACACTCACCTTGACGAGGTTATTGCGAGTACCGGCTGGAAGGCAGCCCGCCGCTACAAGCTCGTCGATGAAGCCGGGGAGCCCTGCCCGTTACCGTTTCTGGCGATCTACGAGGTCGACCAGGACGATGCCAAGGCGATACTGCCGCACCTGAACGCGACCCGGAACCAACGTCAGCAAAGCAAATCGCTCAACAAACGCACCGGACGCGTATGGGTCTTCGAAGCGACGGGCCCTGAACACACCACACAGGGCTAGCATCGCGCCAAGGATCACAGATACCGAAGCCAGGAACAGAATGACCAATCTCGACGATTTCACCGAAGAAGTGCGGGCTTTCATTTCCTCAGCACTCACCCCTGAGCTGCGACGCGCAGGCGCTCTCGGTGCTGGCATCTACGCAGATCAGCCCGTCGCACTCGCCTGGCATCAGATTCTCAATGACAAGGGCTGGGCCGTGCCAGCCTGGCCGGTTGAACACGGAGGCACCGGCTGGTCCCCAGCCCAGTTCGCCATCTTCGAGCGAGAACTAACGCTGGCTCAAGCACCGATCGTGTCACCGAACGCCACCCGCATGGTCGGGCCGGTCATCATGGCGTTTGGCAGTGCGGCACAGATCGATCACTACCTGCCGCGCATTCGCTCGGGCGAGGACTGGTGGGCGCAGGGTTATTCTGAGCCCGGCGCAGGCTCTGACCTGGCTTCGCTGTCCTGCCGCGCCCAGCGCGAAGGCGATGAGTACGTCATCAACGGCAGCAAGATCTGGACAACACACGCCCAGTGGTCCAACAAAATATTCTGCCTCGTCCGAACGGATTCATCCGGCAAACCTCAGCGCGGCATCAGCTTCCTGTTGTTCGATCTGGATCTGCCGGGAATTGAGATCAAACCGTTGATATCTATCTCCGGCGATCACGAGCTCAATCAAGTGTTCTTCGACAACACCCGAGTGCCCCGCGAGAGTTTGCTCGGCGAGGAGAATGATGGTTGGACCGTTGCGAAGTACCTGCTGCAGCACGAACGGGGCGGCCGATACACGACTCGGCTGTCCGTAAAACTAGCGCAGCTCAAGACGTTTGCCGAACAACCAACTGCGGGCGGTTCACCGGCATTGGCAGACGATGCTGATTTCGAGCGGCGCTTAACCACCGCCCAAATCGAGCTGGATACGTTGGCTGCGTTCGAAGCGAGGCTGTTCAGCTCGATCAGTGCGGGAGACACAGTCGGCGCGTACTCATCGGTGTTGAAAATTCGCGGCACTGAGCTGCGGCAACTGGTCAGCACACTCGCCATGGAAGCCGCGGGCTACTACGGCCTGCCGTATCAACCCGACTCTCGGGCCTTCGGCAGCAATGCCAGCGCAGTGGGGCCAGATCCAGCGCTCACCGCAATGCCGCAATACCTGAACGACAGGGCAGCATCGATCTACGCCGGTTCCAATGAAGTGCAGCACAACATTCTGGCAAAGGCGGTGCTCGGACTGTAGCGTCTAGCCGTGGGGACGTTGGACAAGGTCAAACAGGGAGAGAAAGATGAGCTGGGCACCATTTGCACCAGAGGTGATGCACGATCCGGCAGCCGGTCACAAGGAGTTGCTGGAGCGATGTCCGGTGCATCGCTGCGACGACTTTGACCCGCCGTTCTACACCCTGTCTCGTTACGAGGACGTGGAGAACGCCCTGCGCGACATCGAAACGTTCTCCAGCGAATTCGGCCAGGGGCCACGCTTCTCACCGCCACTCGGCATGCTGTGCGATCCGCCCCAGCACACGCACCTGCGAAAAATTGTGCAACGCGCGTTCATACCCAAAGCAATGGAAGCGCTACGGCCGGCAATCACTGACCTCACGCACTCACTCATCGACGATATCCTCGCTGGCGCGCAGGAATTCGATTTCCACGATGACTTCGCTTTTCCTCTACCGGTTGTAATCATCGCTGGAATGCTGGGCGTGCCCGAGTCTGATCTTGAGCGGTTCAAGCACTGGTCTGATGTACAGGTAGCCGCGATGGGCGCGGAAGACCCTGCACCCTACGCTGCAGATCAAGAAGCGTTTTTTGCCTACATGATCAACCACCTGCAAACGCGCAGGGCAGACGTGGCGAGCGGCGGCAGCGTACCCGACGATCTGTTGACGCTGGTGGCCGATGCCCGTAATCCAGACGGCTCCCTTGTGGCCGAACCGGACGCGCTCTCGGTGCTTATGCAGTTACTGGTTGGCGGCAACGAAACCACCACATCGCTCATCACTAACCTACTCTGGCGCCTGCTCGAGCAGCCCGCGCTCTGGCAAGAGGTATGTGCAAACCCTGATCTTGTCGATGCCGCCATCGAGGAAAGCCTGCGGATGGATCCACCAGTGCTGGGCTTGTACCGGAACACGACGAGGGAAGTCGAACTGCATGACACCCTGATTCCCGCAAACGTCAAAGTTCTGATCAACTACGCCGCCGCGAACAGGGACAAATCGGTGTTCCCTGACCCGGATACGTTTTCCCTGCACCGGCCGAAGACACGCCACATGTCGTTTGGCCTCGGCCAGCACTTCTGCCTGGGCGCGCCGATGGCACGACTCGAAGCCGACATTGCTCTGCGCACCCTGATCGAACGCATGCCTGAACTTGAATTGCTGGGTCCCGGCGAGCGGATCGCGCCTTTCTTTCTATGGGGTCGGCGTCGGCTGCCGCTTCGCCGGCAGAATCCGTGAACCGTGAAGCTGAGGGTAGCCTTGCGGGCTGGGGCTTGCGCGATATTGCCATCGCAACTCTGTCCGCCGTCACCGTGCTGGGTCTGGCTCAATGGCAGGCCGCGACATCCAGCACGCTCTCCCAGATTGTCGGCGCGGTTGTCGGGTTCGTCATCGGCTATGTGCTGTGCTACATCGTGCATGAATGGGGGCACCTGATCGGCGCAAGAATCACAGGATCAGCCATGCCGCTGTCCCGCTATTCAAGCCCGCTCATCGGTCATTTCGATATCACCGCGCACAGCCGCGGCCAGTTTCTCGCGCTGTCCTGGGGTGGCGTTGTCGGCTACGTTGCTGTGGGAACTCTGTTGGTCGCTGCGTATTTCATCGATTACCGCGGAGTGGTCAGCGGCGGCCTCGCCGTCGCCGGCCTCGCGTTCAACGTGCAGAGCCTGTCCGTCGATTTACCACAGATCGTTCGGGTTCATCGGTTGCAGCTTGCGGGCAGCGAAATTGTCGAAACCAACCGCAGCGGCGCTAGCGGCGAAACCATTCTCAAACGCACAGCCCAGAGTTGGGCACTGCTCGCCCTGGCCCTCACAGCCTGGCACCTCACATGATCGGCGCTCCCACAGAAGGATCTCGCAATGACTGAGCATTTGAACCCCTACTCCCTCGACGGAAAAATCGCCGTAGTCACCGGCGGCAGCAAAGGCATTGGTCGCGGCATCTGTCTTTGTCTGGCGCGCGCGGGCGCCGATGTCGTCGTGTCCGCGCGAACCGCCGCAGACGTGGAAGCTGTCGCGCAGGAAGTCAGGGCGCTGGGTCGGCGTGCGATTGGCGTGGCCGCTGACGTCACTAGCAGTGCCGAGATAGAGGCTCTAGCGGAGCGTGCGACAAGCGAGCTCGGCGGCATCGACATCTGGGTCAACAACGCGGGGGGTCTGCCAGATGCCACGCCACGCTATCTGACCAAGACTCCAGAGGATAAATTCGACGCCCAGATCGATCTCAATCTGAAGGCCGTGTATCTGGGTTGCGTGGCGGCGGCTACTCGCATGAAAGAACGCGGCGGCTCCATCATTAACATCTCTTCAACCTCTTCCCTCGGCTTCAGCTTGAAAAACGGCCCGTACGGCGCATCGAAGGCAGCGGTCAACAGCCTGACTCGAACTCTGTCGAGGGAAGCTGCGCCAAAGATCCGAGTCAACGGCGTTGCGCCCGGCCCGATTCCAACCGAGAACTTCATGGAATCCACCAGCTTTCGTGAGGACAAGCCCATTGCGGATCAGATCGGCGTACCCCTCGGAAGGCTCGGTACGCCAGAGGATATCGGACACGCGGTCGTCTACCTCGCATCACCCGCTGCGAGCTGGATCACGGGCCAGACGCTATTCGTGAACGGTGGCACGGCCGCTCAGTAGCGGCAACGCCCGCGCCGATGGTGCTACGGCTTCGGGGCCATCTTCTCCAGCATGGCCTTCATTTGCTCGTGCAGAAGGTTGACGGCCTGCAGCGGACGGATCATTACCTTGAATTCGGTGATCTTCCCCTCATCATTCCACGTGATGATATCGACGCCATTGACGTACTTGCCTTGCAGCGACGTCTCAAATTCCAGTACCGCGTGATTGCCGTCGACGATTTCCTTTGTATAGCGAAACTTCGATTCGCTTGCACCGGGCATCTTGTCTTTGCTGCCTTCGCTGAATGTGCCGCCGGCCGCCATCAGATACATCTTCGTGAGGTCTTTGCCTTTCTGCGGTGTGAAGACAACCGGTGACAGGAACTCGACGTCGTCGGCCAACATCTCATCAAGCGCATCCGGGCTCGGCTTCTTCATGTACTCGTGCCAACGGGCAACACCTAGCTGACTCATGATCGACTCTCCTGGGTTTTCGCTATTGTGCATGAGAAGGACAACGCCGCGAAGCGGGGTGGATACAGCGCAACGATCTCCCCCGGTGAGGCCATCATCCTAACTGGCGGAGACTGCCACGCTCCGGCTTTGCCTACGCTCGCAGTGACAGAGAATGTACGTCTTCGCGAAGCTGCCGCGCTCCGGCGTCGCCTTCGCTCGCAGAGACGGGGAATGTACGTCTTCGCGAGCCGCCAAACCCCGTCTTCGCGAGGAGTCAGCCTGCGCAGCAGGCAAACGACGCGGCGATCTCCGAAACCATGGGCTTTCAGCACCCAGCAAAACCAATACCACCTTGCCTGCGCTCTTAGCGATAGGACTGAAGAATACTGCCACGCTCCGGCTTCGCCTTCGCTCGCAGAGACGGGGAATGTACGTCTTCGCGAGGCTGCCGCGCTCCGGCTTCGCCTACGCTCGCAGTGACAGAGAATGTACGTCTTCGCGAGCCGCCAAACCCCGTCTTCGCGAGGAGTCAGCCTGCG
>CAYGQC010000005.1:35904-47216 GCA_964351875.1 uncultured Pseudomonadales bacterium
CCACGCTCCGGCTTCGCCTTCGCTCGCAGAGACGGGGAATGTACGTCTTCGCGAGACTGCCACGCTCCGGCTTCGCCTTCGCTCGCAGAGACGGGGAATGTACGTCTTCGCGAGGCTGCCGCGCTCCGGCTTCGCCTACGCTCGCAGTGACAGAGAATGTACGTCTTCGCGAGCCGTCAAACCCCGTCTTCGCGAGGAGTCAGCCTGCGCAGCAGGCATACGACGCGGCGATCTCCGAAATCCGCCCGCTCAGCACTCTGCAACCGCACTACCGCCCTGCCCTTCAGCCCGGTAGTCTTCGCCCCGGGGAAGGTTCTTCTCGGGCAGGGCAACTTTGGTTTCTGCGCTCGGCTAAGCACCTCAATGAATCGCACGCCGATGTAGCGCGCGCTCACTGACTCACCACCGCCGACGTGCCGGGAACCCGCTGTGCTACAAGCTCTAATCTGTCTGGTCGGCATGTCTGTACTCGTGGGCGCAGCCATTCTCCTTTCGCTCGATCGTCGCAATATCAATTGGCGTACCGTCGGCTTTGGCCTCGCGTTGCAAATGTTGCTCGGCGCGCTCGTGCTCTACGTGCCTGCCGGCCAGGACGTGCTTGCCGCCATCACGAACGGCGTCGGCGCAGTGCTGCAATACGCACAGGACGGCATCAGTTTCATGTTCGGCGAGGTTGGCACCGGCAACCTCGGATTCATCTTTGCGTTTCAAGTACTGCCGGCAATCATCTTTTTCTCGTCGCTGATTTCGGTGCTGTACTACATCGGCGTCATGCAGTGGGTGATCAAAATCATCGGCGGCGCGCTGCGACGTCTGCTGCATACAAGCGAGAGCGAGTCTCTGGCCGCCGCCGCCAATATTTTCATTGGCCAAACGGAAGCGCCCATTGCTGTCCGTCCGTTTCTTGCGGGTATGACCCGCTCTGAACTGTTCGCCGTCATGGTGGGCGGGCTCGCAACCGTCGCCGGAGCGACCATGGCCGGTTACGTAGCGATTGGCGTCGAACTCAAGTACCTCATCGCCGCGAGCTTCATGGCCGCGCCCGGCGCTCTAGCGATGGCGAAGATCCTCATCCCGGAAGACCCGGATCACATTCCCCACACCTCGGTGGACGAGATCGACCTGGGTGATGATGCGCCCGTAAACGTGATCGACGCCGCCGCGAAAGGCGCATCGAGCGGGTTGCTTCTGGCAGCTAACGTTGGCGGCATGCTCGTGGCTTTCGTTGCGTTGATCGCCATGATCAACGGCGGCATGGGTTGGCTCGGCGGGCTGATCGGATTCCCGGAACTGAGCCTCGAATTAATACTCGGCTACCTCTTCTCTCCCCTGGCGTGGCTGATCGGCGTGCCCTGGTCCGAGGCCGTTCAAGCGGGCAGCTACATCGGCCAAAAGCTGGTGCTCAATGAAATTGTTGCCTACATCAACTTCATGGCGGACGGGACTAATCTTTCCAGCCACACCCAGGCGGTTGTGATCTTCGCGCTGTGTGGCTTTGCGAATTTTTCATCGATCGCTATCTTGCTGGGCGGGTTGGGTGTCATGGCGCCATCGCGCAGGAATGAGATCGCCAAATACGGGCTGCGCGCTCTAGCTGCAGCTTCGCTTGCGAATCTGATGAGCGCGGCGATCGCGAGCTTCTTCCTACTACTCGCTGCCTGAGCGCAGCATTGAGAGCTTTCTAACCAATGAGCCAGGACATCCAGATACCCACCCTAGACATCTCCGAGTTCAACGGACCCGGTGGATTCGTAGACGCAGCCGGTGCAGCCTACGAAGAATTTGGCTTCTGTGGGATACGTGGCCACGGCATCAGCGACGAGGTCATTCAGAATGCCTACGACGCCGTTCGGGCATTCTTCGCACTGCCGCTGGCAACGAAGGCCCGCTATGGGACCGGCGTTGGCGGTTCACGCGGCTACACCCGGTTCGGTGTGGAAACGGCGAAGGGCAACAATCATCCGGATCTGAAAGAGTTCTGGCAGGTCGGCCGGGAACTGCCAGAGGGCAAGCCTCACCACCCGAGTCTGTACCCGAACATCTGGCCGGAGGAGGTCGAGGAGTTTCGCGAGCGGCTTTATCCGTTGTGGCAGGCCCTCGACACTCTGGGGGGGCGGGTTCTCGAAGCACTCGCGCTGCACCTGGGTCTCGATCAGGCATTTTTTCATGAGCGAGTCGAATCGGGCAATTCGATCCTGCGCCCTTTGCACTACCCACCCATCGATCAAAAAGACACACCGTCCCTGCGCGCCGCCGCTCACGAAGATATCAATCTGATCACGCTGCTGGTCGGTTCGGAAGAGCCAGGCCTTGAAATACTGGCTCGAGACGCGAGCTGGATTCCAGTGACATCGCTGCCGGGTACGATTGTCGTCAACATTGGCGACATGATGCAGCGACTGACGAATCACGTTCTGCCCTCAACGACTCATAGAGTGGTCAACGTGCCAGAGGCGTACTCAGGCGACAGTCGCTACTCGATACCGTTCTTCTTCCATCCGAATCCAGCGTGCAGTCTGGCAACCCTGCCGAGCTGTATCAGCGAGGCGAACCCGAATCGCTACCCGGAAGCGATCACGGCAGACGAATACCTCACGGAACGGCTCATCGAAATCGGCCTTCTACCGCCGGGCACCAAAGCCGCTTCCTAGGAACGCCGCTGCGACTTCCTATTCGAGTTCTCCGTTGGTGTAACGACGGCCCGCTATGGTGGCGGTTCGTAGCTCTTCGGTCGCTTCAATGATTTCCGGGTACTTGGGCTGCGTCATGAAACGCCCAAACCAGTCGGCGAGCGCATCCTCGTCATCAAGCATTGAGGCGAGCTGAGCTTTAAGCTGCCTAAGAAACTCAGAGTGCACTTCATCACTCGCCATTGCCGGCGTCAGCGCCGGATCGCGGTAGCGCGGCGGGTTCTTTGTCTTGAGCAGCTCCAACGCCAGATCCGCCATCAGATCTGGCAAGCTAGGCGAGCGAAAGCCAATCGAGTACGTCATGCAATCGGTGGCTGCGACGCCCCAGTGCGAGATTCCGGGCGGCACATAGAGCATATCGCCCGGCTCCAGCAACCATTCATCGCTCGCTTCGAAGCCGTCGAGGATCGACAACTCCGGACCGTCAAGAAGCGGCGTCTCGCCATCACAGGCAGCGCCGATCTGCCAGCGCCGCGTGCCTTCGGCCTGCAGCAGAAAAACATCGTACTGATCAAAGTGCGGTCCCACGCTGCCCCCCGCAGGCGCGTAACTGATCATCACGTCATCCAGCCGCCAGCGCGGCAGGAAATCCACGTGCTTCAGGACCTCGGCAACTTCCGGCAGCCAAAGATCAACGGCCTGCACGAGCAACGTCCAACCGGTATCGGGCAGATTTTCGTAGACCGACTCATCAAAGGGGCCGCGCAGTAGTTGCCACGGGCTCGCCTCACCGTCTTCGAGCACGATACGAGACTCGATCTGGGGTTCCAGTGACAACCCAGCCAGCTCTTCAGCGGTGATCGCCGACGAAAAGTCAGGTAATGCCCCTCGAACCAGCAGCGGCTTTCGCTGCCAGTACTCTCGCAGAAACGTCGAAGCGTCGATATCAGCCAATATGCTCACGGCAGAGTTCTCATGAAATGCTAGAAGTCGAGGCACGCTGTCACGGCAGGGCTAACACAGCGCACCGGCCATAGGCCTCACACGGCGACAGAATAAGGCTATTCACTATGCCACTGCGGCGCAGAATACCCGGCGATACTCGGGTAAGCTTGCTGACTTAACCCACCGATTGGACACCATCATGGCTGAAGCATGGATTATAGATGCGGCGCGCACACCCCGCGGCGTAGGCAAACCCGGCAAAGGCGCACTCACTGAGATTCATCCGCAGAAGTTGCTCTCCACGGTTCTGCGCTCCCTCGCCGAGCGCAACGATCTGAATACGGAAGACGTTGATGATGTGATCATCAGCTGCAGCAGCCAGATCAAGAAGCAGAGCAACTGCATCGGCCGTATGTCTGCCCTGGACGCCGGCTACTCGATCAAAGCTTCGGGTGTAACCTTGGACCGTTTCTGTGGCGGCGGCATCAGTGCCGTCAACATGGGTGCAGCCAGCATCATGAGCGGCATGGAAGATCTTGTTGTCGCCGGCGGGGTGGAGATGATGTCTTACACGCGCACCGACGGCATCCCCACACCCCTCGACGCACACAACCTCGATCTGCGCGCGGCACACCCACAGACCAATGTCGGGCTTGCCGCGGACATCATCGCCACTGAAGAAGGCTTCACTCGCAAGGAACTTGATGCGTTCTCCGCAGAGAGCCAACGGCGTGCAGGTGCTGCCCTGGACCGCGGCTCATTCAAGAAAAGCCTGATCCCGGTCTATCGTCCCGACGGCACGCTCGCTCTGGACACAGAAGAATATCCGCGGCCTCAGACCACCGCTGAGCATCTCGCCAATCTCGATGCGTCATTTAAGAACTTCATGGATCTGCCGTTCTTCGATTCGGGCCTGACGTTCGGCGAGATGGTCGCCAAACGATGGCCTGGCCTCGAGATCGAGCACATGCACCACGCCGGCAGCTCGTCGGGTGTGGTCGACGGCGCAGGCGCTCTGGTGCTCGCCTCTCCCGAGTACGCACGGGCTCACGGCATGAAGCCTCGAGCGAAAATCCGCGCGATGGCGAACATGGGGCACTCACCCGAGTACATCCTGAACGCTCCGGTCGATGCCGCTAAGAAAGTGCTGAAGAAAGCCGGCATGACGCTGAATGATATTGACCTGTTCGAAGTCAACGAAGCATTCGCGGTTGTGCCCGTGAAGTTCATGCGTGATCTGAATGTTGATCACGCCAAAGTCAACGTCAACGGCGGCGCAATCGCGTTAGGTCATCCCATCGGCGCAACAGGCGCCATGCTGATTGGCACCGCGCTCGATGAGCTGGAAGCGCGCGGCGAGTCGATCGGTCTCGTCACCATGTGCGCCGCTGGCGGCATGGCGCCGGCCATCATTATCGAGCGAATGTAGCCTCTCCAGTTACAGTAACCCGCAGGCGATCTAACTCCGCGCAGCCGACCGGCTGCGCGGCAAGCATCAGGTAGAACTTATGGAGTTTGACGACGCCATACTTTGCCGCCAGAGCAATCGGGGATACCGAACGACGAGGTCATCATGACCTGTATCGCGATGGGTCATCCGGACGACTCGCTCCCAGCTATCGCAGTAGAATCGAAACGCGAACAGGTTGGGAACGTGCCGAACTTTGTGGGTTATCACGACTAGTCCAGTCTGGGACCGACATCCCTGTCGAACCCGGAAAAACGTGTCCTACTAGTAGCTGCTAGTAGCTGCTGACAGGGAGTCCAGCCGGTGAAAGCATTTTTGAACAGGAATCTGGAACACATTTTCTGGGGCGCCGTCCTACTGTCCTGGGTGCCGGTCGTCACGGCATTCTCGATCTTCCCGTCTTTCCTGGGCGCCGAGTCAGAGCTGGTCGATCCGATACTCCTGCCCGAACCAATCTACCTTCTGCATCCCGCCTTTAATCTGCTTACGGTGCTCTTCATCGCCGTAATCCCCATAAGTTGGGTACTGCGCAAGCGCTTCACTCGCAGAGCCGAAGAGACTCTGTTCATGTCCAGACAGGACTATCGGACGTTGCCACTCGACTTCAAGCGCGCAATCCGGCCACAGCCACCGAAATACTGGCTCGCCGCTTTGCCATTGCTCATGGCTATGGTCATACCTCTGTTTGCAAACGGGGCGCCGCTAAACAACGCAACGGCCATCCTCTACACAACCTATCTGGCAAGTGTCGCTGTCTCTGTTTACCTGTACCTGCGCTACGCGCACCTGCTCTCTGTGGCTTTTGCAGTGTTCTGCGCCGTATTACTGGTCGATGCGTTACTGCTCTACCTGAGCAACAGTGCTCAACACGCGTTCGACATCGCGATTTTCGATGGCCATAGCTCTGTATTGGGCTGGATATTCGATCTGTACACGTCGGACTTACTGAAGGTCACTCTATTCATTCTTACCGCCGCGTTATTGCGCATGGGCTACATGGCCTGGGTCGACAACCGGGAGTTCTTCGAGAGCAAGACCAGATCAGAACTTCGCGACCACCTGGTAGCGACTGCCAAACTCTGGTACCCGATGTTCCTGATATTCGCCGGCCTAACGCTTGCTTACCAGTTCTACTATTCAAGCCAGATAGAACCAAAGTTAGTCTCCGCCATCGTTGGCTGCCCGTTAGAGCAAGCGCAGAGCGCGGCGACCCAAACCGTAGCGCCAACCCAGCCAAAGGCATGTGTACTCAAAGCCTCTGGCAACTTCATTCAGATCGGAGAAAACCTGCGCCGATATCAAGAGTGCCAGCTCAAGAACGATAGTGAAAAGCCTCTTGAAGACGTCCAGGCTGTTCCGAGTTGCCCGATCGATCTGTACGCCCCAGCCAATGCTGAAGACCCAGACGCAGAGCCTGAGCTTCTATCCCTGGAGGCCGCTATCCTGCAAACCAATGAGCGGAAAATCGCATTGCTCAATGCGCTCATGCAGGACAGCGTTGGACGCTACTCGGTCTCGCTGACCGAGGACGTCAATGACACGCCGGACAAGGTCTACGATGAACTGAACAGTGCGATACCAAAGAGGCTGCCCGGCACGGAAACCGAATACTGCGGCTTGAACCCTGTCTGTTGGGTGGAAAACGGTGTCAAGTCATCAGCCAACAACGCGTATGTTTCAGCCAAGAACCGTCAGCTCCGTCGCATTCGCCAGGATTTGCGAGAGATAGCCAACGACACCACCAAATCGTCTGAAGAGAAGGCGGCGCTAATGCAGTCCGCGCTCACAGACCGGCTCAAACAGCTGGAGCAAATCAATCACGGCGCGGTTGCTTATTCTTTCGAAGCGTTTTACTGGCTATCTCAGCTTCTTTTCATTTACTCGATCATTATTCTGCTGAAGACGTTCATGATCGTTTTGTCGCGCATATCCTTCGCGCGCAAGACAACCTACTCGGCGACTTTCAAAAAGCTTGGCGACACGGATTCTGCCGGCTCCATTACCTGTCTGAAACACGACTTCAAACTGGATACCGAAGACACTCGCACTTATTTCTTCGCGAGGAAGACAGTAACCGTGACGGGGCCTCCAATGGATCGCGTGACGCCGCAGCGCTTCAAGGGCTTCGTCACCAGGCTGCTAAACGGTTGCCTGTCGCTAAATCGGGTTGTCCCGGGAGAAACCGAGGACGGCGCGATGATCACGATCAACGCGCCGGCTGAACTCGTGCTCTGGAACCTAAACCGAGGTGAGCGAGTGTTCTTCCACTTCGCCGATTTTGTTGGCATGTCGCAGGGCATCACGCTGGAGCGCAGGGTAAGCCTGAGCATTTCTACACTCATCTTCGGCCAGATAATTCACTACTGCGCGGTGGGTCCGGGGCGTCTCTATCTGCGGACACGCGGTCAGCCTGCGATTATCAATCCCGGTGACACAACGCCCGGTCACAACGCATCCAAACTGGTGGCGTGGAATGTCGCCACCCAGTTCGATGTCGATGCAAACCTTAACGTCACCAACACATTCTTGAGCGAATCCAACGTCCGCCCGTCTAACAGCGAACAGGACATGGTGATATTTGATCTGTCCGTCGAACGCGGCCAGAACCGCGCAGCAGGCATTCTGCAATTCGCCAAGAGCTTCTTGTTGCCAATCTGATTAATGGCTGTGCATCTGGTGGCTAGAGCCAGCGCTTAAACTTCATAAACAGCGTTAGCGCAATAGCGAGTACGAGCATCCAGCCCGCCAGTATCCAGAAGGCCTGGCCATTCTCCAGGCCGGGCAGCCCACCCACGTTCATCCCAAACACGCCAGTGAGGAAGGAGAGCGGCAGGAACACAGCGGTCACCAGGGACAGGACATACATACGCCCATTCTGCTGGCTCGCAATCCGGTTCTGCACGTCTTCAGAAATCATAATCGCCCGCTCACGCGCAAGATCGAGATCTTCAACGTAACGCATGGTTCGGTCTGCCTCGTTGCGCAGGGAGTGAGTGTCATCAGAGGTAAGGGCCGCGTCTTTCAAGCGCGTCAGTATGTCCAGAGCATCTCGCTGAGGTGCCAGGTAGCGACGAATCCGCGCGGTCTGGCGACGTGTTTCCGAGAGCAATCGGCGATCAACCGGCGTGTCATCTTCAAGGCTCGTCTCGATATCGGTAAGCTGTTCGTCGATCACATCCACCACCCCGCTTATTCGGTTGGCGAGCGCCTCGACAAGACGCGCAACAAAATCACCTGGCGACACTGGCCCAAGCCCTTCTTCAATGCTTAGCCGCACATCCTCCACTGAGAGAAGCCTGCGATCGCTGCGCCGCGCCGTAAAGATGCGAGCGCCGTCGAACCAGATCCGCAGGGACACCATGTCCTCCGGATCCGCGCCCGGATTGGTGTTAACGCCGCGCAACACGACCAGGGTTCCGCCGGCAAGTGCCAATGCTCTGGGCCGACTCTCGCTGATCGTCAGAGAGTCGATCACCGCCTCCGGGACATCCGCAGCAACAAGCCACTCCCGTGTATCCACCGCGTCCGACTGAAGATGGCACCAGCGAAAAGCGCCGAGGGCATCGCCCTGCTGTCCACCACCCGTACCATCGAGTTGGTAGTCCCAGAGCAAACCTGCACTGCTCACTTAGTTTGCCTCCTTGTTTGGCAGCAACTGTAATGTTCCATCCATGTGGACATCACGCTGCGGGAAGGCAATCACGATATCGTTTTCCGCGAACAGTTCGTCGATTCGGAAGCGCACGTTGCTGCGAATGACCCGCAAATCTCGATCGACGCCCGCCTCGATCCAGTAGTACACATCGAAGATCAAGGCGCTATCGCCGAAGTCTTCGAATATCACGGCCGGGGCGGGTTCCGCCAAAATCGCCTGCTCTTCCGTTACCGCCTGATTGATCAGCTCTGCTACTTTTCTTACCGGAGAACCATAGGCGACACCGACCCGGACGATAGAGCGCGCAAGGCGATCGACCAGCGTCCAGTTCACCACGGTGTTCTCAAGCAGCGCGCTGTTCGGTATCAACATGTGCACTCCATCGACCCGACGTATCCGCGTCGATCGCGTATTGATGGCTTCCACAGTGCCCTTATCAGAACCAACCTCGAGAAAGTCGCCGATCCTGATCGGACGCTCCCACATGAGTATCCAGCCGCTGATGAAATTGTTGATGATGTTTTGCGCGCCAAAGCCCACGCCAATCGCCACGGCACCCGAGATAAAGGCGAAAGCCGTTAACGGCACATTGATGAGGTCGAGCAACGTGATGACGACAACCGCGATCGCCAGAACGTAGAACACCCGCTTGATCAGGTGCACCAGGTCCTGATTCAGCTTTCGCTCGGTGAGGCGCCGAACGATGATCCGGCCACCCCAGCGAACGAGAAGATAGGCCACGACGAGCAGCAACGGGATTGCCAGAAGCTGGCCGATCAGAAACTCCTGATTATTGACCGTAAAAGCCACTTGCTGCAGAAACGCGACAATAGATTCCATGTGCACCCTGTCCCTTTCGCTCCGACCAGATTGTCGGCACAACAGAGTTTACCCGACTCATGCTTGTGCCAAGCAGCGCTATCCAGCGAGGCCTCGCGCGCGCAAAGCCGTTAGAATCCGCGGCTGGCTTTCAACCCTGGAATCAAGGAGCGCTCTGTATGACCGATCTACTCGCGCCGCTGTCTTTCACGCGCGGCCCCGACATGCCAAATAGATTCATGCTGGCACCCCTGACAAATTGCCAAAGCCATCCCGATGGCCGGCTGTCGGATGACGAGTTTCACTGGCTGACCAAGCGCGCCGAAGGCGGCTTCGGGCTCACGATGACCTGCGCCGCGCACGTTCAGCGCATCGGTCAGGGTTTCCCCGGCCAGCTCGGCATCTGGAGCGATGATCACATCGAAGGCCTCACTCGGCTGGCTGGCGCCATTCATGCCGCAGGCTCGGTGGCCATCGTGCAACTCCACCATGCCGGCATGCGCTCGCCAAGTGAAGTCATCGGGCAGGCGCCTGTCTGCCCGTCAGACAATGAGCGCGCCGGTGCTCGCGGCCTGTCTCTGGAGGAGACGCGAGCGCTGATTGAGGACTTTGTCAGCGCTGCCGTCAGGGCCGAGAAAGCCGGCTTCGACGGCGTCGAGTTGCACGGCGCCCATGGCTACATCCTGTGTCAATACTTCAGCTCAAGCGTTAACCACCGAAGCGACGAGTACGGCGGCGGGATGCAGAATCGCTACAGAATTCTGTTTGAGATCATTGAGGGCATCAGAGAGCAGTGCCGGGAAGATTTCTGTCTGGGTGTGCGGCTATCGCCGGAGCGCTTCGGCATCGATACCAGCGAAGCTCTGGCGATGGCGCAGAAACTGATGCAGGAAGACGACATCGACTTTCTCGATATGTCGCTGTGGGACAGCTTCAAGGAGCCAGTGGATCCGGACTACGCTGGTCATCGGCTCATCGACCTATTTGCCAACCTCGATCGCGGCCGGGTGCGGCTCGGCGTCGCTGGCAACATCCGAACGCCGGAGCAAGCCGAACAGGCCATGGCGACCGGGATCGACTGGATCATGCTCGGCCGCGCCGCCATGTGGAATCACGACTTCCCAAATCGCTACGCCAACGATAGTCGCTTTAGGCCTGCCGAAACGCCCTTAAGCAGAGAGCACCTTCGAGCCGAAGCGCTTTCAGAACCGTTCATCGACTATGTCAAAGGCAACTGGCCGGAATACGTCGTAGACTGAAACGACAGTTATCTTCCGTGTCGCAATACGCCTGGTGCTGAGATCGCCACGCCCTGCGGGCTCGCGAAGACAATATTTTTGCGGGCTCGCGAGACAATCAGACAGCAGTCTTCGCGAAGGAGCACAGCGACTGACGCGATCTCCCACAAACCGCTATCTCACTTCGCACGGCCCGCTTATCTGAACACTTCTACGCTAGGAGGATGGACTATCAGCCCGCTGTCTACATTATGGCCAACAGGCGCAAGGGCACCCTGTACATCGGGGTGACGTCCAATCTGCCCCAGCGTTGTTTCCAGCACCGATCAAAAGTGGCTGGCGGATTCACCAGTCGCTATAACCTCAATCGACTCGTCTACTTCGAGTTGCATGACGAAATTGAAGTCGCCATAGCTCGCGAAAAGCAGCTGAAAAACGGTCCCCGAGAACGAAAGGTCCGCCTGATTGAGAGCATGAATCCAGCCTGGAGAGACTTAGCGGTGGACATCGGCGTCGCTGATTGAGCACCGTTCAACCTGCGGAGATCGCCACGCCCT
>CAYGQC010000005.1:47316-54226 GCA_964351875.1 uncultured Pseudomonadales bacterium
GGACATCGGCGTCGCTGATTGAGCACCGTTCAACCTGCGGAGATCGCCACGCCCTGCGGGCTCGCGAAGACAGTATTTTCGCGGCCTCGCGAAGACACTATTCACGACGTCCTCGCGAAAACCATTACTCCAAGTCTTCAAGAGGACGATTATTCGACAGCCTCGCGAGACAATCAGACAGCAGTCTTCGCGAAGGAGCGCAGCGACTGACGCGATCTCCCACCGCCACCCGATTCCTCGTCCCTGCGGAGATCGCCGCGCCCTGCGGGCTCGCGAAGACAATATTTTAGGCGGGCTCGCAAAGACAATATTTTCGCGGCCTCGCGAAGACAATCAAACCCCTGTCTTCGCGAAGGAGCGCAGCGACAAACCCGACCTTCCCGACCATATTCGAACTGATCTAGTGTAATACTTGACTACCACACCACTACAGCGTTACAGTGCGCCGCATGAGCTTCGATGACAACCAACCGATCTACTTGCAACTGCGCCAGCTGGTGGCCGGTCGCATCCTCTCTGGCGCCCTGGCCGAAGGTGAAGCGATTCCCTCGGTTCGCCAGGTCGCGAGCGACGAGCGCATCAACCCTTTAACGGTAAGCAAGGCCTATCAACTCCTGGTCGATGACGGCCTGCTCGAAAAGCGGCGTGGCCTCGGCATGTTCGTGGTCGCCGGAGCGAAAGCCAAGGCACTTGAACTGGAACGGCACCGGTTCCTCACTGACACCTGGCCGGCCACACGCCAGCGCATTAGCGATCTCGGCCTCAACCTCAAAACCCTGTTGGACGGAGACAAGCAATGAGCGTGCTCGCGGCTAGAAACCTGCACAAGCGCTACGGCGATACGGTTGCACTGGATGGTTTGAACATGAGCGTCAGTGCGGGCGAGATCGTGGGTCTGATCGGACCCAATGGCTGCGGCAAGACCACCGCGCTCAAGAGCTTCATGGGCCTGAGTCGCGTTGATAGCGGAGAGCTTTCTCTGCTCGGCCGGAACCCCTTTGAGCAACGCGCGCAGCTCATGCAGCAGGTTACTTACATCGCTGATGTGGGCACCCTTCCCCGCTGGATGCGCGTCAGCGACCTCATCGACTACGTCGCAGCCGTGAACCCTCGCTTCGAGCGTGATGCCGCCATGCAGACGCTCGAAACGACGCAGGTAAAGCAGAAGAGCCGCATTTCAGCGCTCTCCAAAGGCATGACGGTGCAGCTGCATCTCGCGCTCGTACTTGCCAGCAACGCAGAACTCCTCGTGCTCGACGAGCCGACCCTCGGCCTCGACCTGCTGTATCGACAACGCTTCTACGACGCCGTTTTAGACGACTATTTCGAACAGGAGCGATCAATTGTCATCACGACCCATGAGGTTCGCGAGATCGAGAACATTCTGACCCACGTCGTGTTCATGCATGAGGGGAAAGCCGTATTGAGCGCCGCCATGGAAGATTTGCCAAAGCGCTTCTGCAAAGTGCTCGCGCAACCCGATCAGGTTGAGGCACTGAAGGCGCTGGCTCCCCTCTCACTCAGGCCAACGCTGCAAGGCATCTCCGCGATTCTCGACGGACAGGATCCCGACGCGCTCGTCACTCTAGGGGAAGTATCAACACCAAACCTGTCCGAGCTGTTTGTCGCTGTTGTCGGAGGCCAGGCATGAGTACGTGGAAAGCACTGTTCAAACGAGAGTGGCTCGAACACCGAGGCGGCTACCTTTGGGCGCCAGTCGTCATCGCCACGGTTATCGCATTCGTACTACTCATTGGGTTGACGGTCGGCGAGATCCGGCTGGCGGATCTGGCAACAGAGGCAAGAGATGCGACCACTGAACTGAACGGAGACGAGGTCCCGCTTGGTGCTCGCATCGACGAGAAGCTCCAGTGGATCGCTGCCAACAAAGAGGTATCGGCGCAGAAGTTTCACAAAGGCCTGCGAGAGGTCGGCCGGCCATTCACGATCAGCTTCTTTTTCGTGACGTTTTTCGTGCTGCTCGCAACGCTGTTCGACGAGCGCAAAGACCGGACCGCGCTGTTCTGGAAGGCAATGCCCGTGCGGGATCTGGACACCGTATTGAGCAAACTCATCGTGCCCGTCTGGATCGCGCCCGTTGTCAGCGTTGCCGCCATTGTCGTGAGCCAGATGTTCGTACTGATCGCGTTATCGATCATGCTCTGGGGCAATGGCTACATCTCAACGGCCGAGATTTGGTGGCATGCCGGCCTGCTGCAAGGCGCATTCGAATGGCTGGCAACCTTCGCTACCTGGGGATTCTGGTCACTCCCGATCTGGTCCTACCTGCTCCTCGTGTCGTCGGCGGCGCCGAAAGCCCCGTTTCTTTGGGCGGTGATGACGCCGTTACTGGTCGCGGCTATCGAGTGGGCCGCTTTCGGATCGCACCGGCTTCTCGGCTTCATCGCCAGCCATATCGGCACGGAAGCCATGCCGCTGTTGTTTGGCGACTCGAGCGGCGCTAGCGCCAGCGTCTTTGCGAACGTTGGCGCGCTATGGGTGTCAGCCGGTATGTGGCTCGGAATCGTCCTGGGCACCGCAATGCTAGCGGCTACGGTCTTCTTCCGTCGCCGCTACAGCGAGGTATAGGCAAACCATGAGCGACACGATCGAGAGCAATCAGGGCGCAAGACGCGAGCGCTGGCCGCGAATCACCGTTGGCCTTGTGATCGCACTAACGCTCGCCTATGCCGGCTTCAGCGCGGCTCAACAATGGAGCGATGGCCCACTCAACGACATGATCCCAGGGGGAACACTACGCTCCGGCGCGCTTGTAACGGTACCAATATCGGACTGGAGCTTCGTGCATGGCGAAACCGTCGAGTTGGAGCTGATTGGTTTTAAGACCTCTCGCTTCACCGGCCTCATGGAACACAACGGCAACGTTTATGTGCCCTGCGATCTCGGTTACATGTGGGGCAGGTTCGACGGCAACACCCGCCGAGTCCTGCATTTAATCTACCTGTTCAAACACTGGCATACCGACGCGCTGGCTGATGGCCGCATGGCTTTTCGGCTCGACGGCAAGCGCTACGAAGGCACGGGGAAGCTGGTTACCGAACCTGGTGAAATCTCTGAGCTCAAAGCAAGCCTGGAAGCGATGGCGCGCGAGTGGCTCGCACCGGAGCCGCTGGGCGCACCACCAACCGAAACCCCCAACGACATCTGGTTTTTCGAACTCGAACTGTAGGAGTACACAATGAAAACGAGAACACTCGCGCTTATGGGCTTTACCGCTCTCCTCTCAGGCTGCGTGGTCAGCAATCCCTACAGCGAAACGGTGGAAGACTATGTCGCTGCAGAGTCTCGAATCTCCCTGGGCATGAGCATTGACGAGGTGGACCGAGTACTCGCGCCGACCCAACATCGCCTCAGCCTGAGCGAGCGCAAACGCGACAAGCGATTTTCCAAGCAAGGCCAGGAAGTCCTGGTTCGCTACTACCGCAGCGGTTGGCAGCCTGATGGTCGGCTGACAGACGATGAGTACACACCTTACCGCTTCGACGACGGCAAGCTCACCGCCATCGGCGAACTCGCCACTACGCACATCGTACTCGCGCTGTAGCCTCACGAGGTGAAGGCGATAACCCACACCGCATATGGCGGGCCGGAGGTGCTTAGCTGCACTGACATACCCCCGCCCACAGTCGCGAACAACGATCTGCTCATCGATGTCGAGGCGGTGAGCGTCAATCGAACGGATTGCGCAATGATTACCGCCAGGCCTTTCATCATGCGATTTGTGTGCGGCCTGCTCGCACCGAAAAAGGCAGTGCCTGGCACCGCGTTCGTCGGCACAGTAGCTGCTACGGGTGCTGAGGTAACACAGCTCTCGACAGGTGATCGCGTGATGGCTTTCGACGATGGCGGCGCCCAATGCTGGGCCGAGCAATGCAGCTACCCGGAGGATGGCAGAATCGGCATAGCCCCGGAGTCCACCAGCGCAGAAGACATCGCCGCCTGTATCGAAGGCATCCACTATGCGGAGAACTTTCTCAACAAAGTGCCTCTCGAGGCAGGGCAGTCCGCACTGGTCAATGGAGCAAGCGGCGCCATTGGCTCAGCAATGGTCCAACTTCTCGCCGCGCGGGGCGCCGATGTCGTCGCCACGTGCCGCAGTAAAGATGCTGATTTGGTGATGAGTCTTGGCGCGCGACGATGCATCGACTACGAACGCGAAGACTTCACCACAGAAAACGAGCGCTTTGACTACGTGTTCGACGCTGTCGGTAAAAGCACGTTCCGGCGCTGCACAAAGCTGCTGAAGCACGATGGTTTCTTCCTGGCGTCCGAACTTGGCCCCTGGCTACAGAACCTGGTCTACACACTGATCACGCCCTGGTTACCAGGCCCGACCGTACGCTTCCCCTACCCCTCCAAAACGCGCGAGAGCCTGGCAATCACCAAATCACTACTGGAGGCCGGCGACGTCACCGCCGTGATCGATCAACGACATACGTTCGAGCAGGCCCGGCAAGCGCTCACGCGGGCGATGTCGGGCGACAAAGTCGGCAACATTGTCATGACCCCTGGGCCAAAATCCCGCAATTAATGCATCGTATTAATATCCGGTTGTTTTGATAAGCTACCTCTCAAACTCGTCCTGGGGAGGCTAGACATTGACCATCGAACAACCATTGCGCTTCAAAGGCGTGCCAGGATCACCGTATACACGGAAGATGCTCGCCTACCTTCGCTACCGACACATACGCTACGAGTTGCTCCTGGGCACACGGGATGAAAGCCTCGGTCTGCCGTCACCGAAGGTGGGATTGATACCCGTCTTCTACTTGCCAAACGATGCGGGCGACATTGAAGCCGTTGTCGACTCCACTCCCCTTATCCGCAGATTCGAATCAGAGTTCGACGGCCGATCAACCATCCCGACCGATCCAGCTATTGGGTTCCTGAATTACCTGATCGAAGACTACGCGGATGAATGGCTGACTAAAGCCATGTTTCACTATCGCTGGCACTTTGATGCCGATATCAAAATGGCTGGCACGATCCTTCCTCGCTGGGCAGGAATAACCGATCCAGAGGCTGAGCTTCAAAAACGCAGCGCATACGTTAGCGAGCGGCAGATCTCCCGGCTCTATGTGGTCGGCTCAAACGACACAACAGCGCCGATCATCGAGGCCTCGTATCTGCGATTCCTGGAGATCATGGATTCGCTGATCGAAAAGCAGCTCTTCGTATTAGGCCGCAGGCCGTCATCAGCAGACTTTGGCATCTACGCACAGCTCACCCAACTCGCAAAGTTCGACCCCACACCGGCCGCCATCTGCATGGAGAGAGCACCGCGTGTACACGCCTGGACCGATATCGTCGATGACTTGAGCGGCCATCCGGGAGAAGAGGAATCCTGGATCGATCACGATGAAGCCAGGCAAAGCCTGAAACCACTGCTCCGCGAAATTGGTCGCGTCTACGCACCAGCTCTTCTCGCGAACGCCAGCGCCATGCAGAGCGGTGAAAAGACGATGACGGCCACCATCGACGGTCAGCATTGGGAGCAACCCGTATTCCCCTACCAGGCAAAGTGTCTGCAGTGGATCAACGAGGGTTATCGACGCCAGGATGCGGCCGTCCAGTCGCAAATCGATTCACTTCTTGCCGATACGGGCTGCGAAAGCCTGATTCTCAAATAACCTCGAAGACAAACACCATGAAGAAGTTACTTCTCGCCTTTATCGTCATTGCCGGGCTCGCCGCTCTTGTCGCGGTGATCGTTACGCGTACTGAGGCGGGGCAAAACGCGCTATTCGAACGAGGTATGCAAGCGCAGTTTGCCCGTACGCCAGACACGTTTGACGGTTTACGCGTCGTCGTCTGCGGTAGCGCATCGCCGCTCGGCAACAGCCCAGATAGGGCTCAGGCATGTATCGCGGTTGTCACGCCCGAGCACTTCTTTCTCTTCGACGTCGGTGCCCGATCACCGCTTCGAATCAGCCAGGCCCGCTTGCCGACCAACCGGCTGAACGGGGTTTTCATCACTCACTACCATTCCGACCACATTGCCGCCCTACCCGATGTAAACCTAACTACCTGGGTTCAGGGCAGAAGCGCGCCACTGCCTGTGTACGGGCCGCCGGGCATAGAACGGGTAATCGAAGGCTTCAACATCGCCTATGAACTGGATCGCAGCTATCGAACAGCTCATCACGGGGAGGAGCTTCTGCCACCGAGCGTCGGGCCAATGCAAGCCGTTCCTTTTGCACCCGGTAACGTTGTCTGGCAGGACAAGCGCATGACCATCTCCGCGTTCGCGGTAGAACACCCGCCGATCGCGCCAGCAGTTGGCTATCGCATCGACTATGGCGGTCGCTCAGTCGTCATCTCCGGTGACACCAACGCAGCAGATGGCCTGTTCGCTGCTGCGCAGAATGCGGATCTCGTGTTACACGATGCGTTGTCTCGCGCAATGCTTGACCCGATGATCGAAGGCGCGACCAGCGCCAACGTCCCGATCATGCCGCAGATTATGAACGACGTAATCGACTATCACGCTGACACGCTCAGCCTGCCCGACGCCGCTGCTGCAGCAGGCATCAAGCAGCTGGTGTACTACCATCTCGTTCCCGCGCCACCAAACAGCATCGCCGAAGCGATCTTCCGACGCGGGCTGCCCGACAGCGTCATCCTTGCCAAAGACCTGCACACCTTTGATCTGCCAACAGGCTCTTCGGACATCATCGTTCATGAACCTTGAAACTCGCCTGCGCTCCATTGGCATACGTCGATTCACATCCGCAAGGCACCTCGAAAGCCTACGCAACAAAGCGCGCACGCGCCGCAAAAAATCCGGTGCTGAGCCGGTTGTACATTATTTCCATCAGGTCGATGACCCTTACAGCCATCTCGCCGTACAGA
Organism: uncultured Pseudomonadales bacterium; assembly: GCA_964351875.1. GTDB lineage: Bacteria > Pseudomonadota > Gammaproteobacteria > Pseudomonadales > Azotimanducaceae > JANSWO01. Next base: position 54,190 of record CAYGQC010000005.1, read on the forward strand.
AGCTGGCCACGCTGCGCGATCACTACACACTGACATT
>CAYGQC010000006.1:0-8630 GCA_964351875.1 uncultured Pseudomonadales bacterium
GACCGCGCTGGTCGATGATGAGCGGTTCAGCGACATGGCGCTCAGGGTCACCCATCGCGACGCACTCACCGGGTACATCGAGCAACGCCTGGCCGTGGTCGGCAACGTCGAGGCGCTGGCGCGACTACGCAGTGCGGGTGTGCCCTGCGCGCCGGTGCTGCGTCGGGAGGAAGTCATTGAGCATGAGCAGGTCGTGATCAACGAGATTCTTGAAGAGTTTGAGCAGCCAGGCGGAGGCCGCGTCCGGCAACCCCGGCCGGCAGCACAATTCAGCCAGACGCCAGCCAAGATTCGTGGTCCCGCGCCTGCGCTTGGGGAGCAGAGTGCAGTCGTGCTCGCTGAGAACGGGTTCGACAGCGATGAAATCGATGTGTTGATCGATGCTGGAGTGATCCGCGTTTCATCCTGATCAACGTCGAGGCGAATCAGCGCAAAAAGTCATCATTGCGACTGGCGGCGGTGCGGGTCTCAACTAGAGTTACTTAGAAGGGCGGCGACTCGTCCGGCGATTAGCAGCGCCGGGAAAGCATGTGTCGCTCGCGTGACGCCCAGGTTTGAGACAGGAAAGACTAACGTAGCGATGTCATCCCAATTCGACACACCATTGTCCGAAGCGGTGCAGGTCCTCAAGCAGGTCTTGCCGCTGATGACAGAGCACAAAGTCCCGACCATACCGCCCAACTACGCGGTCTGGTACGACTACGTCACGCGCAACAACGCTGATTTGCAGGAGGAACTCGACGAGATCCTGCAGGAGAGCAAGCCGTTCTCTGCTGAGCTGTGCGCGTCAATCTACCAACGCTATTTCATGGACGAGCTCAATGAGCGCGTCAGCGGTCTTCAGGAGAGCGTACGCGTTGCCGTGTCATCGGTGCTCTCTGAACTGGGTGGGCTCGGCAATGACATGGCGCACTTCTCCGATGTGCTCGACGACTGCGGCACCAAATTACAGGACGATCTGTCACCGGAAGCCCTTCAGGGATTGGTGATGCGTCTGGCCGACGAGACCAAAGTCGCGCATACCCGTAGCCAGGAAGTCGAAGGCTCCTTGCACAGCATGGCCTCAGAGCTTACCGAACTGCGATCTCAGGTGAATCAGCTCAGTCGGGACTCGCTAACGGATGCGCTAACTCAGGTTTCGAATCGACGCGCCTTTAACGAGTCCCTAGCGCGCATGTCCGCAGAAGCCACGGCGGACAACTCGCCTCTGTGCCTGATACTCGCGGACATCGATCACTTCAAAGCCTTCAATGACACACACGGTCATCTGGTCGGCGATATCGTCTTACGCGAAGTTGCTCAGGAAATGAAGCAGTGCGTAAAAGGCAGGGACATGCTCGCGCGTTATGGCGGCGAGGAGTTCGCGATCCTGTTACCGGCCACTCCGCTCACCGGGGCGAAAATGCTGGCCGAGAGCATTCGTACGATTGTCGAATCTGAGCGGTTGTCGGACGACGCTGGCAATCGGTTAGAACCGGTCACCGTGTCCATGGGCGTGGCCCAACTCAAACCTGGAGAGTCCACGGATTCACTGATAGAGCGCGCCGATAGCTGCCTTTACCAGTCGAAGGAAACCGGCCGCAATCGCGTGACCGGCGAAGATGCTTTGACGAGAGTCCACTAGCGACACTTCAATCCTTCCCGCGCAAAGCGCAATGAGCGCTCTGTCTCGATACAATCGCCGGCTGCGTAACAGGGAAGCCGGACATGTCACTTACTCAGGGAATTCATCGCGCTAATCAGTTGTGGCCAGAGCGCACAGCGCTGGTGGATGGCGATCTCCGTTACACCTGGAAGCAGCATGCCGAGCGAGTCGCCCGTCTGGCGGGTGCACTGCTTGAGCGTGGCCTGGCGAGTGGCGATCGTGTCGCTATGCTGGGGCAGAACAGCGCCATGATGATCGAGTATTACTTCGCCGTCCTTTGGGCCGGCGGGGTAATCGTCCCGATCAATACGCGCTGGAGCGCGGAAGAGGTGCGCCACTGCATCGAAGATTGTGACCCTTCCATTGTCATGTGGGAGGCTGCTTGTGCGGAGCTTGCAGAGCAGGCGCTGCGACTGGCGAGCGTTTCTCCGGCAACGATACCCGCCGAGCAGATCGAAGCCGCTATCTCCGCTGCAACCCCGATCGAGGATCGACGTAGGACCGGTTCGGATCTCGCCGCATTGTTTTACACCGGCGGCACAACGGGCCGATCGAAAGGGGTCATGCTCAGCCACGACAACCTGATAGCCAACGCGATGAACGCGATGGCGAACATGAAGATCAGCGGCGATACGGTGCATCTGCACACGTCGCCGCTTTTCCACGTTGCCGGCGGCAGCCGACCTTTCACCATCGCCTTGGTCGGCGGCTCTCACGTTATGCTGCGAAACTTCGAGCCCGAGTCCTTTCTCGAGATCATCGAGCGAGAGCGCGTCAGCCTGACCATCGTGGTGCCGACGATGCTGCGCCGATTGCTCGCCACGCCCAAGCTGGCCGCTGCGGACCTGTCCAGTCTTCGTATGCTCAGCTACGGCGCTTCGCCGATGCCGGAAGCTCTGTTACGGGAAGCGATGCAGAAGATGCCTAACGTCGCTTTCCTGCAGAGCTACGGAATGACGGAACTCTCGCCGGTCGCGACGGTGCTGGAGCCGCGATTTCACGTGTTCGAAGGAGACGATGCTGGCCGAACGACATCAGCCGGGCGCGCCGTTGTTGGCGCTGACATTGCGATTGTTGACGACAGCGGACGTCACCTCGAATGCGGTGCTATCGGTGAGGTATGCGTGCGCGGCCCCATGGTCATGCAAGGTTACTGGCGCAACGATGCAGCGACGGCTGAGGCTATTGTTGACGGTTGGATGCATACTGGCGACGTTGGCTATCTTGATGCCGATGGCTTTCTCTTTCTCGTCGATCGAGCCAAGGACATGATTGTCACCGGCGGCGAGAATGTTTACTGCTCGGAAGTCGAATCTGCGCTCTATGAGCACCCCAATGTTCACGAGTGTGCGGTGATTGGCATTCCGGACGAGCAGTGGGGTGAGGCGGTGCATGCTGTAGTGGTGGCAAAATCCTCTACGCAATTCGATGCTGAGGAGATCATAGCGTTCTGTCAGCAACGCATTGCGCGGTACAAGTGCCCCAAAGCGATTACTTTGCATGACGCAGAGTTACCGAAAAGTGGCGCTGGTAAAATTCTCAAGACCGAACTGCGCAAACCTTTCTGGAGCGGTTCGCAGCGGAGTATCAATTGAGCCGACTAAGCAACTGGATTTGCTGGCCGCTGGTGGTGGCGCTACTTTCGCTCGGAGCGGTTTCCGCCAGCGCCGTTGAGAATGGTCCCCTGCAAATTCGCAACATGTCGCCGACCACGCTCATCTATGGCCTGCCACGTATGGTAGGCACCGAGCTCGTAGAGGCTGACACGACGTCGGCGGTGTTCCACGCGGAGATCGCCAACAACTTCTCTTCCGATCGCAAGCCAGACACGCTGGTCTTCTTCGACGGCGAGACGAGCGTTTACAGCTATACCCTCAAAAGACGTCTTGGTGATGTCGAGGTGGGCGTTGAGTTGCCCTGGGTTGCACACTCCGGCGGCAACCTCGATGGCTTTATCGATGAGTTCCATCAGCTCTTTGGCTTCAACGATGGAAGCCGTTACGTGACTGAGCGGAATCAGATTGACTACTTCGTTGAGCACGATGGCGAAGTCTATGTCGATTTTCAGGATTCCCGGTCCGCGATCGGTGATGTTCGATTGCTTGGCGCAGTAGAAGTGCTGACGCGCCCTGGGCGATCGTTAACGGCGCGCGGCCAAATCAAATTGCCCACTGGCGAGCTTGAGTCTCTGTCCGGTTCTGGCGCGACCGACGTAGCGCTCTGGCTTGAATACGCAGATGCGCAAACGCTTAGCGATTACCGCCTTTCACTTAGTGCCGGCGCTGGCTTCGGATATCTGGGTAAGGGTGACCTTGCACCTGACGTTCAAAAGAGCGGCGTGAGTTTCGGGCATCTTGGTTTGGCGTACGCCTATTCACAGGCGCTGAGTCTGCACGCGCAGCTCGATTTCCACACGACATTAGTGGATACCGACGCAACCCAGGTCAGCCATGGGGCTGTTCAGGGCACGATTGGTGGCCGATACCGGGTAAACTCGGATTTCTGGTTCGATATTGCCCTGGTTGAAGACGTTCGTGCGCAAAGCTCTCCCGACGTAATTTTCCAGCTGCTGTTGGGCATAAGCCTCTAAGGCCACTGTCCATAGGCTGACGAGATTTACGCTGGGCGCTTCGTGCTTGTCTCGATGGGGACACGGCTCCGAGGTTGATGCGGCGCGGGCATCTTGCGATGCGACCCGAAGCCCGGCCTGATTCGAACTCCAATTTACTCGCGTCACGTGTCCGTGGCGCTGTTCGAAGGCGCTGTTATGTCTGGCCCCGTGAATCTGTCCTGCGAGCGAGAAGACGTCGCAGGCAAACGCTTTGATGTTGTCGTGATCGGTGGTGGTATAACGGGAGCGGGTGTCGCTCGCCACGCTGCGCTGGCCGGCCTGTCAGTTCTGCTCCTGGAAGCCTATGACTTTGCCAGTGGCACCTCGAGCCGCTCAACCAAACTCATCCACGGCGGCCTGCGCTATCTCGCGATGGGCGACATCAAGCTGGTGCGCGAGACGGTGCTGGAACGCGCCAAGGTGTTTCAGATGGCGCCGCACCTGGCCGAGCCCGCCTGGATGCTCATTCCGACCCGCAATCGTCTGCAACTCGCAAAGTTTCGTTTGGCCGTTGGCTTGTATGAGCGTCTGGGAAAGGTTCGCAGCAGTGAACGCCACATCGCGCTGGGGCCCGATACGCTGTCTGCGCGTGAGCCTCTACTGGATACGAAACGCTACCCCTGGGGTTGTCTCTTTCGCGAATACGTAACCGATGATGCCCGCCTTGTGCTCTCCGTGCTGAGGGGCGCGGTGGAGGTCGGCGCTCTCGCTCGGAACTATGCTCGGGTCGTTAGTCTGGAACAGCAGGATGACGGTGTGTCCGTTACCGTGGAAGAGGCTGACGGTTCATACAATGTCCACGGCTCCGTGGTCGTCAATGCGACTGGCCCCTGGGTTGAAACCTTGCTGGACGATGTTAAGGAATCGCGACTGCACCTGTCGAAGGGTGTGCACATCGTGTTGCCCCGAGAGCGTGTGTCCGTTGCGAACACGGTCTACATCGAACGGCCAGACGGTCGGCCGGTGTTTGCGATTCCGCGCGGCCACGTCACCTATGTCGGCACTACGGACGAGAGTTTTGCAGGCGACCCAGAGCACTGGCCACCGGTTTCTGAGGCGGAAGTCGCCTATCTGCTGGACGCTGTTAACGATGCTTTCGACATCGAGCCGGTAACGGCGAACGATGTTGTCGCCTCCTGGTCTGGTCTTCGACCGCTGATCAAACAGGCGGGTAAGAAAGCCAGGGAGATGTCGCGCAAGGACGAGATCTGGATTACTGGCAAACTGATCACGCTTGCGGGTGGCAAGCTCACTGGTTTTCGCAAGATGGCGGAGGATGCGTTAAAAGCTATCTCCGGTGTGCTTGACCGGCCGCTTAGCGTGGCAGACCCGCTGACGCCGCTGCCCGGTGGGGATCTGCGCAGGGTTTCCGGCGAGGCGGCAAGCATTGCCGAGCAATTTTCGCTCGATGCCGACGCAGCGCTTCGGCTGGTACGGCTCTATGGAAGCGAAGTTTCTGACGTGTTGGCTGACAATCGACAGCCGATCGCCGATGGCGTGTTCGCCAGCGAAGTGGACTGGGCTATCGATACAGAGTCCGCGCAGTCACTGGAAGATATCGTCTACCGCCGAATGCGGCTCGCCTTCTTCGAGCCGGATCTCCTGGAGCAGGCGTTGCCGCAAATCGCCGAGCGGGCAGCAGAGTTGCTCGGTTGGGACGAAGCGGAGACCGCTCGCCAGTTGGCAGATGTCAGCAGCCGCATTGATGGCGACTTGAAGTTTATCTGAGCGCGAGCGGGTGCTCAGTATCGCTGCACGTTGGGATATCATCGCGCCTTGTTTTCAGCGCTTACGCCGGCGTTAGAACCTTGTCACGAAACAACGAGGGATATTGATCCATGGGAATGCAGAGTTCGCCGCTATTGATGTCGCGGCTGATTGACCGGGGAGCGATGGTGTCCCCCGACGCGGAGGTTGTTACCGCTACCGAAAATGGAGTTCGACGCCAGACCCTCGGCGAGATTCGCGATCGATCTCATCAACTTGCCCACGCGCTGAGTGATGCCGGTATCGCCATTGGCGATCGGGTTGGTACTTTGATGTGGAATGGCAATCGTCACCTCGAAGCCTACTACGCGACCGCAGGAATGGGCGCGGTGCTGCACACCCTCAACCTGAGGTTGTCGGCAGGTGATCTGGAATACATCATCAATCACGCCGAAGACAGGGTCATCATCGCGGATGCGGACATGCTGCCGCTTCTCGATCAGCTTGCCGGCAAGATACCTACGGTCGAACGTGTGATCGTGGCGACCGAAGACGGCTTCGAGGGTTGGACTACTAGCGCGCCAAATGCGGTGGACTACGAGGCATTTATTGCCGGCAAGCCGACGCTTTTTGAATGGCCGCAGATTCCGGAGGATTCGCCTCTCGGGCTTTGCTACACCAGCGGTACAACGGGCAATCCAAAGGGCGTTGAGTACGAGCACCGCTCTCAGTTTCTGCACACCCTCGTGATCGGTCTGACGGATTCAATGGCGTTATCGGCGACGGACTCGCTCTGCGAAATCGTGCCCATGTTTCATGCGATGAGTTGGGGCTTACCCTGGGCGGCTTTGATGCTCGGCTGCAAACAGGTACTGCCGCACCGCTTCATGGACCCTGAGCGCCTGGCGCAATTGATGCGAGATGAGGATGTAACTCTTTCTGCGGGTGTTCCTACGATCTGGCAGGGTATCAAAGCGCTCGTCGAGTCGAAGCCGGACGAGTACCGCTTCGAGAAGCTCGAGCGACTGACGTGTGGTGGTTCTGCGCCACCGCCCTCACTCATTCGCTGGTTCTGGGACGAGCTGGATGTCGAGATGATTCAGGGCTGGGGCATGACCGAGACGAGCCCGCTCGCTACGCTGTCACGGCGAATCGCCAAGCGGAGCGATCTCGACCTCAGCGATGACGAGCGCTTCGACAACGTCGCCAAAGCGGGGCAGATCATGCCTGGCATTGAGATCGGCATCTTTGATGACGAATTCAATCGCTTGCCGAATGATGGCGAATCCGTTGGTGAGATTCTGATCCGTGGTCCGTGGATCTGTCGTGAGTATTATCGCAATCCTCAGCCGGACAAGTTTCACGAGGATTGGTTGGTCACGGGAGACGTGGGCATGATCGATCAGGGTCAGTACCTGATTATCAGCGACCGTTCGAAGGATTTGATCAAGACCGGCGGTGAGTGGATCTCCTCCGTAGACATGGAGAATCACATTGTCGCGCTCGCCGGCGTAGCTCAGGCCTGCGTAGTCGCTCAGCCGCACCCGAAGTGGGACGAGCGGCCTGTAGCTGTCGTTGTCCTCGCGGATGCAGCGGACGTTTCACCGGAACAGATAATCGGTCATTGCGCTGAGACGTTCGCGAAGTGGCAACTTCCGGATGATGTGATTTTTGCTGACAGTATTCCCATGACGGGGACCGGCAAAATGGACAAGAAAGTCGTGCGGGCACAGCTCGAGGCCGACGGTTACCAACTCCCTGACCTACGAGGCTGAGCATGCAGTTTGACAACCGAATAACGCGTCTACTTGGCATTGAAATTCCGGTCGTGCAGGCCCCAATGGGCTGGATTGCCCGTTCGCAGCTAGCGTCAGCCGTCTCCAACGCCGGCGGGCTCGGCATCATTGAAACCTCATCCGGCGAGCTGGACGTTATCCGGGAAGAGATCAAGAAGATGCGTACGCTGACGGACAAACCGTTCGGCGTGAACATTGCCCAGGCATTTGTTCGTGATCCGAACATCGCCCAGTTTGTGATCGACGAAGGCGTCAAGTTTGTGACCACCTCCGCGGGTAGTCCCGAGCGTTACACCGAGACTCTGAAATCGGCAGGACTCACCGTTTTTCACGTGGTGCCGACATTGAGAGCGGCCCTGAAGGCGCTGGAGTTTGGCGTCGACGGGTTGATCGTCGAAGGCAGCGAAGGCGGCGGCTTCAAGAATCCGAAGGACGTTGCCAGCATGGTGCTGTTGCCGTTGATTCGATCGAAGACAGATGTCCCGATCATCGCCGCAGGGGGTTTTGTGGACGGCAGTTCCATGGCAGCCGCCTTCGCGCTTGGCGCTGAAGCGGTTCAGCTCGGCACTCGGATGGTGTCAGCGGCGGAGTCGCCGGTGCACGCGAACTGGAAGAACGCGATTGTCGACGCTCAGGAGACCGGTACGGTATTCCTCAACCGCCATGCCTCGCCCGCGCTTCGGGCACTACGCACTGAGAAGACGTCGAAGCTTGAGTTCGACACGGTAACGAACGCGTTCTCTGAGTTTGGTACCGCTACAGATCTCTACTTCGGCGGCGACATGGAATCCAGCATCGCGCTGTCCGGCCAGGTGGCAGGTCGAATTGATTCGGTTCGGCCCGTGGCTGAGATTCTCGAGGAGATCAAGCG
>CAYGQC010000006.1:8730-37206 GCA_964351875.1 uncultured Pseudomonadales bacterium
TCCTCGCGAAGACAAAATCGGGTACCTCGCGTCCGCTCGCACACCGTGTTCGGTTCCTCGCGACCACCTAGTGAGTGAGAAACGCGGCAACTCTCTGTTCAACGTTCTGGCGAATGTTGAAGTAGAACAGGCTGTAGTCGTAGACGTGGTAGTTGCCTGAGCCCATCAGAAGGTTAAAGCCGGAGTCCGAACGAAGTTCGCTGATCTTGAGCAGGCCGTCTTCACAGCGGCCGTCAGCAGCGCCGTCAATGACGCTGATGGAGCCATCGGTCGCGCCGAGCAAACTGCCTAGGTTGGCGTCGAAACCGGCGGCGGGTTTGCTGGTATCGAAGGTGAGTGGATTCACACAGATCATTCGGGACGTATCTTCGAAGGGCTTGAATCCCGGGCCAACAGTATTCCAGGTCACAGCGCAGCCGGTCTCGGTGGGCGTGCTGCACACGGGCAGGCTGCCTTCTTCCAGGTTGAACCCGATCGGGTACGCCGCGACCAATTGATCCTCAATCTTTCTCCCGTAAATGTGTTCCTTCAGCAACAGTTCTGCGTGTCGTGCTCCCTGGCTATGAGCGGCAATAACAAAGGGGCGTCCTTCGCTGTAGTGATCAATGAAGTAGTCAAACGCTGCGACAACATCGCCGTAGGCGAGATCCAAGGCGCCTTTGCCTTGGTCTTGCTGATCGAAAAATGAGTACATCGTCGCCTGTCGGTAGCGTGGTGCGTACACAGCGCAGCAACCGTTGAACGCGGATGCCTGGTGGGGCAGCACCATATCGTCAATGATCTCGTTCGCGCCTTCGTGATCCAGTGGCGCGTTCCAGCCTTCTGACGTGATGAACGTCGTGGGGTAGATAAAGAACACATCAACTGCCGCTTCCGCCTGCCGATCGACAGCGGCCCCGGGGGTTACGTCCGCATTGTCCTCAACACTCGGCAGTGCCGCCCAGTGTTCAGTTCGAGAATAGTCTGGCGCCGCAGGAACAGCGGTTTCGGCAAATGGCGCATCGGGTTTGACATAGTTGGCAAACATCCAGAAGCCCAGCTCGTTGCGGAAGAGCCAGATGACCACAAGGCCCACCACTAAAAAGACGGCCATACCGAACAGGAACTTTCTCATCAGGGATTCTCCAGCGTATTTCGTATTGCCCGTTCGTGCGTGTTAGTGATGGTGCTAGGGCCGAACAACGACTTCGGCCTCGATTTCTACGGCGACGCCAAAAGGCAACTCAGCCATGCCAACAGCGCTGCGCGCGTGAGCGCCTCGCTCGGCCCCGTAGACATCGACAATGATGTCGGAAGCGCCGTTGATCACTGCGGACAGGTTGTTGAAACCGGGAGCGGCGTTCACCATGCCGAAGACTCGAAGCCAGCAATCCACCTTATCGATCGTACCGAGCGCTGCCTGCAGGCTCGACAGCATCGACAGTGCCGCTCGGCGAGCCGCCTGATAACCCTCGTCCTCGTTCAGGGATGCGCCAACCTTACCCCTCGGTCGGGCCAGCGTGCCGTTGTGCGCGATTGGGACGTGACCGGAGAGGTAGGCCCTGTCGCCATAGACGCGTACCAGTTTGAACGGCAGGTTGCCCATGGGCATCGGGGCAGGTAGCCGCAAGCCCAGAGCGCGCAGACGCGCTGAGGGGTTGTCCGACGGGCTGGTGGTGGACGTTTCTGTTTGGTCGGACATGATTGATCCTATGGCGTTGGCGGCGCTGGCTCTCCGCGGAGCAGGCAGTGATCATAGAGAAGGTGGGAGGGAGCGTCTAAGGGAGCCTTGAGTTAAGTGTTCAGCCTTTTGCCTGCGTTTGAGAGTTAACTCAAGGCTCTCAGGCATGTGCTGATGATCACGAAGTGCATCTCGTGCACTTCCTATACTTGGTAGGGAACCTCTGAAATTGGTCAGGCGTTCCCCAGGGACAACATCACCATTCCTCATGATGAGGAGTACAGGAGAGTCAGCCATGAATACCCCTCGCATTGCCGCCGCTGCGGCGATTCTTGCTGCCTGCGCGACGACAGGCAGCGTCCAGGCCGATACCGTTTTGGGTGTCTATGCCGGCGCCGGCACCTGGCAGCAGGGCTTCGGCGGAGATATCGCCTCAAGCAGCATCATTGATATCGATGTCGAGCAGGATCTTGGCCTCGATGACGAAGGCAACAATATCTTCTATTTTGCGCTTGAGCACTTCGTGCCGATGGTGCCCAACGTGCGCCTTCAATACGCGGATATCTCGGTGACTGGCGACAACGTGCTGGATCGGGAAATCGAGTTCAACGGGACGACGTTTGTCATCAACTCTGACGTCGCAACGAATGTCGATGTGACGCAGATGGATGCCATCGCTTACTACGAAATTCTGGACAATGTGGTCTCGCTCGACCTTGGACTAGCGGTTCGCTATCTGGATGGCGATATTCTGATTCAGTCTGACTTCGAGGTTGGCGAAGCAACGTTTACGGGCTTTCTGCCGCTAGTCTACGGAAGAGCGAGGGTTGACCTGCCGTTCACCGGCGGCTGGGCTGCAGCCGACGTTCACGCGATCGCCTACAACGGCAATCAACTCGTGGATGCCTCCGCCCGTCTGGGTTGGGAGAGCGAGATCGGTCTGGGCTTTGAAGTCGGCTATCGTAGCTGGCAACTCAGCCTTGAAGACATTGATGACATTGATGATGCGGAGTTGGATGTCAGCGGGCCATTTGCTGCGCTGAACTACCACTTCTAGCAATCAAAGCACCTCGCATCAGCGGCGACGTTTCGCCTCTGATTCGGTTGCCCCGCAGTGCACGGTCGTCTATGAAAGATGCCGGCCGTATACTGCGCCGATGACCACCCCCCTTGTTCTTGAAATGTTGCGGGCGAACCTGCCGGCCGATGGGTTGATTACGGACCCTAAGGCGATCAAGCCCTATGAGAGCGATGGCTTGACCGCGTTCAGCGCCATGCCATGGGTTGTCTGCTTGCCGGACCGTGAGAGTCAGGTTTCAGCGCTGCTGCGTATCTGTCACGAACACGATATACCTGTGGTCACCCGCGGCGCCGGGACTGGTCTATCCGGCGGTGCGCTGCCGGTAGCGGAGGGGGTGCTGCTGGTGCTTTCGCGCCTGAAGCGGATCAAGCGGATTGATTCGGCCAACCTGATCGCCGTCGTCGAGCCGGGTGTTCGTAATCTCGCCGTCAGCGAGGCGGCGGAATCGGCGGGGCTTTTCTATGCGCCGGACCCTTCTTCCCAGATCGCCTGCAGCATTGGTGGCAATGTCGCCGAGAACGCTGGCGGCGTACATTGCCTGAAGTACGGACTGACGGTACACAACGTCATCGGCGTGCGCGGATTCCTCATGACCGGTGAGGCTGTGGCGATCGGTGGCGAGGCTTTTGATCTGCCTGGTGCTGACCTGCTTGCCGTCGTACACGGTTCGGAAGGCCAGATGATCGTTATCACCGAGATTACGTTGCGCCTGAGGCAGCTTCCCCGAAGCAAGCTCGTGATGATGGCCGCATTTTCGGAGGTTTCGAACGCAGCTCAGGCTGTTGCCGATGTCATTTCGGCAGGCATCATTCCAGCCGGCATGGAGATGATGGACAAGCTGGCCGTATCCGCCGCAGAGGACTTCGTCGGCGCCGGTTATCCCAGAGATGCGGCAGCCATTCTGCTCATCGAGCTGGATGGCGACGTTGACGAGGTTGTCGCTAACCGTATGGCCGTTGAGCGCGTCGTTCTTGCTGCAGGCGCGGTGTCGGTGGTCGTTGCCGAGGACGAAGCTGCACAAGCCCGGCTTTGGCTTGGTCGGAAAGCGGCGTTTCCCGCCGTAGGCCGTATCGCGCCCGACTATTACTGCATGGATGGAACCATCCCGAGAAAAGCAGTAGCCGGCGTTCTTGATCGCATTGGCCAGTTGTCGCAACGATACGGCTTGCAAGTTGCGAACGTTTTTCATGCTGGTGACGGCAACCTGCATCCTCTCATTCTGTACGACGCTAACGTCGACGGCGAACTCGCTCAAGCCGAGGCATTTGGCAACGACATTCTCGCAGCCTGTGTTGAGGCGGGCGGGAGCGTTACCGGCGAGCATGGTGTTGGCGTTGAGAAACTGGATGCGATGTGCGGCCAGTTCGGGCGCGTTGAGCTGGAACAGTTCTATCGCCTTCGGCAGGCGTTCGATCCCGCTGGGCTGCTTAATCCTGGCAAGGCGATACCGACGCTGACGCGCTGCAGTGAGGTGGGTGGCATGCATGTTCATGCCGGCGAGCTTCCGTTTCGGAACTTGCCGAGATTCTGATGACAGACCAGACGGATCAGTTAGTGGACGCTGTGCGTGCTGCCAGGGCCAATCGGCAAACGCTCGCAGTTCGCGGAGCCGGATCGCGCTCCGCAGTCGCGCCGTTGCCCTATGGTGACGTCTTAAACATCAGTGAACATCGGGGCATTGTGCGCTACGCACCGGAAGAGCTGGTGGTTACCGTGCGTGCAGGAACGCCCGTGCGAGAGCTCGTCGCTGAATTGGCGCGGCACCGTCAACAGTTGGCTTTCGAGCCCGTGAGCTTTGCTCGCGACGGCACAGTGGGAGGCATGGTTGCCGCTGATGCCAGCGGCGCGAGCCGACCATTCGCCGGAGGCGTTCGCGATGCGTTGCTCGGTGTTGAGCTGATTAACGGACTTGGTGAGCACGGACGCTTCGGCGGCGAGGTCATGAAGAATGTCGCCGGCTACGACGTCGCGCGGCTGCAATGCGGTGCTCGCGGAAGCTTTGGGGTGCTGTTGTCGGCCAGCCTGCGCGTTGCTCCAAAGCCCGATTGCGAACGTTATCTCAGCCGTTCGATGCCGCCTGCTGACGTACTGCCGATCATGTCCGAATTGCGTTTGCAGGAGCCGTCGCTGACGGGCATCGCCTATGCGGCTGACACGCTTCATCTTCGGTTGGCGGGTAGCGAGCCAGCAGTGTTGGCTGCTTGCAAACGCCTGGGCGGTGACAAGGGTGATGCTGGTTTTTGGGATCAGCTCTCGCGGCATGCAAGCCCCGGGCTCTCATCGCGGATCAGCTCGGGACAGACTCTGTGGCGACTGTCGAGCGCCCCCAGCGCGGCGCTCGTTGGCGGCGAGATTCTCATCGACTGGGCAGGGGGAGTGCGCTGGCTGGCAGTCGATGAGTTACCGCGTCAGGCGTTGGCGGTGCCGGGTAGTTGGGCAATGACTGTTGGTGGCGTCAGCGCGGGCACCGTGCGCGGGCTCGCGACTGCGAATCTGGATATTCTGCGCCGCGTGCGGATGGCTTTTGATCCTGACAGTGTCTTCGCGCCGTCGTCGTTCGATGATCAGCGCCGTCGGGCTGAAGGCTGATGCGTACCCAATTGCCTGACGAGTTCCTGGCGACCCCCCAGGGGCAGCGCGCTAACGAGATTCTGCGCGCCTGCGTGCATTGCGGCTTCTGCAATGCGACGTGTCCCACCTATCAAGTACTCGGCGACGAGCGCGATGGTCCGCGTGGCCGGATCTATCTCATGAAGGAGATGTTCGAATCCGGTGAGCCGAATCTCATCGCGAGCGATCACCTGGATCGTTGCCTCACGTGCCGAGCCTGCGAAACCACTTGTCCGTCTGGCGTTGACTATGGCGAGTTGCTCGAGATCGGGCGGGCGACGCTGGAGCCGAAGCTGCAGCGTTCGCTCACCGAGCGAATCAAGCGCTTCCTCATGTTGCGACTATTGCCATACCCCCAGCGCCTGGCGAAGCTGACGGTACCCGTGCGTTGGCTACGTCCGTTGTTACCCCGGCGGGTTCGCCCGCTTTTTCCATCTTCGAGCGGAGTGGCTGCCAAGCGTGATGAGTCAGTCTCTGTGCTATTGCTGCAGGGCTGTGTGCAGCGCCAGTTAACGCCGGCGACTAACGAACGCCTGTTGCAGATCTGCCAGCGGCTGGAGCTACCTGTTGGTTTCGCGCCTGATGAAGGTTGTTGCGGGGGCCTTGCCCTGCATTTGTCGGAAGAGAAGCAAGCAATCGAGCGAATGTCAGCCACCGCCGAATCGATAAGCGCGGCGCTACCGGAGAACGGGACGGTTGTGTCTTCCGCCAGTGGCTGCGGTGTGACAGTAAAAGACTACGGTCGTTTGCTTGCCGGGACGAGCGCCGCCGAAGCGGGTGAGCGGGTCGCTGCGGCTACCCGTGATGCCGCTGAGTTTCTGCTGCCGTATGCGGATCGGCTGAAGGCTGCGCAACCGGGCCTTCGCCTCGCCGTGCAAACGCCGTGCACTCTGCAGCACGGTCAACAGCTGCCCGACGTTGTCAGCCAGATTCTGTCCGCCGTAGGTTACGAATTGGTGAGCGTCGCCGATGCGCATTTGTGTTGCGGATCGGCCGGCGTCTACTCGGTACTCCAGCCCAAACTCGCGGGAATTCTGGCAGAGCGAAAGCTTGAAGCGCTGGGTGCCGGCGAGCCGGATGTGATTGTGAGCGCAAACGTCGGCTGCCAGACCCATCTGGCAGGCCGCGGCAGCACGCCTGTTAAGCACTGGCTTGAGATGGTTCAGTAACGTAGCGGGAGGGGGTAGTACGTGTCGTTTCAACAGCCCTTTGCGGCGGCGCTCGAAACCGAACGAGTCATTCTAATTCCCGTTTCCGTTTCCGCGGCCGAGGAAATGAACGAGGCGATCGTCACGTCGATAGCAACGTTGCAACCCTGGCTGCCCTGGGCAAAGAGTGCTCCGTCGGTAGAGGCAACAAGAGAATTCTGCGAGCGCAGCGAAGAGCAAATTGTCTCGGGCACAGACTTCCCGTTGCTGATGCGTTCGCGCGCGAGTGGTGAACTGCTCGGGTCGGTTGGTTTGCATCGCATCGATTGGGATGTGCCGGCATTTGAAGTGGGGTACTGGTGTGACAGTCGACATACGGGGCGCGGATACGTCACGGAGTCGGTTCGCCGCGTAACCCGCTACGTTTTTGAGGAGCTGCGCGGAGCGCGGCTGTCTCTGCACGCGGACACGCGCAACATTGCGAGTCGGGCGGTGGCAGAGAGGTTAGGCTTTGCTCTGGAGGGTATTGCTCTACGTGACAGCCGAGACAACGCAGCCGAGCTGTGCGACACGGCGATATATGCCCGACTGAATGCAGATGGACTTGGTTGAAGCGGGAGGAGCCATCGGAGCTAGTACCGAATCGATTCAGCCCGTCAGGCGTTCCCAGCGTGCTCGAATGGAAGCCGCCTCTACCGCTCGTTTCTGCTGATCGCGAATATCTGCGATCAGGAGCCATCCGGCGCGCGTGGCTCGCAACCCGCTCGCGGTTGATTCATCCGCCAGCGCCAGTGCTTTGCGGGCGCTCTGTTCTGCTCGTCCTAGCGCGCCAGTCTGCAGATGCAGATGACCAAGATCGATCCACGGCGATGGGTTCCTGGGTTCGATCCGAATGGCTCTCTCGAGTAGAACCATCGCCCCTCGAATGTCGCCGTCCCGCGCCGCTACGGCGCTGCGGTCCATGAGGGCAAGCGTTGCCGGGTTAGGCTTGCTGGCAGCATCCTGCCCAGAACCATCCGGCTCGACGGGCGCGTCTTTCGGTTCGCGCTGGGTACCGCTCTCAACCACCGGTGGTGGCAGCGTTGGAGCGCTCGTGCAGCCCGCGAGAAAAAGCCCGATCGCGAGGCATGCGAGCAATGGGGTA
Organism: uncultured Pseudomonadales bacterium; assembly: GCA_964351875.1. Taxonomy (GTDB): domain Bacteria; phylum Pseudomonadota; class Gammaproteobacteria; order Pseudomonadales; family Azotimanducaceae; genus JANSWO01. The sequence goes on from CAYGQC010000006.1 coordinate 16,374, forward strand.
CGAGCCGCCAGTTTACAGGCGGTCGTCGGTTCGGAGATGGAATGCGGCACTATCGAGACCACCAGGAGCGGATGGAATCGCGAATGCTATCACCGCAACCGTCGACATAGGGCAGATCAAGGTTCTCCGGGAGCGGTAACGTGATGACTTCTCCGCAGCGCTCGCGACTGCGTAGGCCCGTTGCCGGATCGAGCATGTCACCGCGCGCCGGCGGCAATGCGTCTATGCCGATCTTTTCCGCGAGCTTGTTGAATACGGCGAGAGCGCCGGTTGAGCCAGTCAGCGGTGTCGCTTTGTTGTCGTCACGACCGACCCAGATCACAACCAGGTGCCGCCCATCAAAGCCTGCAAACCAGCTGTCCCGATTGCCATCGGAGGTGCCGGTCTTGCCGGCGATACCGCTGTTTGCATAGGGCGACCGGCGCCCAGTGCCGTGGCTCATCGTTGCCATCAACGCTGCGGTCATTTGTTCTGACACGTCGGGCGCGACGGTTTGGCGGAGCGCAATGGGAAAACCCTCGATGGTCTGGTTGCCCGAATCCAGAACCGCGATCACGGGATTGGGGATCGCGTCGAAGCCGCCGCTCGCAAAGTTTCCGTACAGTCTCGCGACCTGCAGAGGTGACAAATCGATCGCGCCTAGCAACAAGGAAGGGAATGCAGGTGGTGCCGCGCCACCGATCAACTCTGCGTAGCGTTGTCCGATCTTTTCGACACCCACATCCATTCCCAAAGAGACCGTGGCCAGATTCAGCGATCGAGCGAGCGCCTGGAAGAGGGGCACGTTGCCGTAAGTCTCGTTGTCAAAGTTTTTTGGTTGCCAGTCCGGCTGATTTGGCCCGGCGGGCACGCTGATTGGTTCGTCCCTCAGGACGCTAGCGAGGTTGTAACGCCCGGACTCAAGCGCCGCGAGGTAGACAACGGGTTTGAACAGGCTGCCGATCTGGCGTTTGGCGTTCAGCGCACGGTTGTAGCTGCTGTTTCTGCCGCCGACGACTGCCAGCAGATCACCTGTCTGCGCATTGGCGATAACCATCGCTGCCTGCAACGTCCCGGCGTCGAGGCTGCGGGCTGCTTCGATGTCTGCGAGCGACTCATCGATCGCCGCGCTGGCGGCGCGCTGAAGGCGAGCGGACAGCGTCGTGAATACTCTGAGGCCCTCGTCAGTAAGCGATTCGCTGCTGTAGTTGTCTCGAAGCTGATTGCGCACCAGGTCCATAAATGCGGGTTGGTAGACGCTGCCGCCTCCGCTGGTGCTCACGGTCAAGGGTTCTGCCAGCGCTATCGCGAGCGCTTCGTCGTCGATCAGCCTCTGCCGGTGCATGATCGTCAGCACGAGGTCTCGTCGCTCGAGTGCGCGCTCGGGGTTGCGTCTGGGGTTGTAGTAAGACGGCCCTCGAATGACGCCGATTAACAGCGCAATCTGATGGGGAGCGAGCTCCGCGAGCGGTTGCTGGAAGTAGTAGTGTGCGCCCAGGCCAAACCCATGCACGGCTCGAGCGCCGTCCTGGGCAAGATAGATCTCGTTTATATAGGCATTGATCAGATCCGCCTTGCTGTAACGGGCGTCGAGTATCACCGCCATGGCCAACTCGCGTAGCTTGCGAGACAGCTTGCGCTCGTTGCTCAGGAAGTAGCTTTTCACCAGTTGCTGGGTCAGCGTCGATCCACCCTGACGAAGCTCGCCGGCGGTTACGTTTACCCAGAACGCTCGAGCAATGCCTCGAATGTCGAAACCGGGATGACGGTCAAAATTCTGATCCTCAACAGCTTTCAGGCCTTCGCGCAGTAGCCGCGGTACTTCGTGGGGCGCGAGTACAAGCCGGTCTTCACCCTGGTTCGGGTAGAAGCTACCGATCTGGGGAGGGTCGAGCCGAACGAGATCGAGGCTGCGATTCGATGGTTGCTGTTTCAGATCACTGATTGCGCCGCCCGCAAACGAGATTTCGATGATCTCTTCTTCTCGGCTGCGTTCCATGAATTGAAACGGGCGCAGGTGAATGACTACCGTGCTGCCTCGCTGCTGAAACGCGCCCGGCCGGCGCACGTCTGCCCGTTGCCGATAGCCCAGAGCTGTCAGTTCATCCACAAGTTCGCGTCGGCTCAGGCGAGCGCCTGCATACAGCTCGGTAGGCTGGCCGAAGACCGTCGCCGGCAGCGCCCAGCGCCGACCGTCGAAGATTTCGGTGATGATGCCGTCGAGGTGGTACAGGTAGCCGCCGAGGCTGATGACGGCGACGAGTGTTAGCCCGCTGAATAGCAGCAATAGACGTTTCAACCAGCGCATGACCACATTGTATCTCTGTGCGCGGGAGTTACTCGCGTTCATGTTGATCTTTTTGACTGCGCGCCCGTGCTGGATTGCTCGAAGCTAACAGCGACGGTGACCGATATCGACTGAACCTGGCCTGAAGCGCGTTGCACGGGTTATAGTGCGCCCGAGCCCAAGGGGTGGTCCCGGCAATATGCCTGGCCTGAGACGCAACGTGATGCGGACCCTTTGAACCTGATCCGGTTAGTACCGGCGTAGGAATCGGGCGCGAAAAACCTGGCCTCTAACCCCTATTCCGCGTGCTTGCGAGCGATCGTTGGCGGTGGAGGGAGACGCCCTGGTTTGGTGAGCTTCTGACTTATCGTCGTGGCCTCGCCTCGGAGCAACACTGTTCCGACTTCGCAGTTCTATCCCGCGTTGTTATCTGACCTACGGCATCCGGTACCGCTTCTCGTTCGCCTCAGTTTTTGAAGTGGAGCGGGTGCGCGCCGTTGCCGAGTTAACGGCGCTGCCAGTGATGCACCGGCGCGCATTGGACAGAGGAAAACGCGATGGAATCGACCCGCTTGCCTGGACTGCTTTTGGTATTGGTACTGAGCTTGCTGTACGGCGTACCAGCGCTGGCGTCCGAGGTGGAAGAAATTGTCGTGACGGCTGAGCTGCAGGCGAGAAGCCTGGAAGACATGGCGGCGAGCGTCAGTGTCGTGACTAGCGAGGAGCTTACTCGCCAGCAAGCGCTGCATCTGGAAGACACGTTGGCGAGCGTCCCCAACGTGAATTTTGCCAGCGGCGCCTCGCGCGCTCGTTTTATCCAGCTTCGCGGGATCGGCGAACGCGGTCAGTTTCGTGAGCCGCTGAACTCTTCGGTGGGCCTGATCATCGATGGCGTGGATTTCAGCGGCTTTGGCACGTCCGCTCTGTTGTTCGACGTCGATCAGATTGAAGTGTTGCGCGGCCCGCAAGGCACGCTCCACGGCTCAAACGCGCTGGCGGGGTTAATCAACATTCGCAGTAACCCGCCCACGCAGGAGTTCGCGGGCTATCTTGATGTGGGCATCAGCAACTATGGCGGCCGAGACATCGGCGCTGTCCTGTCCGGTGGTGGCCTCAGGCTGGCGGCGTTTCATACCGAAAGCGACGGCTACATCGACAACACGACAACCAATAGCTCAACGAACGATCGCAAGGAGACGCTTGTACGGCTGCGTGGGGACTTCTCTCTCGGTGAGGTCAGCGACCTGTCGATGACGCTTGGGTACGCTGACGTCGACAATGGCTACGATGCGTTCTCGCTCGACAATGATCGCGATACGCGCAGTGACGAGCCTGGATTTGATCAATCCCTCAGCAGTTTTGCCGCCGCCACTCTCACGACTCAGGTTGCCGATAACGACTTGAGCGTCACGCTTGCGCATGCCCAAAGCGATGTCGACTACGGCTATGACGAAGACTGGACGTTTGTCGGTTTTGATCCGTTCGAATACAGCTCGACTGACCGTTACCTCCGTGATCGCAACATGACAACGCTCGATATCCGTCTGTCTAGTGGTGAGGCGAGACCGTGGACGATCGGTTTGTACAATTTCCAGCAGGACGTTGATCTGACGAGAATCTATACGTTCGCTGCGGCTGACTTCGACAGCGCCTACCAGGTGGATCGCGTTGCCCTCTATGGCGAGCTCGAGCTGCCGCTCACGGATCGCGTCCGCACCCGCCTCGGTGCTCGTGTGGAGCGCGCTAAGGCGACCTACCGAGATAGCGAGGGGGCCGAATTTCAGCCTGACGACAACGTCGCAGGGTTCCGGGTGCAGCTCGAAGGTGATTTCGGCAGAAATGGACTCGCATACTTCAGCGCCAGCAGCGGTTACAAGGTGGCCGGGTTCAACACTGATGGGACGCTACCGTCGGAACTTCGCGAATATGATGGTGAGACCCTGTGGAATCTCGAAGCAGGGCTTCGATCTTCGGCGTGGGAGAAACGGCTGACCGTCGCCGCATCGATATTCTGGATGCAGAGAGACGACGTTCAGGTCAATGAATCTGATGTGATCGTTCGCGAAGACGGCAGTTCCGAGTTCATCGACTTCATCAGTAACGCCGCTGGAGGTTTTAATCGTGGAGCGGAACTGGACCTCAAGTTTCTGCTGACTGACAAACTGTCTGGCTTCGCGAGCGTCGGACTGCTGGATACCGAGACGACCGTGGACGACACCAGCGCTAGTAGCTTTCTCGATGGTCGTGACCAGGCTCATGCGCCGAGATACACCTACCACATTGGCGCAGACTGGCTCCATGGCCGATGGTCAGCGCGGCTGGCTTTTCAGGGCAGAGACGGCTTTTACTTCTCCAACAGCCACAACGCTGAAACGGGCGCTGCTAACCTGGTCAATGCCCGGGTTGGCTATACGGCCGAACTCTTCTCAGTGAGCCTGTGGGGCCGCAATCTGACCGATGAGGATACCGAGGTTCGTGGTTTTCGATTCGGTAACGACCCTCGGCTGATCTACGACACGCGTACCTATACGCAGCTCGGGGAGCCCCGGCGATATGGCGTGTCGGTAACGGTGCAGCTTCCCTAGTGGGTGAGCTGGGATATCGAGGGTGGTGCCGGCGCGACCCACCAGGCGCGCCGGCACACGTTAGTCAGAGTATTTCTCTCTAACCGCCGCTACGTTCGCGCTCGATGAGGTAGTTCGCAACGTCCAGGCTCTGGGCGCGGCCAACCTCACGCCGCACAGCGTATTTGCCCGCGACGACGATCGTAGGTACGGCGTTGACGCCGAGTTGCCGCATTTCCTCTGTGGCTGCCGACATTTGTCGGCGCACGCCAGCCGAGTTGAAGACCTCAAGGAACCGAGCGGCGTCCGTATCGCTGTCCGTGCAGAAATCAGCCAACATCTGGGCAGAGAGAAATTGCCTGCCGTTGTCGTGGATGGCTCGGAACAGGCGCTGATGGTTGCGCTCAAGTGTGTCCAGCTCGATCAGGGTGTAGTAGGTGCGACCGAGCATCTCCCAGATGGGGTTGAAGGAGGCCGGTTTGCGCTCGAAGGTGACGTCCTCGGGAAGCGTTTCCTTCCAGGCATCGATGAGTGGGTCGAAGTTTTTACAGTGCACGCAGCCGTAGGAGAAGAACTCCCAAACACTGATGGGTTCTGTGGGTCGGCGGGGTAGTGGGTTGTCGATGACTTCGAAGTGCGTGCCTTCGACGAACTCGCCGTCCGCAGGAGCGCCTGCAAAGTAGACTGTATAGAGGCCATAGCCCAGGATCGCTGCGATGAGCAATGACGTGAAGCCGAGAATCAGGTTTCGCGCTCGGCTGGCCTTGTCGGATTTCTGGGCGTTTTTTGCCACGGTTCGGATCTCCTCTTCTTGTGCGTAGGGGGTGTGTGTTGGGGCTGCGCGTCCGGGCTCGCCTGGACGCATTTGGGCGGTGCCGGCTGGTGGTTGTTGTAGTGCGTTGCAATGATTGCAGTGTACCCTCTTAAACGCAGCTTCCTAAGCGCTCCTGATCCATCCCAAACAAGAGGCGAATGCCGTGGCCGAGCAGTACCAACTCTTTCATTACGACAGCTGTTTTTTCTGTGGTCGCGTTCGCAGCTTTATTGAACAGTCGGGGCTGGAAGTCCCCTATCGCAATATTCACACCGAGCAAGGCGCGCACCAGGAGCTGATCAGTGGTGGAGGCCGCGGCACGGTTCCGTGTCTTCGTATTCAGCAAGACGGTGATGTGCGCTGGCTCTACGAGTCTTCGGATATCATCGAATATCTACGTGCACGAGCGGCCTGAACCGCGCTTGTATCCCGATTTCACTCCGGGGTAGGGTGTTGCGGTTGTAGCAAGCAGAAGCTGGTGGTGGGGTGCCCGATCAATCCCTCGCATCGGTTACCCAAGAGTTTTTCCTAAACGCGATACCAAGAGGTGAGCAATGAAACTAGGTATTCTTTCCGGTTACTCCGGTCGTTCCATCAACATTCCCATCGATCACATCAAGCGAGCCGAAGACCTTGGCTACGATTCGATCTGGACGGCTGAAGCCTATGGTAGCGATGCGGTGACACCTGCCACCTGGATACTGGCGCAGACCACTAAAATTCGGGTCGGTACCGCGATCATGCAAATGCCGGCGCGTTCGCCAGCTATGGCCGCGATGACGGCCATGACGCTGTCTGAACTGTCAGGCGGGCGCTTCATTTGCGGCCTGGGTGCCTCCGGACCACAGGTTGTGGAAGGCTGGCACGGTGTGCCCTATGGCAAGCCCGTTACACGCCTGAAAGAATACATTCAGATCATGAAACAGATCTTCGCCCGGGAAGCGCCTGCTACCTTCGAGGGTGAGATGTATCAGCTTCCCTACACCGGCGCTGGCGCGACCGGCTTGGGCAAGCCGCTCAAGAGCATCATGCATTCAACCCACGACATTCCCATCTATGCCGCAACGATCACGCCACGTGGCGTGTCGGCCGCCGCCGAAGTGGCTGATGGCTTCTTCCCGATCTGGCTCGATCCAGAGAAGTACAGTGTGTTCCAGAAGGATATCGATGCCGGCTTCTCAGCGGCAGGCGACAAGTCGCTGATGGACTTTGATGTCTCTCCGTTCGTCACCTGCATCATTGGCGACGACGTAGAAGCCTGCATGCAGCCCATTCGCGGCAGCATGGCCCTCTACATCGGCGGCATGGGTGCGCGCGACAAGAACTTCTACAACAACTACTGCAAGCGCCTCGGTTTCGAGGATGCTGCCGTGAAGATTCAGGATCTTTTCCTCGCCGGTAAGAAAGACGAGGCCATGGCGGCTGTGCCGTCGGAACTGATTGATGCCTGCCACCTGGTCGGCCCGGCTGAGCGAGTGCGCGAGCGCTTGCAGCGCTGGAAAGTAGCCGCGGGTAAGGGCCATGTCGCGAGCATGCTCATTGGTGCTCAGCAGCCGGAAGCGCTGGAGTTGATCGCGGAGGAGATGCTCTAGGGCACTATCTGGAGATCGCGTCGCTGCGCGCCTTGCTGCGCAAGGCGCCGGCTCGCGAAGACGGTAGGAAGGATTGTGCGCTCGTGGATTTCTTTCTAAGCCGCGCCGGCTTCCCAATACCCAGTCATCGCGAGGAAGCGCATAGCGCTGACGCGGCGATCTCGGTTGGCGCGTTTTGTCTTGGTCGTCATTGCGAACGCAGGCGGAGCCGGAGTGCGGCAATCTTGTGACGTTGGTGATAGTGCTTGGCAGTCTTTGCGAACGCAGGCGAAGCCGGAGTGCGGCAATCTCATGACGATGGCGATAGCGCTCTTTAGGGAGATCGCGTCGCTGCGCGCCTTGCTGCGCAAGGCGCCGGCTCGCGAAGACGGTAGGAAGGATTGTGCGCTCGTGGATTTCTTTCTAAGCCGCGCCGGCTTCCCAATACCCAGTCATCGCGAGGAAGCGCATAGCGCTGACGCGGCGATCTCGGTTGGCGCGTTTTCTCTTGGTCGTCTTTGCGAACGCAGGCGAAACCGGAGTGCGGCAATCTTGTGGCCGTCGCGATACCGCTTGTAACGGTGATCAGTCGGACGGATCTTGGAGTGTTGACGCTCTCGAGCATTGATTCTGCACCCACTGCGTGGGTTTAGAACAATGCACTGCGCTCTCAGGGAGTTCTAAGCGCGTCGATTTTTCTTGCGCAGAGCGCGTAGCGCTCGGCGTAAGAAAGATCGCCGTTACGCTCTCGGGCATTTCTCTAAGCCGCGGCGCGGCTTGAAGAAATGCACTGCAGCTCTCGTCGTAAGTCAGCTATCGATTGCTTAGCAATCGATAGCTGACTTACGACGTAAAAAAAACGCCAGGGACGAAGCTTATCGGCCTCGTGCCACTGGCGTTCTCCCCTCGCACGGCTCCCCAGCCGTTGTTTTGCAGCCCCAGAGTGTGATCACGTCTGAAGCCGAGCCTCGATAGTGCGTCAAAAATCCGTGATTAACTAGAACTTTTTTCGCTCATCGATGTCGCGTGCGACTCAGGCTTTCGCGTCTACCCACTGTTCGAGCAGTGTGTGGAAGTGGCGCAGTTTGGTTTCCTGATACTTCGCTAGCGAGATCTCATCGAACTGCGCAGCTTCCAGGCCCGCCTGTACTTTGGGCAAATTGAACGAATCCTGCTGGAAGACTTTCGCCAGAAAGCCCAGCTCGGATGCTTCGGTCCAATCGTCGTCTTCGCCCAGCCAATGCATTTCTGCCGGCGGCGGGCGTTCGCCTTCGAACGGCGTTATGTAGTAACACTCCATCACGCACTTGTCGTGATGATCGCCATACGGGCGAAACCGATAGTTGATCTTGTTCAAGCCACCCCAGGGGTGAAAGTTCGGAAAGATCGTGTAGTAGATGCTGTCGTTGCACTCGGACTCCGACAGCACCGTGCCTTTCGGGAAGCAGTTTTTGTACTGCTCGCGCATGCTCGCGGCAAGAACGGATCGAGCGGATGTGCCTTCAGGGACTTCCGCGATGGAGTCCTGGCTCATATAGCGCATTGTTACCGCATCAAAGAGGTCCTGTTCCTTCGGAGACTTGCGCAGGTGAGGGCTCGGTGTTCCGTTTGGCGTAATCGCTCGCGAGAAGTTGCCCCACGCGTCGTACTGGGTGTTTTCGTCACCCGTGCCTTCGAGAATCTGTGGGTGAGTAGTGATCACGTGGAAGGCCTCCATGAAGGCTTCCTGGGTGACTTTCCAGTTGGTTGGCATAACCTTGGCGGTCCAGGCCTCGATGTAGCGATTCTCGGGATGCCAGCCGTCGAAGTGATCGGGGAATTCGCCCAGGTGTTCTGCCAGCGGCGGCGCGCTCATGTCCATGTTGATGAATACCCAGCCACCCCAGCTTTCCGCTTGTACCGGCGTGAGGCCAAATTCGCTCTTGTCGATGTGCGGGAAATCCCAGTCCGACGTAACGCTTCGGTTGCTGCCGTCCAGGTGCCAGCTGAAGCCATGGAAAGGGCAGATGAAGCTCGCGGCATGGCCATGGTCGTCACACAGCTTGCGGCCACGGTGGCGGCAGACGTTGTGGTGCGCCTTGATCCCTTCCTTGGTGTTCACAACGATGATCGAGAACTTTCCGATCTCATAGATGTGGTAGTTACCTACCTCTGGAATTTGCTCAACCCGGCAGGCCATCTGCCACGCTTTGGGCCACAGATGCTCCATCTCCAGATCGTGGTATTCGCGGGACGTGTACCGGTTGATGGGCACCGTAACGATGTCGGACTCGAAGCGGTTGGTCCGCTGCAGCACTTCGGGTGCGGGCACTGGATCTGAATTCACGAGATCCAGGTAAGAGATGCCTTGGGAATTGATCTGCTGTTCTGCTTCAGCCATGGGAGGCTCCTGTTGCTATCTCGTTTCGGTCGTCGTGTGGGCGGTCTTAGTCGTCAGCTTTAAATCGTCTTGAAGTATCGGCGGTTTCCGGTAGCTGAGGCCCAGCCAGCCAAAGCGCCATATGCGGATCGGCTTGTCGGATGTCGCCGCTTATGTAGCGCCCGTCATAGCGGAACAGGCCTTTGACGCCGTTGTTTTCCACCTCGACGGTGCCGTCGTCGTTTGCTGTGTAGATCGCACCGGATAAGGGATGCTTGAGAATTCGGTCAGTCTTCAATGGGTGCTCTCCCGGGCATGCCGACGCACGCTCGAGCGTGGCTGTTGTGGCTCTAACCAAGGTCACTAGAGTAGCGATTTCCGCAAAACCGTCAAGGGTGATTGTTTTATCCGATCCCTGGCTCTTCACGGGTGTCCGAGGCTAGGAAATCAGCGATGTCCTGATCTGCTCTGCGTCGTGCACTGGCGTAGTCGATGCCGGCTTCTGTAGCCATACGAAGGATGTCGTCGTGCTCAGCCTTCCATCGCTGCCGACCGTCTGGCTGGGTGACGATCTTAACCGTGACTTCGCCAATTCCTGTGAGGACTTGCCTCATTTCACGGCTCAGCACGCGTTTCTGAAACGTCTTGTAGCGAAGGCCGATCGTGCTCGATTCATTGAGGAGCGTGTCAGCCAGGATGTCCCGGTGGGCTGCGTCGCAGAGGATGTTTACGCAGGTTGCGGGCCGGGATTTCTTCATGATGATCGAGCTGAAGTAGACGTCATCCGCACCGCGCGCAAACAAAGATTGCGCGAGAGGCTCGAACGCCTCGGCGGTCATGTCATCGATGTTAGCTTCGATGTGGAAGTAGTCTTCCTGCGATACGCCTGCGGTGTTGAGGTCGATTGCATCGCTTAGCTCAACGATAGCGACCCGTAGAACGTTGGCAATCGCGAAGTCTTTGTGGCCAATGCCGTAGCCCGTCTTGCGTACGATGAGCGTATCGGGAATATCAGATATGGTGACCTGGGCGGCGAGCAGCGCGGCGCCGGTTGGCGTGGTGCTTTCCCCGTCGACGCCGCCGTAGTGACTGGGTAGCCCACTTACCAGCTCCTGCGTGGCTGGCGCGGGCACGGCTAACCGGCCGTGCGCGCAGTTAACGAAACCGCTGCCTAGCTCGATTGGCAGTGTTAGTACCTCGTGAATTTCAAATCGCCGTTTGAGCTCGATCATCGCGATTGCGCCGCCAACGATGTCGACGATCGAATCAATCGCACCGACTTCGTGGAAGTGCACGCGATCAATGTCCACGTTGTGAATCTTTGCTTCAGCTTCCGCGATGCGTTGGAAAATGTTGAGGGCAAGGCTCGTGACCTCGGGATCCAGACCTGCGTCGCGGATCATCGCTGCTATGTTGCTGTGATGTCGATGATCGCTCTGATCCTGAGCCCTCACCTCAACCCGGGTGCCGTGAATACCCATCTTGCTTGCCGCGGTTATCTGCAGGTCGAATTCTCCGGCGATGGGCAGTTTGTCGAGTTCCCGGCGAAGGTGTTCGGGATCTGCACCGAGGTCAATCAGAGCGGCCAGATTCATGTCTCCGGAGATTCCAGCGCTGGGCTGATAGAGGATTGCGGTAGGCACGTGCTTTGTCCGAGTAGAGCTGATTTGATCCTATTAGAGCAGGGTTTTAGGGTTGCAGGGGACTGACGGAGCGTTACAACCGGTTTACAAGGAAGTGCCGCAAGTACGGTTATGGCGCTGATCAGTCGTTAAACTGTAACGCTTGCGATTGAACATTTGCCGCGGTGATCACGCCTGTGATTTCGGGGTTGGCACCGTTCAATGAGCCCGCTCGTCGATACTGGACTTATCGGCCTTTGAGGCAGTACGGCGGGCAGGAAGCCGGCCGAGAAGGGTATCGGTATTTTGGGAGCGTTCATGTCCGGTAACAGCAGCAATCTGACCCAACTTCAACAGCGAATCTGGCTTGGACACAAGCTCGATCCAGGCATCTACAGTACCGGCGGAATTATCCGTGTCGATCGAAAAGTGGACGCCGATCTGATGCGCGCCGCAATTGACTATGTTAATGGTCACAGCCAGTTGCACCAGAGCGTCTTCGAAGACGTCGATGGCATACCGATGCGTCGTGACGCGGACCTGCAGGTTGATCTGGTTGAAGTGGATCTCACCGAGCACGGTGACGGCGACCAGGCGCTGACCATCTGGCGCGACCAGTTGCGTGCAGACACCCTCAGCTTGAGTTTTGACACACGCCTACAGCGTTTCGTATTGCTGAAGCTGGGCGAAAACGATTTTGCCCTGGATTGGGTCGATCACCACATTCTCAATGATTTCTGGTCGTTTTCGACCGCCTTTGAAGCGGTCTCGAAAGCCTACCTCGCGCTGGAAGCAGGGGCTGACATGCCGGTGCTGGATATTCCGCTCTTCGATCGAATCGTCGAGAAGGAACGCGAGTTTCTCGCCAGCGAAGCGGCTGCCAAATCGTCCGCGTACTGGCAGAAGGAAATGGATGCTGCGCTGCCTCCGCTCAGCCTCTATGGCGTGCCTGCCAGTGCGGGTTCAGGCGCCGTCAAACGCCACACCATTGAACTGGATGATGCACTCTCGGCGTCTATTCGAGAGCGAGTGGGTGCCGCGCCATTTAAGTCGCTGAGCGCACACCAGAGCCTGTTTCTGTTTGTCTCGACGATCACATCTGCCTGGCTGCACCGTGTTACCGGCAATGAGCGGGTTGGTATTGGCGCTTTCTTCCACAATCGCCGCAGCGACGAAGACAAGAAAGCCTATGGCCCCATGATTTCCGCCGCGCCGCTGCGCACGGACATTAGTGGCGAGGACAGCTTCGCGGAAGTCTTTCGCCGCCTCTCCCGGCAATATCGCGGGGCGCTTCGACATTCGGCCATGTCGCCGCCGAACCGGCCAGAGGCACGGACATTTGATCTGTCGGTCAACTATGTCAATGCGACCTTCGTTGAGTTTCTCGGCTCGAAGTCTGAATTGATCATCACGCACCCTGGTCGCTGGTATCAGAACGAACCGATGGCGATGCAGGTCTGGGATCTGCAAAGCACGGGCCGCGTGGTTCTCTCCTTCGATTTCGACACTGGTGTTTTCGATGCGGCGTTACAGCAGCGAACGATCGGGCACTTTCTGGCGCTCGTACGCGCAGCCATTGAAGATCCTGAGAGTGCGCTCGGCGACGTTGACATCGTTAGCTCGCAGGAGCGCTCGACGCTACTCGATGAGTTTGGTCGTCGCGAACGCAACTACCCCGAGGAGCGAGTGACCGAGTTGATAGCGGGCATCGCGCAGCTCTATCCGGATACAGTGGCTGCCAGCTTGTTTGGCGGCGAATCCCTGACCTATCGCGAACTTGAATCCCGTTCGAATCAACTCGCCCACGAACTGATCGCTCGCGGTCTCGAGCGAGAAACCATCGTCGGTCTTTGCCTGCCACCGGGTACTGAATACGCCGTGAGTTGTCTGGCCGTGCTGAAGGCGGGCTGCGCGTTTCTGCCTTTGGACCCAGGCTATCCGTCGGATCGACTTCAGTACATGGTTGCCGATTCCAACGCTGCGCTGGTGATCAGCCGTAGTGACGTTGCGGGTAGCCTGCTGTCGAATGCTGAAGAGTCCGATGTGCTGTTGTTGCTCGACAAGGCTTCTGCGCGTCTCGATGCTCATTCTTCAGCCTCTCCTGATCTGGAGCTTTCGCCGTCCGATCTGGCATATCTCATCTACACCTCCGGATCCACAGGCAAACCCAAGGGCGTGCTGCTGGAGCATCGAGGCCTCACGAATATGGCCTTCGCTCAGGCTGAGCAGTACCGCATAGAGCCAGGCATGCGGGTGTTGAACTTCGCGTCTTTCAATTTTGATGCGGCCGTGTGTGATCTATTCATGACGTGGGTCAGCGGCGGCACCGTTTGCTTTGCTGCGCTGGACGACAAAGCGCCCGGCGCGAGACTTGAGCAGTTACTGCGAGACGATTCGATCAACGCCTGTGTGCTGACGCCATCGGTGATGGCCGTCACCGCTTGCGAAAACTTGCCTGCGCTCGCGACCATCGGTTCGGCGGGCGAGGCCTGCACGCCCGACGTATTGCAACGTTGGGCTCCGGGCAGACACTTCGTGAATGCCTACGGACCAACGGAGTGCACGGTTGGAGCGACGGCTGCGACAGCCGAGGAATGCGCCAGGTCGGTCACGATTGGCCGTCCAGCGGGGAACGTTGAAGTTCTGATTGTCGATAGCAAAGGACAACTCGTGCCGATTGGCGTAACCGGGGAGATTGCCCTCGCTGGCGTGCAGCTCGCACGCGGATACCATGCGCGTCCCGATGTTACGGCGGAGAAGTTCCCCGATCATCCTCTGCGCCAGCGGCAGCGAATTTATCGTACCGGTGATCTTGCTCGATATCGCGGAGACGGCTGTCTGGAGTACCTGGGCCGCAGCGACGATCAGGTAAAAGTTCGAGGCATCCGCGTCGAACTCGGCGAAATCGAAGCCTGTATCGCGCGGGCCAATGGAGTTCGAGGCGTCGCGGTGTCGTTGTTCGATCCCGATGGTGGCAACGCAAGGCTCGTCGCCTATTATTCGGGTTCTGACGATCTTGATGCGACGCTGCTGCGAGACTTCGCGCGTAAAGAGTTGCCCCAGGTCATGGTGCCGAGTTTCTGGATGCAGCTGCCTGAGTTGCCGATGACAGTGAACGGCAAGATCGATCGGGCCAAACTTCCTTACCCCGGCATTGATCACCTGGTTACCGGTCGACGTACTTACGTTGCGCCAGCAGGCGATATGGAAGAGTCGCTCGCAGCGCTGTGGTGCGAGTTAGTGCAGGTCGAGCGCGTCGGTCGCGACGACTCTTTCTTCGATGTCGGTGGGCACTCGCTGCTCGCGACTCAGCTCGCGGCGCGTATCGAGTCGGATCTCGGCGTTCGGGTGACCTTGCGGCAGCTATTCGAGATGCCGGTGTTGTCAGCCATGTCGGCCGGCTTGTCCGGGCGGCTGTCGGCGGTAGCGGGCAATCTTGCTGAGGAGTTGGGCGAAGATTTTGAAGAGTTTGAAATCTGAATCGCAACTGAGCGCCGCTGTGTGAGCCGGCTGGTGATGCCGCCGGGTAAGGTCGCCATCGTCTGCTCCGGCTTGTACTCTCCCCGTTGAAATCAGTTTCCCTGGGGAGGGGACTATGTCGACTTCATCAAAGCTCTGGCGACGCCGTGTGCTGGCTGCCGGGCTCTGCCTTGCCTCATGCATGAACATGCTCGCGGAGTCGCCTGATGCGAAACAGCCGTACTTCGGCGAGCTGCACATGCATACCGCATACTCGTTTGATGCCTTCGTGTTTCGCGTTCGCTCCACACCTACTGACGCCTACAACTTTGCCAAAGGCATGCCGCTTAAGCATCCGATGGGTAAGACCTATCGGCTAAGCCGACCTCTCGATTTCATGGCCGTGACGGATCACGGTGCGTACATGGGTTCCCTGCGCAACATGAACGATCCGGATCATGCGTATTCGACGCTCGAGTTTGCCAAGCAAGTACTAAACCCAGACCCCGAAGTCTTTCGAGAAGCGTTTGCTCGGTTGGGAAACTCGCTGCGCAGTCAGGAGCCCATCGTGGAGATCTCAGATGTGCAGATCCAGCGAGACACGTGGCAGGTCATGATCGATTCCGCCAACGCCGCGAACGAGCCGGGTGAGTTTACCGCACTGATCGCGTACGAGTGGACGTCTGCGCCTGACGGTCAGAACCTGCATCGAAATGTGATATTCGAAGGCGATACGGCGCCCCAGCCTTTTACCGTGTTTGATTCGAACCAGCCTGAGGGTTTGTGGCAGTGGATGGATGAGGTGCGAGCGAGCGGCACGGATGTCCTGGCGATCCCACACAACGCCAACCTGTCCGACGGCCGCATGTTCGAGAGACGGAAATCAGATGGTGAGCCGATCGATGGGGCCTACGCGAGTCAGCGCACGCGCAACGAGCCGGTGTTTGAGGTCACCCAGGTAAAGGGTACCTCCGAGACACATCCGCTGTTGTCACCCAATGATGAGTTTGCGGGTTTCGAACTGGTGCAGCAGTACGTTGCTCGTCCCAAACCTGTAACCCGGCAGGAGGGTAGTTATGCCCGTGACGCACTGAAAGCGGGTCTTGGCTATCAAGCTAAGGAAGGTTTTAACCCTTTCCGTTTCGGTCTGGTCGGTGCGAGCGACTCCCATACGGGGATTGTCTCCGTGGTTGAGAACGATTTCTCCGGCAAGGTTGGCGCCGCCGATGGCACACCGGAACGACGAATGCGGCCCAGCCCAGAGAGCATGGATCTGCGCTTCTTCAGTGCTTCGGGTCTAACGGGTGTCTGGGCGAGCGAAAACACACGCTCCGGCATCTTTTCGGCCCTGGAGGACAAGGAAACCTGGGCAACCTCCGGGCCGCGCATTACCGTGCGAGCGTTTGCAGGGTTCGATATGGATGGTGTGAATCCGTGGGAAGGGGATTGGGCCAGCCGGGCGGTTGAGCAGGGCGTACCCATGGGCGGCACGCTGCAAGGCACTCGGCGAGAGAAGAAAGTTCTGACGATCGTTTTTGCGGCCATGCGTGATCCGCTCAGTGCATCTCTCGATCGTGTTCAGATCGTTAAGGGTTGGGAGCAGAACGGCGAGACGTTTGAGCATGTCTTCGACGTGGCCTGGTCGGGCCAGCGTGCAATCGATCCTGCTTCCGGCAAACTGCCGCCGTTGCCAGACACGGTGGACAAAGAAACCCTTGAGTACGATGCGGAGCAGGGGGCTGGCAGCTTGATGGGGCGCTGGACGGACCCGGATTTTGATCCGCGTCAGAACGCGTTCTATTACCTGCGGGTACTGGAAACGAAAACGCCGCGCTGGTCGCTGTTTGATGCTCGCGAGCTGGGGATGGAATATCCGGACGATCTCGCGCAGACCATTCAGGAGCGCGCCTATACCTCCCCGATCTGGTACGACGCGCACTGAAAGCGCGCGCCGTCGGTTGCTACACCGGACCGTTGGGTTCCATTCCGAGCAGCAATCGGCCATACATCTCGCTACCCATATCCACATCGAAGACGGTGTGGCAGGACAGCGTATTAATGTCTCGGGCAATTCGCTGCATCGGATGATGCAGAAAGTGGCCGCTGGCGCCACTGGCCTCAATAACCCCGCGAACGATGTCCCGGCAGTCGCGGACCAACATTGCGATCGACAGGCGCAATCGCGCGCGATCCAGCTCGGCGCACGGCTCACCTCGCTCACCGTAGCGGGTGACCTCCTCGGCCAGTGCCAGCAGGCGTTGCTTCGCCGCATCTGAAGCGATCCTCGCCTGGGCCAGGCGAGCCTGGGCGATGGGTTTGTCACTTTGCTTCGAGGTGGTGCCGTACACCGTGCGGCCTTCCAGTCGTGCTGCAAACAGATCGACAGCCTCAAGCGTTGCACCTACCGCAGGGGCAGCGGCTGTTAGACCGAGCACCGGCAGCATAGGCATTTTGAACGTGGGGCTGTTGTGCAGCACCGCGCCTGGACTGCTGCCGTCGCGCAGGTCGGCGATGTCTACACACAGATGCGCTGGAATAAACAGGTCATCTACAGCGATGTCGTTGCTGCCCGTGCCGACCATGCCGTCGATGTGCCAGGTGTCGATGACCTTCACGTCTGACTTGGGGGCAATGAACATCTTCAGTGTCATGCCACCGTCGTCGAGCGGCGTCAGCGCGCCGAACATGGCCCAGTCGGCGTGCATGATGCCGGTGCCCCATTGCCAACGGCCTGTTACACGATAGCCGCCGTCGACTGGCGTAGCCTGGCCGTTCGGTGCCAAAGCACCGGGAGCGATGATGTAGGGTTGCTTGCCAAAAATGTCTTCCTGAGCAGCTTCGGCAAACAGGCCGAGCAGCCAGTTGTGCTCCATGCAGAACGTCGTGACCCAGGCGGTCGAGACGCAACCCCGGCCGAGGGCCATGCCGATGTCCATGAACGAGGACAGCGAGTATTCGAAACCGCCGTAGCGCTTGGGCACGAAGTAGCGGTAGGCGCCCGTCGCCTCGATGGCGGCCATGACCGAGTCGACTGGCTTGCGCTGTTGTTCAGCCTCGAGCGCATGTTCGGCGAGCAAACCCGTGAGATCGGTCAATCGCTTAACCAGGTCCGATTCGCTGACCTGTTCCAGGTGGTCGTGGTGCATGGTTTGTTCAGCCAAAGTGTTCTCCTGAAGAGACTTTATTGATTGCTCGCGTGTTTAGGGTTCGTACCAGATGGGCGATGACCAGGCGCGCTCCTGAATCATCACGGCATTGCCGTCATCGTCCTGACGCCATCTTGGCGTCGGCTCTTGCAGCACTCGGGCGTACCAAAGTGCCGGGTTTGCCGAATCGAATTCCTCATCTTCCAGACGTACGCAGGCGTGCTTCTGCTGACGGCGATCCAGGTTAATCGAGGTAAGTGTTTGCCTTACCTCGCCATCGACTAGCGTCAGTTTGATCAGATCGACTCGCGCCAGGGGATCTGTGTCCTTCAGTGCTTCGACGTAGAGCACGGGCATCGCTTCATTGCTTTTCGCACTGATGGTACTGCCCATTAAGACTCGGTCACTGGATGGTGCGCGCCGACAATCGTCTGCCTTGCCGTCCCACGACAAGTGAAAACGCAACGCGATCCGGGGACCTGAGGTTGCGAACACTTCGCGGCGTTTCAGTGCGGCGAAAATGCGATCCCGGGTGTTTTCTTCGGCCCAGACGCCTGTCAGACCACCGGGGTTGTTGGTATCCAGCAGGCGCATGCGTTCTGGCCGTACGTCGAAGCGTCCACTTGCACCCCGCCAGGTCGCCTCGTCTACGTCACCAGGGCGTGCCGAGTGCGTATCGGTCGAACCGATGACACCGTAGCGGAACGGATTGATGCCGCGCGTGGAATGCTCTGCGAGACCGTTGGCGAGTGCCTGCCTGACGTACCCGGTTGCGATCTGCTCATGTTGTTCCTCACTCGGAGCGCTGCCTTGCCGCTCGATGGGAATGGGCAGGCGAATTTCGAAGTCACAGGCTTCGTCTGACAGAGGCGAGCCTGGATAACACTCACTTGCGCCTTTGTGCTGGTGAATCTCGATCAGTTTCTCGAACCGACTGCGGCGCAGCAGATCGTCAGTGGACGCTTCTGGCTCGTTGAAGCTCCCGCCGAGACTCAGATTGCTGTTGTGCGGGATCGCGAGCACTTCGCAATCCGAATCCGGTAGGCACCGATCTTCCAGCGCTTGCCACATGGAAATAGCGTCGGGCTCATCAATACTATTGATGGCACGTTCCGGAACCGATGCCGATCTGTAGATAAGGTTTCGGTGCCAGTGCAAATTACCGGGGCTCAGTGACCATTCGTTAGCGACAAATGCGGTGAACTCGCCCGGCTTGTTAGCAGCTTCGGCGTTGGCAACGACTCTCTGCCAAGTCTCCCGGTGGCCAAGGTCGCAGTCGACATCGTCACGGTTGCATACAGATTCGTTGCGAAACAGGGCTGGGAGAAAGAAATCTCGAAAGGCGTTGAAGGAGCTGCCGTCGCTGGCGGCGTCGAATGCTTCGCAGTAGTCGGACTGCGGGCCGGATTGTTGGCATACCGACATCAGACCAAAGGTTTCGGCGTGATCAGTCAGGGCGACGAAATCCAGTGGCCTTGCCAGCTTCTGCTCACTGCCGTCAGAAAGGCTTACCGCCGCGCCTCGCGCGAAACGGTAAGCATCTGCCGGAGTCATGCGTTCGCCCATAGCGAACGCATCCATGCTGTAGCTCGTATGGACGTGCAGATCGCCCCAGTACAGCATCTTGGCGTCTCTTTCCGACGCCCCAGGTGCTGCCAACGGTGCGATGGCTAGTAGTATTCCTGCTAGCCAGCGAAGGCTTTGCTCAAAACCGTTCTTTATTTGCACGCGCCTCACTCTCTAGTGTTGTTGGCGCTAGAAGCGCCAGGTGCCTTCAACAGTTACGGTGCGCCCTCGGGCGAACGAGACGAACTGGGACCCAGCGATCTCATAGGCGTGCTGAAGCACTTCCTCGTCACCTAGATTTCGGCCGACAACCGCAACTTCCCAGGTGTCAGCCGCGTTCATCAATGACAAGCGCAGGTCGACCTTGGTGAAGTTGTCCTGCCGGCCCAGCGGATGGTAATCCTGGCGTACGTCGTACCCGTCGTTGTAGTACACGGCGAGATTGGCGTTCATCCAAAGGCGATCGTTCAGCGGTTGAGAGTAATCGGCGGCAAAGTTGGCTTCCCAATCCGGGGTACGCTCAAGCTTCTCACCCGACAGATCTTCCTGGCCGTCGACGCAGGTTGGGTCTGCGAATGTGCCATCGGCGCTTGCGACGATACATTGTGCGCCGAGGTACTTATCGTACTCGTTGTCCAGAACGGACAGCGCGCCAGAAAGCCGTAGCCTGTCTGTTGCCTGCCAGGTTCCTTCCAGTTCCATACCACTGATGTTTGCGGAGGCGGCGTTGCCGATGATGAACTGCACACCGTCATACGAAGAGGTTTGCAGATTGTCGAACTTCATCTGGAACAAGGCGATGTTCAGCGTTGCCCGATTGTCTGCAAAGCTCATCTTGGCGCCCAGTTCGATGTTCCTCGCTTCTTCGTCTTCGAAGTCGAACACGCCGTTGCCTTCACGTAGTTCGATCCCGTTGATCAGGTCCGCCGGCGTGACCGTTGGCTGTCCCGTGTAGCGAGTCAGGAACGCTGCGTCCTTCGCGAGTAGTTGGCCACCCAAACCGCCGTCGTTGGCTTTCAGGCCACCTGGCTTGGAGCCGGTGGCGTATGCCGCGTAGACGGTCAGGTTGTCGTTGACGTCAAACTGGAACCGAACCGACGGATCGATGCTGGTATCAGTGCGTGTTTGCGTAAAGCGATATTCAGGTGGCTGATTGAACGCGGTTGGCTCATAAACAGGATTGAGACCGTCGGGGAAAACGACGGGGAACGAAAAGCCAACGCCGTCCTGTTCCTCATCCGTGTAGCGAAGATCGGTAATGATTCGGAAGCGTTCGGATACGTTCCAAGTGAGCTGACCGTAGACGGACACCGTCGTGACATCCCGCTCGAAGTTGCGATCCGAGCCGGGTGGGATCGGCGCGACGACCGCTGGGAAGAAGCCGAACGGTGAGTACTGACGCGTGGTGGTGTCGGTTCGCTGGAACATGGCGCCAACGATGTATTCAAACGTTTGCCCGGTCGGCG
>CAYGQC010000006.1:37216-45729 GCA_964351875.1 uncultured Pseudomonadales bacterium
CTCGGCAAAGGTTTGGTCGTATTCCTCGAACAACTTGGTATTGAGGAAGGCTTCCGGTACGCCGTCAACGTCCAACAGGTTCTCGTATTCGAAGCCCCAGTGTGAGCCGATCAGCGTCAGCGAGTGTTCGCCAAGCTCCGCCTCGAGGGACAGCGTGACGGATGTACTCTGCGCGTCATCGTAGTCTTCTTCACCCTGGCCTGTGCTCACTCGACGCGTGCCGTTCTTGCGGAACTCTGCGCCCGCATCTGCTGTTCGAGCGCCGAACAGACCCGGAGCGACGAGCTGATTGCTGCGGCCGTCGGTTCGGCTGTCGGAGTGCTCGACTTTCAGAAATGCCGTCATCGTATCGTTGACGTCCCATTCTGCGGATCCGCGAATCGCGAAGAATTCAGATTCCGGCTCGTCGCGGCCTGTGATTGGGTTCTTAACATAGCCATCCAAATCGCTGAATTTGGCCGCCAGGCGTGCACGCAGGCGATCGCTCAGAGGGCCAGAGATCGCCGCGCTGGTTGTGTAACCACCATCTTCGGATTCGTAGCCGGCACGGATAAAACCCTCAACTTCTTCGGTAGGCCGAGCGCTCATGACGCTGATCGCGCCAGCGATAGTGCTCTTGCCGAACAGTGCGCCTTGCGGGCCGCGTGCGACTTCTACTCGATCGACGTCAAGGAAACCCTGTTCCAGGCAGCGCGACCGGCCGCAGTAGACGCCGTCTTTGAATATGCTCACTGACGAATCGAAAGCGAGGTTGGTCTGGCCCGAGCCGAGGCCCCGGATACGCACGGCCCAGTTGCCGAAAGTCGATGTGACGTTCAGGCCAGGCACAAACCCTTGCAGGTCGGTCAGATCCCGAATGTCGTATTTCTCGATTGTGTCGCCGCCGACGACCCCGATCGATATCGGAACGTCCTGCAGGCTCTCGCTACGCTTGGTCGCGGTTACGATAATCTCTTCCAGACCGGTATCACGCTGTGCGTGCGTTGTCGGCGCTGCGATGCTGATGAACAATGCAGTCAGTAGCGCGGCGACCCGCTCAATCGATCCGAAGTTTTCGGATGCAATAGGTGCTCTCACCATGTTTCTCCCCTCTTGTATGCGGTCTCAATATCCCGACCAGCTAGTCGGTTGCTGCGTGCCGCTTGTGTCGACTCATCTAAGCCGACGCTCTCTAGCGCATCTGACCCTGACCTATGACGACGGTACGTCGCCCCAGGTTTTCGTCAATGCCCGGCGCAGGGCACGTACGTCCCTGATGCCAATTCGGTTGCCTAACTCGTCTTCGAGCAATCGCAGGCCGGTGTTGGCGATGACGCCAAGCCTTTTGCCTTTGGCGGTCAACGCCACCTGTTTCCTGCGACCATTGTGGGGGTCGCGAACAAGACGGACGATGCCTTTGCCTTCGAGTTCTCGAATCGCCTGACCGATGGCCTGTTTGCTTACTCGCAATACGTCGGCGAGTTCCATTTGTCGGGTAATGCCCTCTGTGATGTAAACCATGAGCATTGACTGGGCGCGCGGTAGCGACATCCCAGCATGAGCGCGCATATAGCCTTGCAAGCCATCGTCCAGCCAGTACGTTGCGTGCACGAGCGCACGCAGCAGGCTTTCCGGCTGCACCAGTGGCTCATTTTGTTGAGTTTCGGATATGTGCTCTTCAGGCCCCGGTAATGGGTTGTCCATTGGACTTGATTCCCTTGGAGTTAACGGGCAAATCGACACTCGGCAGGCCGGGGCTTAACGTCGCGCAGAACTCAAGCATCACCCCGTCCGGATCGAAAAAGTAAAACGAGCGTAGCCAGGTCTTGTCGGTTACGCCGGATGCGGTGCGCGCATCCTCGCCGGTGACAACATCGTCGTGATTGATAATTGCCGTGCATTCCACGTCCCGGCCGACAAGCCGCTCTCTGTAGCCTTCGATGTCGTCAGGATGAATATTGAATGCGACATGGTTCATCGAGCCTTTGCCTGACGTAATCGTGCCGTTGCCGGACGCGACTAGATTGCCGGCAGATGCGACGCCTGGCGTGTGCTCCGGCGCATCGCGAAACCAGAAGAACGCCAGCTCGCTACCGTTGCCGATGTCGAAGAAGAAGTGCTGGCCATAACCGTTGTCGAGATCGAAACCTTTGGTCAGGCGCATTTCCAGGGTGTTCGTATAGAAGTCGACCGTCCGCTCCATGTCGTGACAGACGAGTGCCATGTGGTGCAGGCCGCCGAATCGAATCGGCTCTACTGTGTTGTCGTTACTCATGTCTGTACGTTCCGTATTGACGTTGACGCGCCTCGTCTCTTACTCGCTGTCTTTCTGCCAGGCCTGTCCCGCCCAGTGTTCAGGTGCCACCTCACCGTCTGAACCCGGCACCGGAACTTCGCGTATTCGCTCTTGGACATCATCGAACTCGAGCTTCAGTGCCTTACAGCAGACCGCATGCAGGTTGTAGGCGAGGGTGTGATAGGTCAGCTCAAGAATGTCTGGCTCGCTTAAGTGTCTGCTTAGCTCCTCGAACAGCTCATCCGACGCTCGGCCGCCCTCGAGAATCAGCGCGTCCGCCCAGGCGAGCACTGCGCGCTCACAGTCGGAAAACTCAGCGGAAACCTGCCAGTGGGGTATCGCCTCGATTTGGGCGTCGGTGACGCCGAAACGGCGGGCGGCTTTGCAGTGCTGGGAGTAGACGAACTGGCTCTGCTGGCTGTAGCCGGCGCGCATGATGGCCAGCTCGCGAATTCGGCCATCCATTTTGCTGATCGACTCTTCGGCAAACATGCCGAACATGCCGAAGTGGTTGGTGGCGTGTTCGAAGACATAGGGGACGAGTGCAAACACGGTCCACCAGTTGCCCGGTGTGCCGGTAGCGGTGCCGGGCTGCTCTACAGGATCGCGATCGCCGAAGAGCCGGTCGTAAAACTTGAGTACGTTGTCTGGCGCGTCGCTGCGCTTGACCTGGGATAGTCTCGGCATTGCAGAAGCTCCCGCTCAGAGTCCTTGGCTGACGACGTTTTCCGGATCTCTGATGCTTGTCGAACGATCAATATCATTGACCATGCGGGGTATTGTCAATAGCATTGACTCGACTGTTCGGTCAAATTGACGGGAAACGCGGTCTGCATAGCTGGTGCTCAGAGTGGCGACTTCACCGGGTCTGCAAGCACATTCGCAAGTGCATCTGTTGGCTGAGGGGGAGTGAATGGCCGAGTCTTTGCAATCCGGGCAAACGGATCGAACGCCCGTTCGCAATAGTCCACGATCATCGGGCTATGCCTGGTATGTGGTCATCGTGTTACTGCTTGCCCAGACAGCCTCCTTTCTCGATCGCATGATCATGGGATTGCTGGTCGGTCCTATCAGAGCCACGTTTGAGATCTCCGATACCCAGTACAGCCTGCTCGCAGGGCTAGCGTTTTCTCTCTTCTACGCGGGCATGGGATTGCCGCTGGCTCGAATAGCCGACAATGGCAATCGTCGCAGCCTCATCGCTATTGGTATCACTGTCTGGTGTTTGATGACTGCCGCCTGCGGTTTAGCGAAAAGCTTCTGGGGATTGTTTGCCGCTCGAGTTGGCGTCGGCGTCGGAGAGGCTACGTTGGGTCCGGCGGCTTCTTCGATGATCAGTGATTACTTTCCGAGGGCCGGTTTGGGAAGGGCGCTGTCTGTATACACCATGGGCGTGACGCTCGGTTCAGGGCTTGCCTATATCGCCGGGGGCGCGGTGGTTACGGCCGTGAGTGACATCGATGTCGTGAGTCTGCCGATACTCGGTGATGTCTACGGCTGGCAACTGACGTTCTTCATCGTCGGGTTGCCAGGACTGCTGATCGCCTTGCTCATGGCGCTGACCGTGCGCGAGCCTGTGCGGCGGGGGGTGGTCGATGGTGCCCAGCGATTGCCGTTATCCGCTGCGATGAGCTATCTCTGGCAGCGCAAACAGGCTTACGGTGCCCACATTGCCGGCGTCTCTATCTTCATCATGGTGGTCTATGCCCTGAACATCTGGGGTCCGACCTATCTGATCCGCACGTTTGACTACGCGCCGGGTGATGCTGGTCTGCGATTTGGATTGATTATGATGGGGGCCGGGACCGCAGGGCTCCTGTTTGCAGGCTGGCTGGCCGATCGCTGGTTTGCGTCAGGCACACCGGATGCCTACCTGCGCACGGTGTTGTTGAGCATGTTCGGTCTCGCTCCGTGCGCCATCGGTATCGGCCTCACGACGGACGAGACATTGGCGATTGTGTTGCTGTCGGGCGCGATATTCTTCTCTGCGTTTCAGGGCGGTATCTCCATTGGCGCGCTACAGCTGATGACGCCCAACCGACTTCGCGGGCAAGCCGTAGCGGTCTACCTGCTCGTCGCGAATCTGATCGGGCTCGGATTAGGGCCGACGGTCATCGCTGCTACCACCGACTACGTCTTCCGCAGCGATGCAGCGATCGGCCAGTCCATCGCCCTCTCGGCGGCAGTACTTTGTCCGTTGGCGGCCTTGATCCTGTATTCGGGATTACCAGCGATTCGACGCGAGATTGAGATTCAGTCAGCGGCCGACGCGGCGGAATCCGCGGTGAGTTGAGCGCTTCGCAAAGACAGCAAACGGCTGGAAACTACTCGAAACAGCTAGAAATTACTTGGTAGGAGCTTCGATGACTAAAATCGAACGAGAATTTGTCGGTATTGAATCGGCTACCGCAGTCCGCAACGGCGCCGGCTTCATGCCCTGTCAGGGTTTGTACCATCGGCCCGCAGGCAAGCGTCCGAAGATCGCCTTCATTGCAACCCACTACAACGTGGACTTTTCGGAGCACTACCTTGGGCCCTTGATGGCCGCGCGAGGTTTTGGCTTTCTCGGTTGGAATACGCGCTTTCGCGGTGCCGAGGCGTTTTTCCTTCTCGAACACGCGTTGATCGATATCGGCGCGGGAGTTCGCTGGCTTAAAGAGGAAGCTGGGGTCGAGCAGGTTGTCGTGCTGGGTAATTCGGGTGGTGGCTCGCTGATGGGAGCGTACGTCTCTCAATCCAGCGAGCCGAACATCACGCCGACGCGAGATCTGAAACTGCCTGATGCTGTGCTGGAGCTGCCGAGGGGGGATGCCTACGTCTCCTTGTGCGCCCATGCCGGACGGCCGGAGGTGCTCACGGACTGGATGGATCCGGCCGTCAGCGACGAGACCGATCCTACTTCGATTGATCCCACGCTGAATATGTTCGATCCGGAATTCGGACCGCCGTATTCAGTGGAATTTATCACTCGTTATCGAGCCGCTCAGGTGGCGCGAAATCACCGCATCACCGATTGGGCTATTACGGAACTTGCCAGAGTTAAGTCTCTCGGAATGAGCGATCGCGCCTTCAATATGTATCGAACCTGGGCGGATCTACGTCTACTTGATGGCTCCATCGATCCGTCGGAACGGGAAGTTGGCGTTTGCTATGCGGGCGATCCGAAGACCTCGAATTTCAGCCCGCGCGGCATTGGCCTGACTAACACGTTGCGGACCTGGCTCTCCATGTGGAGCCTCAAGGAGTCACAGTGTCGCGGCAAGCCTCATCTGGCACGCATCAAGGTGCCAGCCCTGGTGATTCAGTCGATGGCCGACACTGGCGTGTTCCCGAGCGACGCCCAGGCGATTTTCGATGCGATTGGCAGCTCGGACAAACGGCTTGAGTTTGTTACTGGCGATCACTATCTGACCAAGCCGGGCACTGCGCGTGACGTGTGCTCGGACATGCTGGCAGACTGGGTATCATCGGTCCTGGGCTGAGGCAGGGGTTGGGAGAAAGTGATGGCTGCCAGTGAGAAAACGGGCTTTCGGGTTGAGTTTGCGCAGCTCGGGTAGGTCCGGGTGGTTCTGGGCAGCTTCGGCAAACGCGCGAAAGTCTGCCTCCGATTGCCAGCGAGCGACGTGCACGATGGCGCCATTGTCGTCGTGCTGAAGGAAGCTCTCTAAAAATCCCGCGTGCGTGTTTAGAAACGAACCAATGTAGTCGCTCAGCAGGCGTAGCGACTGCTGGAGCTCACTCGGGGCGCTTTGAAAATCCACGATGACAACAAACGAGGCGCTTTCTGTTTGCGTTGGCATGGCAAGCCCTCTTCAATAACCGATGCACTACGTTAGCAGGCCTATGCGCATAGTCGAAGCCAGAGACATCACCATTCCCCTGACGGCGAACATTGCCAATTCTGTCGTCAGCTTCGCCAGTCATACCGTGTCGATGGTCGCGCTGATCTCCGATCAGGTACGAGACGGGAACGCTGTTGTCGGTCTGGCGTTTAACTCGATCGGTCGTTTTGGGCAGTCGGGTTTGCTACGCGAGCGGTTTCTGCCGCGCCTGCTCGCGACGGAACCCGCTGATCTGCTTTCGTCGAGCGGCGAGTTTGATCCCGCGCGCATCGTCGCGTGCGTCATGGCTAATGAGAAGCCCGGCGGGCATGGCGATCGTTGCAGCGCGGTTGCGGCGATCGAGATGGCCGTTTGGGATCTGAACGCAAAGCTCTCGAACAAGCCTTGCTGGCAGTTCATCGCTGACGCTGATCAACAACGCGATTCGGTCAATGCCGCCTCTTCCATCGAAACCTACGCCGCTGGTGGTTACTACTTCGATCAGGTAGACGGCGACGCGGACCTTCGCGCGTTGCGTAAGGAGCTCTCTAGCTATGTCTCGCTGGGGTATGCAAGCGGCAAGATCAAAATCGGCGGTGCACCCATAGATCACGATCTACGGAGAATTGAGGTGGCTTGCGAGGTGTTTGGCAGCCCGGACAGAGTAGCGGTCGATGCGAACGGTCGTTTTGATTCGGCCCTACTGGCCTCGTACTGTGAACGTCTGTCTGGACTGGGACTGCGTTGGTTTGAAGAGCCCTGTGATCCTTTGGATTTTGAGCTTTGTAGGCAGGCCGTTGAATCCTACGACGGTGCGATCGCGACCGGCGAGAACCTCTTCTCCTGCCAGGACGCGAAGAACCTTCTCCGCTACGGCGGCCTGCGGCCGAGCCGGGATATCCTGCAAATGGATCCCGGGCTCAGCTATGGCATTGGCGAGTTGTGCGCGATGCTGGAAGTGATGGAGGCCCATGGCTTTGCCCGAGCCCAAGCGCGGCCTCACGGCGGGCAACTGCTCAACTTGCACGTTGTTGCAGGCCTCGGGCTCGGAGGTTGTGAAGCCTACCCCGGGGTGTTTGCACCGGTTGGCGGCTTCTCTCCCGACTGCACTCTCGACGATGGCCGGGTGATTCTGCCGTGCTCGCCAGGATTCGGTCTTGAGGCGAAGCCGGAACTCGCGCCGTTTATTACCGAGCTGCTGCCATGAACGGCATGGCAAACCAACGCGTGCTCGTTCATGGCTGTGGTGCGATGGGCTCCATTTACGCGGGCCTATTGGCAGCTTCCGGCCACATCGTTACTGCCGTCACGAGAAACACAGCGCACGTCAATGCCATCAATGCGCGAGGTTTGCGTGTCTCAGGTGCGAGTGGAGACCGAACGGTCTCGGTCCTGGCGAGGGAGAAAGCACCGGAGAGCGTGCAGGATCTCATTGTCCTCGCCGTGAAAGCGCCAAACGTAGCTGAGGCTGTAGAGCAGATCGCACCGTGTATCGGCGAGCAGACTGTAATTCTCGCGCTTCAGAATGGACTGGGTTCTGCTGAACTGGTCGCTGCGCGATTTGGCGCGGAGCGATTGATGGTAGGTATTGCCGGTGGGTTTGGTGCGGAGCTGAAATCGCCCGGGCATGTTCATCATGCGGGCATGAAGGTTATTCGGTTTGGCGCGTTACCTGAGGCGAGTGAGTCGTCGGTTGCGCTTAGCCAGTTGAACGCCATTCTTCGCAACTGGTCGAGCGCAGGCTTTACCGTCGAAGCGGCGAGCGACATCGTTGTCATGCAATGGGAAAAACTGATCTGCAATGTCGCGTTCAGCGCGCCGTGTGCGTTGACGGGGCAGACCGTCGGCGAAGCGCTTCGGGATGAGGATGTCGGACCGCTGTGCCTGGCTGCCGCCGAAGAGGCGTTTCGCGTTGCGTTGGCGGTTGGTGTGCAACTGACGTTTTCGGATTGGGAGCGACACGTCCGAACGTTCGCTGGGAGTGTGGATGGGGCGCGGCCTTCATTGTTGCAGGATGTGGAGGCCGGGCGGCCGAGTGAAATTGATTTCATCAACGGCGCTGTGGTTAGTGAGGCTGATCGGCTTGGAATCGATGCACCGGTGAATAGAACGTTGTGCGCGCTGGTGAGGCAGAGAGAGGGTGTGATTGGGAGTGTTTGAATATTCGCCCGTCATCGCGAACGGAGGCCGAAGGCTGTAGTGCGGCGATCTCCTGAGAGCTGGGATATCGTCGAATCGCTGGGAGACATAGGGGACGGACGCTCTCGCGTATAAATGGAACCCCGCGATGCGAGGTTCGATTAATAAGCTGCCGCTCTCGCAAGCCTGCAAGGCGCGTTCTTTCGCAGAGCGAAAGAACGTTGTGCGGCGATCTCCTGAGAGCTGGGATATCGTCGAATCGCTGGGAGACATAGGGG
>CAYGQC010000006.1:45829-50174 GCA_964351875.1 uncultured Pseudomonadales bacterium
GCCGCTCTTCCAAGGCTGGCAGGCGCGTTGCTTCGCGGAGCGAAGCAACGTTGCGTGGCGATCTTTATAGGATTGCGATGATGGTGATTCGGTCGAATCGCTGGGAGATGTAGGGGACGGACGCTCTCGCGTATAAATGGAACCCCGCGATGCGAGGTTCGATTTATAAGCTGCCGCTCTTCCAAGGCTGGCAGGCGCGTTGCTTCGCGGAGCGAAGCAACGTTGCGCGTCGATTCGCAGGAGCAGAGTCGCAATGCGACGCTGCTCCTGCGTATCGACGTCAGCGACTCCCCTGGCCGTCGTCGACGACAATCACCGTGCCGGTGACCACTTCAGATGCAGGTGAGACGAGATACAGCAGGGTGCTATCAAGCTGTTCGGGCTGGCCGACGCGCTTGCGCGGGAAGCTGCCGGAGAAGTCGCCGAGCCGTTCCATCATGCCGTCCATCATCTCCGACGAAAACGCGCCCGGCGCGATGCCGTTGACGTTGATGTGGTAGCGAGACCACTCGACGGCGAGGGTCTGAGTCATGCGCGCGATACCAGCTTTGGTTATCGAGTAGAGCGCTGCGGCGCTGCCGCCATAGTGGTAGGCGGCGACTGATGAAATGTTCACCATGCGGCCGGGCATCTTCGCGGCGATCAACCGACGCGCGACTTCGCAGGACAGAACAAACGGTCCGCGCAGGTTGGTATCGAACACCTGATCGGTCAGCTCGATCGACATTTTGTGCGCCCACTGCGCGTCAGGAATGCCGGCGTTGTTGACGAGGATGTCGATGGTGCCGAGAGCTTGTTCCGTCACCTCGACGGCATTCATGATGCTTTCCGTACTCGTCATGTCGAGTGGCACCTTGCAACAAACACCGCCGTCGGCTTCGATTTCGGCGGCCAGCTCGTCGAGCCGGTCGACGCGACGACCCGTCAACGCCACTTTGGCGCCGCATGCGGCGAGGACCTTTGCGAAGCGTTTGCCCAGGCCGCTGGTTGTACCGGTGACTAGCGCGACGCGGCCGGTGAGATCGTTGGATGTGTATGGGGTGGGGAAGTCGCTCATGCTTGTTAGCCCTTTCTTCTGTCGTTTATCTCTATCGTTCTATCGTTGTTCGCCATCACCAGACGCACTTAGCCGGCAGGTTTGAACAGCGGTACGCTCAGTTCGTCATGTTTTTCCCAGACGAGCTCGACGGCCATGCCGATCTCGATTTTCTCTGGGTCGATATCGATGACGTTGGAGGTGAGTCGCGGGCCGTCATCGAGGTCGATCCAGGCGACGGCGTAGGGTGCGATGCCGCGGAAAAACGGATGGTAGCTCTGGCGCACGATGCTAAATGTGTAGACGGTGCCTCGGCCGGATGCCTCGCGCCAATCGAGATCGTCGCTCAGGCAACTGGTGCAGTGCGCGCGCGGGTAAAACACAACGGTGCCGCAGGCGTTGCAAACCGGATACGTCAGCTTGCCATCATTGGTCGCCCTCCAGAATGGCGCAGTGTCCAGCTCATGCAAACTGGGAAGAGGACGGCTTGGGGCTGGTCGAGTGTCTTTTTTTGCTTCGCTCATGATCAGTCTCCTGCCAGTACGATAGTGCCAGCGGTGTGTCGGGATCCGAGCATGCCGCCGTTGCCGTGGGCCACGGCCAGCGATGCACCGGCTACCTGTGACGTGGATTCTCCGCGTAGCTGGCGCGCGGCTTCGATCAACAGGAAGATCCCGCGCATGCCTGGGTGATTCGACGACAGGCCGCCACCGTCCGTGTTCAGCGCGGGGCCGGATGTGTTGTCAAAACGCAGTCTGCCGTCTTCGACGTAACGACCGCCTTCGCCTTTGGCGCAGAAGCCCAGGTCTTCCAGCAGGGTCAGTACGGTGATCGAGAACGAGTCATAGATCATCGCGATGTCCATCTCGCCGGCGCTGACACCCGCTTCGCCAAAGGCGCTTGGCGCGGATTGCGCCGCGGCGCTCGTTGTGATGTCACCACCGTTTTCCGGGTACTTGGTGGCTTCGCCGGTGCCGATGATCCATACGGGCGGCTTCTTGCAGTTGCGAGCCACTTCCGGTGATGCGATGACGACGGCGCCGCCGCCGTCCGAGATCATGCAACACTCAAGAAGGTGTAGCGGATCGGCGATCATCCGTGAATTCACAACGTCGTCGATAGAGGTCTCGCGAATATCGAGAAACTCCAGATCCTTCATTGCCTGCACGGCTTGTGGGTTGCGCATGGCGTGGTAGCGGGTGGCGGTTGCGATTTCGGCAAGCTGACGCGACGTCGTGCCGTACTGATGCATGTGTCTCGCGGCGACCATCGCGTAGTTGGCAACGAGCGTCATGCCGGCGAATGTATCCATGTTGTCGGAAGGGTGGCCAGTAGCGCCGCGGCCGCCAACTCCAATTCGTTGTGCAGCGCTGTGGGCGGTGGAGCCATAGGTGAGCAACGCAACCTTTGCCTTGCCAGCAGCGATGTCCCTTTTCGCGTGGGCTGCGTGGTATTCGTAGGACGAGCCTCCGACGCCAGTCGTATCGATGACGTTGGGCTTGAGGCCAAAGTACTCGGCAATGTTCAGACCCGCCATGCCGCCGCCTTCGCCGGCGTCGTAAATGGCGTCCACATCGGCCAGCGTCAGGCCGGCGTCGTCGAGCGCGGCGGCTGCAGAACGAGCCTTGATCTGTAGAGGGCTGAGCGCGCCTTCAACGTCGCGCGATGGAAATTCGTGAACGCCGACGATTGCGGCGTCCCGGCTTTGAGCAGGCATGGTGTGTCCCCTGATGGCTGATGCAGCTGAATCGGTGTCGACCGACAGCGCTTACTCCCAGCGCTCAGTCTAAGCTACCGGGAACGCGAACCTCCAGTTCATCCAGTTCTTCGGTTAGACGAATCTGGCAGGCAAGTCGGCTTGCCTGCCCAGCACCATCGACGTATGAGAGCAGCTCGATCTCGTCGGGATCCTGGTCTTCAAGCTTGGCCAGCCAGGCCTCGCCAATGTTCACGCGGCAAGTCGCGCAGGTTATGCCGCCGCCGCACTGGCCGATGATTCCTGGTACCAGCGCATCGAGAGCGGCATCCAGCAGCCGTTCCCCGACCTCGGCCTGGGTATCCATGGCGCGGCCGGTGCGGGTTACGAAGCGAATGCGGACGGACATCGGGATTAATTGGCCTTGAGAGGGCTGACGGTGATGGGCAGTCTACCCGGCTCTTCTCTTTCTGACCCGCCTTCAGACCCACCTTCAAGTCCGGCTGGGCTGCGAGAAGCCGGATGCCGGTTCGCTCTGACGTTCCATGCGGGCTAAAATACCCGGCTGGCTCGTGGTGATGCGTCATCCCGGGCCGCGTTGATCAGTTTCTTACAACATTGTTTGCAGACTAATGGAGCCCGCCACGTGCTACTCGACTTACACGCCCACTCCATCAAGTCCGACGACGGTCGTGCCAAAGTGGCGAACTATTGTCAGTGGATAAAGGCCAAGGAATTGCCCATAGATGGCTTTGTCCTGACAGAACATCGGCAGTTTGATGACGAATCCGACTACAGCGACATCGGCGCAAAGTTTGGGCTTACGATTCTGAAAGGCAGCGAAGTCGAAACCGAGTACGGTCATGTTCTGGTTTTTGGCGTCACCGAGCCTCTGACCCGAGAATTCGATTTTGCCAGCATTCACCTGGCTCTCGCCGACGTAATCGAGGCGAGCGAGCGACACGGCGCGGTCGCCGTACCCTGTCACCCGGGTCGGCCACGCGTAGGCATGGCGGCGCATATCGATGAGTTTGGCGTCCCGGCGGGCGTTGGAATTGTCGAGGTGTACAACGGCGGCAGTCGGGACGACGAAGACGCCATTGCCCAAACGATGGCCGATGAGCTTGGCTACAGAGGCATCGGCGGTAGCGATGCGCACATCGTCAGCCATATCGGCCGCTGTGCGACGCGCTTCAGCCACCCTATCAACAACGAAAATGAACTGGTCGACGCTCTGAAGGCTGGTCAGTTTGAAGCAGTCACCTTTGGAGAAGCATCATGAGCCAACCGCTGGATATTGACGCGCTAACCGCCCGCTATGTCGGCCCGGTTTTCGACGAGAAATCATTTTCGTTCGATGCCGAAGAACTCGCGGCATTCGCCTCCGCCTGCGGCGAGACGGCGAGCAGATACATCGATCCACAAGATCCGGATTTTCAGGCGTCGCCAACCATGCCCACGCGGCTGCATCCGGGCGCCCGTTTTCCGGAAGGGTTTCCGGAGGTCGCCGGTCTCGGCATGGATGCGGGTAAGGCGATTCAACCGTTAGCACCCATTCGGCCGGGCGCACCGATCGTTGGCCGAACCCATATGCATGAGATCTACACCAAGAC
>CAYGQC010000007.1:0-48455 GCA_964351875.1 uncultured Pseudomonadales bacterium
GTTCGGCAGCGTATTGGCGAAGATAGATGCGCGAGAGGAGTGAAGGGCGTGGCGATCGACCTGGTTCGACGCTGATATAGTCCCCCCCTCGCTCGTGAGGCAACGCTATGACAGTCGATACACCACTAGGCTCAGCCTCAGCATCAGGGCGTGGCTTGACCGGCGGCCGGCCGCCAGGTCGGCACGCGTTGCTGTTTATCCTCATCACGATCTTCATCGACACCGTCGCGTTCGGCATCATCATTCCAGTACTGCCGAAGCTCATCGCCGAGCTTGGCGAAACGAGCATCAGCGACGCGGCCGGCTACGGCGGCCTGTTGATGTTTGTGTTTGCGTTGATGCAGTTCATCTTCGCGCCGATTCTCGGCGGCCTGTCAGATCGTTTCGGTCGTCGTCCAGTATTGCTGCTGTCGCTTGCGGTACTTGGCATCGACTACATCATCATGGGATTTGCCAATAGCATCTTCTGGCTGTTTCTCGGTCGGCTGGTCGCTGGCGCAGCGGCGGCCACGTTTGCGACGTCGAATGCGTACATCGCCGACATCACACCGGAAGAGGAACGAGCCCAGAAGTTCGGCTTGATCGGTGCGGCCTGGGGCATCGGATTTGTCATGGGGCCTGCCATTGGCGGCGTGCTCGGTGACATCGATCCGCGGCTGCCATTCTTCGTCGCTGCTGGTCTTGCGCTGGCAAACGTTGTCTATGGGCTACTTGTGTTGCCCGAGACGCTGGCGCCGGAGAATCGACGGCCGTTTTCCATCAAGCGTGCTAATCCGGTCGGCGCCATCCGCTCGATGTCGAGCTATCCGATCGTGATCGGCCTGTTTGGCGCGTACGTGCTCTACATGGTCGCGCACGATGTGAATCCGTCGGTATGGACGTACTACGTGCTGCACAAGTTTCAGTGGAGCACGGCTCAGATAGGCGTTGCGCTGGCGGTAGTCGGCCTGTCCGGCGCGATTGTGTCGGGAACACTCGTGGGGCCGACCGTCAAGGCGTTGGGTGAGGCGCGTACGGCCTATCTGGGCACCGTGCTTGCGGCAATCAGCTTCTTCGGCTACGCGTTCGCCAGCGAAGACTGGATGCTCTACCCGTGCATCGTAATCGGTGCTGGAATGGGTCTGATCATGCCATCGTTGCGGAGCGTCATGTCCTCGGCCGTGCCGGGTAATGCTCAGGGTGAGCTGCAGGGCGCTATTGCGTCGATTCAGGGGCTCACTGCGATATTCTCACCGCTCATCATGACGCAGACGTTCCGGTATTTTTCTTCGCCGGAAGCGGTTGTCGTCTTCCCCGGCGCTTCCTTTTTCCTTGCCGGCGCGCTCATGCTCGGAACACTATTTGTTGTGTACGGCGTGCTGCGTGTGCGTGCACCGGAACTAACCGGGAGCTAAACAGAAGTTGACCAGGAGTTTCTCGATTGACTAGTACGCCATTTGAAGCATTTGACGCATCCGCGATTCACGGAGGTAACAAAGCGCTCGAGTTCGACCATGAGGCCATAGCGTCTGCGACTCGAAAGCTCATGGCGCGGATGACGCTCGATCAGAAGATCAACGAGATCCGCGGTCGGCAGCCCAAGCCCATCGACGGCCTTTACTACGCGGGCGGTGATGACGAGTTGGGTCTTGCGCCGTGGAAGATGGTGGACGGCCCGCGCGGCGCTCGCACAGGCAAAGCAACGGCGTTCCCGGTGGCGATTGCGCGGGCCGCCAGCTTCGATGTGGATCTCGAACGACGCGTGGGCAAAGCGATTGGCCTGGAGACGCTCGCCAAAGGCGGTAACGTGTTGCTCGCGCCCTGTATCAACCTGCTTCGTCATCCCGGCTGGGGAAGGGCGCAGGAATCCTACTCGGAAGATACCTACCTGACGGGCGCGATGGCCGTGGCCTTTGTCAGCGGCGCGCAGAACCACGTACTCACCAGCCCCAAACACCTCGCGCTCAATAATCTTGAGAACACGCGTTTCGATCTGACCAGTGATGTGGATGCGCGAACGCTACACGAGGTGTATCTACCTCACTTCAAGCGTTGCGTCGTCGAGGCCCAGGCGGCATCGGTCATGAGCGCCTACAACCGGGTGAACGGCGTCTACTGTGGAGAACACCCTGAGCTGCTAACGGAAACTCTGCGGCGTCGTTGGGGCTTCAAGGGTTTTGTCGAATCCGATTGGTTTTTAGGTGTTCGATCGACAGCCGATTCGATCATCGCCGGGCTCAACATCGAAATGCCGTTCGGCAATTTCTTCTCCGATAACAAGCTTGCGGCGGCTATCGAAAATGGCGAGCTGTCCGAGGCTGATGTCGAAGGCGCAGCCTACTGGTCCCTCTATCAAAAGATCGCCTGGGGTATTGAGGCAGACAGTGTGGCGGGTGACATCGGCTCGATTGAGGTGGTGGAGAGCGAGGCTCACCTTGCTCTGGCGCGAGAGGCAGCTCGCAAGTCGTTCGTGTTGCTGAAAAACGCAGGCGCTGTGTTGCCAATCGATCGCAGTTCAGTGCGCAGGATAGCCGTGGTCGGCGATCTGGCGAACACGGTTAACCTGGGTGATCGGGGCAGCTCCATGGTCACGTCAACCGAGGTGATCACGCCGCTTGCCGGCTTGCAGGCCGCAGCGGGGGATTGTGAGATCAGCTTCTTCGCAAGCGATGCTGATTTTGACGAGCTAGGTGGGTTTGATGTGACGCTTGTGATCGCTGGTCTGACGTATCTTGATGAGGGCGAATTTATTCCAAGTGCCCAGGCCGAGAGTGACGGTGATGATCTGGCTCGCGGCGGCGATCGCGATTCGCTCAACCTGCCCGAAGAGCAGCGCGACCTGATCGCTCGTGCCGCGGCGGCGTCGAAACGATGTGCGGTCGTTCTGCAAGGCGGCTCTGCCATTGTTGTGAGCGACTGGCTGGCAAACGTCGATGCTCTGCTCATGAGCTGGTACGGCGGTTGTCAGGGTGGGGCGGCGCTGGCAGAGGTGATCTTTGGTGATGCCGGCCCGGGTGGCCGGCTGCCGGTCTCTATTCCGCGCAGCGAGCGAGACCTGATGGAATGGGACACGCAGGCGCTGACGGTGCCGCATGACCTGCTCCATGGCTATCGCTGGCTCGATGCCCATCAAACAACCGCAGAGTTTTGCTTCGGCTACGGCCTGAGCTACAGCGCGTTCGAGCTGTCGGACTTGAAGGTTGAACGCGAGGACGAGAGCTTTGTCGTGACTGTTAATGCTTCGAACGTCGGCGCAGTTCGGGCAACGGTGGTGCCTCAGCTCTACGTGAGCGTGCAGAAATCCCAGGTGATGCGTGTACCGACGGAGCTCAAAGGCTTCGCCTCGCTCGAGCTGGATGCGGGCGAATCACGGTTGCTGCGGTTTCGAGTATCAGATGACGAGTTGTGCTTCTTCGATGAGGCGCTGGATGATTTCCGTCTGGAGGCAGCGGACTACGTTCTTCGCGTTGGCCAGAACCTTGTCGAACTGCCGCTGCTGCGTCACTGGCGTTTTGACGGTTCTTCCTGGAGCGACGTAAGCGTCGCTTGAGCATGGATGACGCCACAAGCTTCCTGCACCAGGCTTTCGACGAGGCGGTGTCTGCGGCGGGCCTATCCGCCGATGCAGCGTACTGGCCCGATCTGCCGCCGGGATCCAAGCTGTTGGCGGTTGGTAAGGCCGCTCCGGCTATGTTGCGGGCCGCGCGCGAACGCTATGGAGCATTGCCCAGCCTGCTGGTGACCAGCGATTTCGTTGATTGCGGTGAAGTGCCAACCGACGTCGAGGTGTTGCGCGGCTCCCATCCGGTGCCGGACGAGCGATCGGCTGCGGCTGCGCAAGCTGCACTGACATTCGCCTCCGCGATGCATGGTGACCAGGCTTTGCTCTGTCTGATCTCCGGGGGCGGTTCCGCGCTACTCGCTGCGCCGATCGCCGGCATAAGTCTGAAAGACAAAGCAGCGCTGGCAACCGCGTTACTAGCGAGCGGCGCAACCATTCGCGAAATGAATACCATTCGCGCGGCTACCTCGTTGATCAAAGGCGGCGGTTTATTGCGCGCGGCGGCTCCAGCAATGGTGCACACGCTGCTGGTGTCGGATGTGCCTGGCGACGATCCATTGATGATCGCATCCGGACCGACGCTTCCGGGATCGCCGAGTCGGAATGCCGCCCTGGAAGTGCTCGATCGCTATCACATCGATGCGCCGGCCGTTCGTCTTGCTCTCAAGGCGCCAATGGATCGCGTTGAGACATCGACGAATGCCGGGCAGGTCTCAGTCGTGGCAAGTCCGGCGGTGTCGCTGGCCTGGGTAGAACGGTGGGCGAAGCGCCGGGGTGTTGGCGTGAGGGTTCTGGGTGATGCGATTGAAGGGGAGGCGAGGACTGTCGCTCGCGCCGACGCACAACTTGCTCTCAATCTGGCGCGCAATAGCCAGCGGGATCAATTGCTGCTGGCAGGGGGCGAAACCACCGTAACCGTGCGCGGCTCGGCCGGTCGTGGTGGCCGTAACAGCGAATACGCGTTGGCTCTGGCGATCGCGCTGGACGGGCATCCACGCATCTGGGCGCTCGCCGCCGACACGGATGGCATTGATGGCAGTGGTCCTCACGCGGGTGCGTTTGTTCGGCCGGGCACGCTTGCCGAAGCGGCGGCTGCAGGAGCGGATGCGCTCACGCATCTTGATGGCCACGACTCGGCAGCATTCTTTTCCTGCTCTGGCGACCTGCTGGAAACCGGCGCAACCGGTACCAACGTGAACGACTTCCGGGCGATCTTCATTCGCGCGGTACGGCGAAGCTGACGCGAACTCAACTGGAGGCTATTTGATGCGAATTGGTTTTGTGGGAACCGGTCTCATGGGTGCGCCGATGGCCGGCCACCTGCAGGCAGCGGGGCACGATTTGGTGTTACTCCCGCACCGAGCCCCCGCGCCGGTGAAGCTTGTTGACGGCGGTGCCCGCGTTGCCGCGTCTGCTGCCGAGCTTGCGCGAGAAAGTGACGTGGTGATCACGATTGTTCCCGACACTCCGGATGTCGAAGAGTTGTTGTTTCGTGACGATGGGCTGGCAGCCGGCCTGCAGGAAGGCGCGTTGTTCATCGATATGAGCACCATCTCACCGGCGGCTACGGAGGTGTTCGCGCAGAGACTCGCGAAGCTAGGTGTCGGGTATGTTGATGCGCCCGTCAGCGGTGGAGACATCGGCGCACGCGACGCGACGCTCACAATTATGGTTGGAGGCTCCGATGCGGATGTCACTCGCGCGATGCCGCTGTTTCATCTGATGGGGAAAACCATCACGCACATCGGGGCGGTCGGTACGGGCCAGACCTGCAAAGCGGCGAACCAGATAGTCGTGGGTGTCACGCTCAATGCTGTTGCGGAAGCGCTCGTCTTTGCCTCGCGCGCAGGCGCCGATCCAGCCA
Source organism: uncultured Pseudomonadales bacterium (assembly GCA_964351875.1). Lineage (GTDB taxonomy): Bacteria > Pseudomonadota > Gammaproteobacteria > Pseudomonadales > Azotimanducaceae > JANSWO01. The sequence goes on from CAYGQC010000007.1 coordinate 5,406, forward strand.
AAGTGCGCGGCGCGTTGATGGGTGGTTTCGCCTCGTCGCGAATACTGGATGTTCACGGCCAGCGGATGCTCGTCGACAACTTCGTACCAGGGTTCAAAACCCACCTGCATGCGAAAGACCTCGCGATTGTGCTCGATCAGGCACAGCAAATGGGGTTAGAGCTAGCCGCCACCAAGATTGCCCGTGAGCGTCTGTCGGCCCGGATTGAGGCGGGCGACGCCGACGCGGATCACTCGATTATCGTAAGAGAGGTGGGTGAGATCGGGCTCGAAAGCTCCGGCTGATTCTCAGGGCGCCCGGCCCGGGATCACTTTTTGAGCTTCGCGCATTCGATCATTCGGTTATTCCTGACGATAGACGCCGTACGTCCCTGCTTGAATTCCCCGCCTCTTGTCGCTACAAGTGTTCGTGGGAAGGTGAGCCGGTCGCGCGCGACGTCGTGGCAGCCGGGACACATGATTCAAGAAATCGAGGAATACCATGAACGAGAATCGAGACATGCGAACCCACGGTGCAACCACTGCTACCGTGGGTGGTGCGGCAGCCAGCGAGCTCGCCACTAACAAGGTACTGCGCAATACCTACATGCTGCTCGCCATGACCCTCGCGTTCAGCGCGGTAATGGCATACGTATCCAACGCGATGGGATTCGGAATGCCGAATGTCTGGCTGATGCTGGGCGGCATGATTGGATTGATGGTGCTGGTGAACTTCACGGCAAACTCCATCTGGGGCCTGCCGGCTGTGTTTGCGTTCACGGGCTTTGTCGGATTTATGATCGGGCCGCTTCTCGGTGCATTTGGCCAGGCGGGGCAGGGTGACCTGGTCATGCAGGCACTCGGCACGACTGCAGTCGCCTTTGTCGGACTATCTGCCTACGCGCTCATCAGCAAGAAGGACTTCTCCTTCATGTCGGGCTTCCTGGTCGTGGGCGGCATCGTACTGATGGCCGGTGTTGTCGCTTCCCTGATCTGGGACATCGGCGCGGCGCGTCTGGCGATCTCGGGCGGCTTTGTCCTGTTCTCAAGCTGCCTGATCCTGTGGCAGACCAGCGCGATCATCCACGGCGGTGAGCGCAACTACATCCAGGCCACCGTGTCGCTCTATCTGAGCATCTACAACCTGTTCATGAGCCTGCTGCACATCTTCGGTGTAATGGACGACTAGGGTTCGGCTCAGGCCGCTGCCAGCCGTCGGAGTTCACACTCCGACGGTCTTCCGACCCAGAGTCATCGATGGCTCTTTTCGCTTGCGGGCTAGTGTTCCCCCGGCACAAACGCCTCTCGTCCAGCCTTGTAGTCGAAGAAGCCGTTGCCGGCGTTTCGATTCACGAGCGGCCGGTTGTACATCGGGTGAAACAGGCTGCGCACCTCATGTTCCAGTTCGACGATCGTCTCACCGGTGTCAGGATCGAAGATGTCGACGAAGCGATACTGATGGGCGTCGGACTCTTCGGTGATTCGACCAGCCTCTAAGAGCTGCCCATGCGGCCCCGAGAAATTGCTTAGATAGACGGCGATGTGGTGGCCGTCGTATGCGGCAATATCGCCAGCCGTCTCTTCGAAAATCAGTTGCTGGTATCGCCCCATGTGTACAGCCGCACTGCTGTCGTTGATCGTGACGGGTGCGCCGATCACCTGCTCGTAAAAGCGCGCGACGCCGGCGGTAGTGCCTGCGGGTATCGGATAGGTGGCGTAGTGGATGCCGAGTGCCGGACCGGTCTCGCCGGGCGTTCTCACGTCGAGCTGATTACCCCATGGGCAGGTCACCTGCCAGTGGTCATCGCTGAGCTTTTCGATCGCGAATTTGCTGCCTTCCAGCGCCGGTTGCGCAAAACGCAGGCCTGCGTCTATGTCCTGCAGGCTGTTTACAACCAGGCCTATCCGGCCGCGCCAGAACTGCGCCTTGCCGCGTGGCAGGTGGAATTGTGTCTCGCCGGCGTTGACCCACGTGTTGAACGTTCCGAAGTCCATGTATGGGTCTCGGGTCAGGCCCAGGGCGGTTACGTAGAACGCTGTTGCCAGCTCGATATCTGGGACGGTGAGATTGATGTGCTCAAGCAGAACTATGTTGCCTACATCTCCTGTGCGTCGGTCAAAGGTTTGGCTCACAGCGCTCTCCCATTGGTTAGTCCCAGTTATAGTAACGTGATGAGTACTGACCAAGACCAGCTTCTGAATGCCATCACGGCGCTCGTTCCTAACCTGATGAACGCGATCGATGGGCTTAACAAGGCATCACGTCACCTGCATCCGCCGCATTTGGCGGAGTTGCTGGCCGCGGTAACGCCCATGGCCGAGCCGCTGGAGCAAGGTCGTGATGTTTTCATCCAGGCGGATTGGCCGGAGCATATGCTCGGTTTTTGTGATCAGCTACTGCTATCAACCGATGAGGCGTTGAAGGCCTATTCCGGGTTATCGGACGCCGCAAATTCTGCGGATGGTGTGATGTCCGCTTATCGAGCGTTGCGCCACAGCAGTAGGGCCAAAGAAGCGTTGTATCCGGTGAGCGCTGCGCTGCCACCGGTGAGTCGTTTCTTCCTGGATCCTCGGCACAGAGCTGATGAGGTGATCGTCGCGCGCTGCGCGGAAGCCGATTTCGCGCGGGAAAACACAGGCGTGATGCACGTTGAAAACAACAAAGATCAACGCGGCGGTTTCTCTCTCTACATTCCTGAATACGTCGATGCCGGCGCAAGCTATCCGGTGGTGTTCGCGCTGCACGGTGGCTCAGGCCACGGCCGCGACTTCTTCTGGAGCTGGCTGCCGGTTGCTCGTAGCCACGGATTTATCCTCGTCGCGCCGACGTCTGTTGAGCGCACTTGGTCGCTGATGGAGCCGGAGCAGGACAGTAAGCGCCTCGCCGCGATGCTCGCCTATGTCGACGAGCATTGGTCAGTGGATGAATCCCGGCGTTTGATCACCGGCATGAGTGATGGGGGAACGTTTGGCTGGCTGGAAGGCCTGTTTGGCGACGTGGGTTTCACCCACCTCGCGCCTATGTCCGCAAGCTTCCACCCGATGCTGTTGGAGGGCGCAGACCCGGCGAGAACCCAGGGCCTGCCCGTGTATCTAGTGCACGGCGCGCTGGACTGGATGTTTGAGGTGGCGAGTGCGCGAGCCGCGGACCAGAGCTTGCGCCAGGCGGGCGCCAGCGTGATCTATCGGGAAATCGCCGATCTTTCGCACACGATGGCATCGGAGGAGACCGGCGCCATCGCTGATTGGCTGAGCCTTGGCAAATCCGCCTAGGACTCTTTTCAAGGGCCCGTTTTCAGGACTCGTTTTCAAGACTCTCTTTGAGACTCCTTCAAGACATAGCTGGCATCGGTCGCTCGGTCGCTTCGTAACAGGTGACTTCGACCGAAGAGGGTGGGTTCGCCGCCATCGCGCCCTGGAAAGCCGCCATGTGCGGTGTTGCGAAGTGAGCAATCAATGCTGCCTCGGTGGCCCAGCGCTCGGTAATGCGCATGCTGCTGGCATCACCGATTTCCTGACTGAATGTGTAATCCTCGCAGCCTTCCTCAGTGCGGCTAGCCGCTTCCATCGTGATGATGGCTGCGCGCATCGCGTCGATGTTGTCCGGTGTGCTGACAATTTTCGCATTGATTACGATCATGGTTAGAGTCCTTTTGCTGAGGAGGTTGGGTCGAGAAACTGGTTGATCTCGGGCGGGAACAGGCTCGGCTGCGCGCCTGCAACGTCGCGGCCAAAGTGCTCCATGGCGTAGGCAACGCGCGCGTCAGGTCCCCGACGGGTTCTGCCAAAGCGGTTACCGAGACCTTCTACGTGTTTGAGCCTTGGCTTCAGCCCATGTTGGTTCGCGACTTGTATCGCCAGCCCAGGTCGAGCGTTCAGCTCGAGCAGCATGGGCCCGCGATCGCGATCGATTACCATATCTGTGCCGAGGTAGCCGAGCTCCGTCACTTCGAAACAGCGCGCAGCCTGTTCCAGCAGGCGTTGCCAGTTTGGAATTGAAATGTTTGACAGCAGCACACCGGTGTCCGGGTGCCGGTCGATCACGCGGTTGTGCCGGACAGCGCTCAGCGCTTTGCCGGTGGCGATATCGATGCCGACACCCACGGCACCCTGGTGTAGATTGGCCTTGCCGTCGCTGGCTTTGGTGGCGAGCCTGAGCATGCCCATCACGGGGTAGCCGAGAAACACGATGAGGCGTATGTCAGGCACGCCTTCAACGCTGTACTCGGCGAAATCGTCGCTCACGCGGACCAACTGCTCGACCAGGGCGACATCGGCTCGGCCGCCCAGTGAGTGCAAACCGGCGATTACGTTGGACAGATATCGGCTCAGCGCAGCATCGGTGATGCGTTCGCCGTTGGATTTAATCAGCTCGTCTCCGTCTCGGCCGACGATGACAAGAATGCCTTTGCCGCCAGACCCCTGAGCTGGCTTCACAACGAACTCATCATGTAACGCTAACACCTCACGAGCCCGCCCGATTTCGTGCTGTGTATGAATCACGTGCAGGAGTTCGGGTACGTTGAGCTGCGCCTCAGCGGCGACGAGCTTGGTGTTCAACTTGTTGTCGACGAGCGGGTACTGGGAGCGCTCGTTGTAACGCGAGATATAGCTGACGTTACGAGCGTTCATGCCCAGGATCCCCAGGGCGTTTAGTTGCCTCGGTGAGATCCAGTTGAGCATTAGCGGAAGCTCGCAAACCGGGTCAGCTCGCTGATTCGATACCCCGTGTAACGACCGAGTAGCAGAATCAGTGCCAGCACCACCAGATGCAGCTCCGGGAAGCTGAACGCCAGGTGTCGCACGATGTTCAGATCCATCACCAGGAAGGCGAGTACGGCGACCAGCAGGCTACCGCCGCCCTGAATCATGACTTCCTTGGGCCCTTCTTCTTCCCAGATGATGGACATTCGCTCGATGGTCCAGGCCAGAATAATCATTGGGAAGAACGTGATGGTCAGCCCGCCAATCAACCCCATCCGGTAGCTGATAACGCTGAATGCTGAGATCAAGGCAATCACTACAACGATGAGCGCCGCTATGCGCGCGACCAGTAGCAGGTTGAGCGCGGACAGGTAGCCTCGAATCACAAGGCCAACGCCGACCACGACCAGGAAGCTGACTAGCCCTGGAAGGAGTTCTGTCTGCAGAAACGCCAAGGCAATCAGCACCGGCATGAACGTGCCCGATGTCTTGAGGCCAACCAACAGGCGCATGAACACCACCACCAGCGCGCCGATCGGCAGCAGCATGATGAGTTTGAACATGCCCTGTTCGGCGATCGGCAGATCGTAGAGGCTGAGGAAGAAGTCTTCGCCACCTCCGTTTTCCATCACCGATAGCGAGGAGCGCGTTTCTTCTACGATCGAGAAACTGACGCGGCTATTTTCGCCGCCTTCAACCTCGAGCAGTGACGGCAGCGCGCTTTGCAGGATAAACAGGTCGCCGGTGTTGCTGACCGGGCCGGTCAGTGCGTCGAACAGATGCCAGCCGTCCGCCCAAACTTGAACCTGCTCGACGGCGCTCTGCCGTCGTCTGCCATCTTCGAGCCTCAGTACCTGCACTGTGCGTGCCGGCACGTCGGCCTGGATGAGCGCGTTGACCAGGACGTCAGAGGGTGAGTACTGGTCCATCAACAACGTCGCGTTCTGGTCTCCGGCGGCCAGGCTGCGGCTCAACTCGTGGGCTAGTGTGAAGCCGTCAGCACTGCGTGGTTCAGCGGCGTTGATGAGCTGGCGAATTGCGGTCTGGTATGGCTCTTCCAGCGGCGGTGGCTGCGGTAGGGGCGGCTCGACCTGGGCTACGGAGTAGGCTTTGTCCGCCGCCAGATCGAGTTTGAAGAAAAGTATCTGGTTGCCGGTTGCGGTGCGCGTTGACCAGCGGGCGCGCCGACCGTTTGCCAACTCTTCAATGGCGTAGCCGTAACCAGCGGATGCGCTGGTTTCGCCAACGATTCGGAAACCGTCCTGCTCGGGTGGCAGGTTCAGCCGCGCAATCGCTGGTCCGCCGGTTGCGCGAAATTCGATTCTCGCTTCAACCTGCCACAGCAATTGCTGAGCGCCCGGAAGCAGCGGGACGTGATACTCGGTCACCCGATAGGTCGCAAGGCCTATTCCTGCGATCATCAATATGCTGACTACTACGGCAAATGGCCCGAATCGATTCACGCTGAGGTACTCAAGGAGCTCAAGGAGCTCAAGGAGCTCAAGGAGCTCAAGGAGCTCAAGGAGCTGAGGGAAGCGGGGATCCTATTGAACACATGTACTGTCGGCGGCTGCACGAGCTGCGGGAGGAGCATAAGGAAAAGTCGGCGCATGGGAAAAGTGACTCGGCCGTTTGTATTGCCCTGCGCAGCCTGTCTGCCAGTTGTCCACTAACGCGCGGCGAGCGTTACATGTGCCGCGCGCGAGTTACTTGCGTAGCTGGCGGGACAGTCCGCGTTTTGGGGCTGTCAGCCCTCTTTCGGAGCTTCGATTCGAGGCTGAACGAATTGCCGGGCAACGTCAACAACCGCTAAATCCGTGAGGAAGTTGCGTCCGAGAATCAACTGATGGTTCAGGTGCGATCGATCCGCCAGCGTGAATTCGAAGCTGTCATTGATATTGCCGATGCGCACCCGCATCAGCACGACAGGGCGCACCTGCCCTTCCTTGTCCGCTTGTTGAATGACTCTCACCTGCCGGACGATTGGCCGTTCGATCTCTTTCTCTTCGTCGTTGTGGGCGATGCTGAAGCGAACCCAATCGTCGCCGTCACGTTCGAAGCCAACAATGTCGATGGCGTGCAGCGAGCTGCTCGCGGCGCCCGTGTCGATACGTGCCACGACGTCCACACCAGGCGGGTCCAGACGCACTCTCTCCAGTTCTCCTACGAGCACCTTGTCGTCGCTGGTCACGACCATTGCGGCAGGTGGGCACGTCGGCGCACGGGCCGCGTTGGCGGGTGCACAGATCCGAGCCAGCGCCTTCGGTAGTTGGCTTACGTCCTGGCGCAACTCGTTAACTGCCGCATTTTCCGATTCCTGTTCGGCTGCGAGGAGGTTGTTCAGCTCGGCTAGTTGGCTATCCGTGCTGAGCTGCGCGGCGCTGGATTGCTCCATGGCCGACACCACCGAATCCAGTTTGCCTTCGATCGCAGCTAACTGGCGCGCCGAGTCCGGATCCAGCGGTGTGCACGCACTGATGAGTAGCGCGGCGAGGATGTTTGCCGCTGCGATGTGGCGGTTGAGAGAGGTCTTGCCTGTCGTTGGACGACCGGCGGTTCCCGAGGTATTACGACGGTTGATGGCGCCATGCTCCGAGTGGTCTTGCCGGCGCAGTCTACGGCTGCCTAGCCGAGGTCTCAAACGCTCGTTCTGCCCCAGGCGGAGCGAGTAGCAGGCTGAGCTCGCTCGAATCGTGAAAACTGTATAAATATACAGTATATTCGGGAGCCGTTCATCCGATGCACGCCGATGTCTGATTTCTCACCTGACACATCACTCGCGGATAGCCTTGATTCCGGGCCAGGCGAGCCAGACTCATTCGCTGATTCGAGAAGGGCCCCCATTAAAGGCCGCGGAGCGTTGTCGAACGCGGACAGCCGGTATCTCGGCACCCACAGTGTCGCGGTGGATGACGGCTGGTGCGCAACCTCGGAAGGAGATTCGTTCGACGCTGATACTGACGCTGGCCCGGCCTCCCAACCTGCGCCCAAAACCCAGGTCCTCGCTGATCGCACTCGCAAACTGATCACGACTAACCGCTCGCCGGATATTTCCTTCAATCAGTCGATAAACCCTTACAAAGGCTGCGAACACGGTTGTATCTATTGCTTTGCCAGACCCACCCATACCTATCTAGATCTGTCGGCTGGTCTCGATTTCGAAACGCGCTTGTTCTACAAAACGGATGTCGAGGTGTTGCTGGCGGCGGAGCTGACGAAGCAAGCCAAAACCGGCCGCTGCGAGGTTCTGGCCATGGGCACGAATACCGATCCCTATCAGCCGATCGAGGCGGAACAGAAGGTGACGAGGCGCGTGCTCGAGGGTTTACTCGAACATCGTCAGCCCGTCAGTATCGTGACCAAGAGCGCTTTGATCCTGCGGGATCTGGACATTCTGACTGAGTTGGCGAAGCTACAGCTCCTCCATGTGTATCTGAGTGTCACGACCCTCGACAACCGATTAAAGGCCAAACTTGAGCCGCGTACGGCCAGCGGTGCAGCGCGGTTGAAAGCTTTGGCGGCGCTGTCGGAGGCGGGTATTCCCTGCGGTGTTATGGCGGCACCCATCATTCCGGCGATCAACGATTCGGAAATCGAAGCGATTGTCGCCGCTTCCGCCGATCACGGCGCGCGCTGCGTTCGCCACATTTTCCTTCGCCTGCCCCATGAAGTGGCACCGCTGTTTGAGCAATGGCTGGCAGAGCACTATCCCGATCGTGCGGGTAAGGTCATGAACATCGTGCGCGCCAGTCGCGGCGGCAAAGCCTACGAGTCCGCTTGGGGCGTGCGAATGCGCGGCACCGGAGCGTTCGCTGATCTGATTGCGGCTCGAGTCGCAGCCGCATGTCGGCGCGCGGGATTGCCGCAACCCGGTGATGCTCAAGCGATGCCAGCGTTGCGTACGGATCTGCTGCGAGTAAATGGCGCTCAGATGGAGTTGTTTGCGTAGCCATCCTTGACTGTGTAGCGCCTGCCCCAGAATTTGTGAAGCGAGCCAATCCAGCCGGTAATTTTTGCATACCTCATATCTTGCCGGCGCTAACGCCACCGGCCTGAGCAAACAAGAATTACCAGAGGCTCCCTAGACCTGTTTGATCTACCATCGCTCAATGCGTGAAAGAGTATTCGAACATCGAGGCAAGGTATTTGCTCTGCGAGTTACCGACGATGGTGGGCTGGAGCTTTGGATGGACGGCGTTTGTCGCAAGCGTCGAGAGCCGTCCGATGAAGAGCCCTACTACGTTTGGACTAACGCCGAGCTGCAGTGGGAAGAGCATCATTATATCGAGGCTCGTTACTGGCCCAAGACGGCAGCGCTCAAGGTGACTATCAATGGCGAGCCGTTTTACCACCAGTTTATAGATGGCGCTGTCTGACGAAGTGTATTCAGGCTGCGTGATTGATCTGGCCTCACGCCGTGAGCGACGGATAATGAGAGATCGAAGACGGTCTGCGAATAGATAGAGAGGAAGGCGATATGTCTCAAGCTAGTGCGACTCACTCGACTAATTCGACCAATGCGAATCACGAACCGGACGCCCATGCGCTGCGGGCGTTGCTCGACACCCAACGGGCGTCCTACCTGGCGGAAGGGGCGGTGTCGCTGGATACCAGGCACGACCGAATCGACCGCGCGATCGCGTTGCTGCGGAAGTACGAAGATCGTCTCGTTGAGGCGATGAGCGACGACTTCGGCCATCGCAGTGCCGAGCAGTCTCGTCTGACGGATATCGCGTCGAGCATTGGTCCCCTTAAACATGCCAAGGCGCATGTCAGCCGCTGGATGAAGCCCGAGAAGCGAAAAGTCGGGCCGTTTCCCCTGAACCTGTTGGGTGCCAAGGCGCGTATTGAGTTTCAGCCGCTCGGCGTAGTCGGCGTGATCAGCCCCTGGAATTTCCCGGTGAACCTGACGTTCAGCCCTCTGGCCGGCATTTTTGCCGCTGGCAATCGAGCGATGATTAAGCCATCGGAACTCACCCCCGCGACATCTGAGGTGATGGCTCAGGCGGTTGCCGAGCATTTCGATCCGGCGGAGCTGGTTGTGGTAACAGGCGGCCAGGACGTGGGCGCAGCATTCTCCGCGCTGCCGTTTGACCATCTGCTCTTTACTGGCGCTACGTCGGTGGCAAGACATGTGATGCGTGCTGCGGCTGAAAACCTGGTGCCGGTCACCCTGGAACTCGGCGGCAAATCGCCAGTGGTCGTTGGGCGAACGGCGATGCTTGATGGCGCGGTCGATTCCATCATGACCGGCAAGATGATGAACGCCGGCCAGATCTGTCTTGCGCCTGACTACACGTTTGTGCCGGAAGAGCGCATGCAGGATTTTGTCTCGGCGGCCCAGCGCTCGGTGGCACGGATGTATCCGACCCTGCTCGACAACGATGATTTCACCAGCGTTATCAACGATCGCCACTTCGATCGAATTCGTCGTTACGTTGACGAGGCAAAGGCGTCCGGTGCGCAGGTTGTCGAACTCAACCCGGCTGGCGAGGACTTTGGCCAGCAGCCGACTCACAAGATTCCTCCGACCCTGATCGTCGATCCCGATGACTCGCTGGCGGTGATGCAGGAAGAGATCTTCGGCCCGGTGATGCCGCTCAAGAGCTACAAGTCTCTCGATGAGGTAGTCGACTACGTCAATGCGCATCCGAGACCACTGGGGCTCTACTACTTCGGCAACGACAGCGATGAACAGCGCAACGTTCTGGATCGCACAACGTCCGGCGGCGTCACGGTCAACGACGTTGTCATGCACGTGAGCCAGGATGATCTGCCTTTCGGTGGCGTCGGGCCGTCGGGTATGGGTTCCTACCATGGTCTGGATGGTTTCCGAACGTTCTCCCATGCCAAGGCAGTGTTTACTCAAAGCAAGATCAACGTGGCTGAGCTTGCCGGGTTGCGTCCGCCCTATGGCGACAAGACCCGCAAGGCCGTTCGCCAGCAGATTGATGGTTAACGAGCGATGGCGACTCGCGATCCAAACGTGACGGATGCGCTGCTCTGGCAGCGAAGCCAGTTCGCTCGCCAGGGCTATGTGATTGTGCCCGGTCTGATACCGGCTGGACTGCGCGATTCCGTCTCTAGCTTTATCGCCGGAGCGCTCGATCCGTTGCAAGGTCCTGCGGAGTTCGAAGCTGACGTCGGTTACCCCGGTGCACCCGCGCACCGGGACGCTCCGGGCGGCCAGACGCCCCGGCGTCTGCTGCAAGCCTATTCTCGTGATGAGTGCCTGCGTCAGCTCGCAACGTCGCCTGAAATTGGTCGCACGCTGGCGGCGCTAATGCACATAGAAGGCGAGAGCGACGACGGCGTCTGTCTGTCCCAGTGTCATCACAACTGCGTTATGACGAAGTATCCGGGATTCTCGAGCGCGACCCTGTGGCATCAGGATATTCGCTATTGGTCGTTCGATCGGCGGGATCTGATATCCGTATGGTTTGCGTTAGGTGAAGAGAATCGCCACAACGGTTCTCTGCGCGTCATTCCCGGAACCCACACCCTCGATCTTGAGCGTGGACGGCTGGATAAGGACCTGTTCCTCCGCCCGGAACTTCCCGACAATCGTGCGCTCATCGAGCAGAGCGAGGCGGTGAGCCTTGCGCCCGGTGATGTGTTGTTTTTCCATTGCCGGCTATTTCATGCGGCGGGTATGAACCGGTCCGATACGGTCAAGCTATCGCCGGTCTTTACCTATCATGCGGCGAGCAATCAGCCGATACCTGACACGCGGTCAGCGCGTTATCCATCCATCGAGCTGCCTTCAGATCACTCGACTTCAGAGGCAACGCCGAGATGAGCGGCGACTCCGGCGCAGATGATGATGACTTTCTGAATGCGATGGCAGACGTTGCACCGCTGAAGGCGCGCAAGCGAGTCGTGCTCGATGTGCCCGTCGATGGCCCGACTCTGGCTCAGCAGCGACGCCGAATCGCGGCCGAGAACGAGATCCTGCCCAGTGAAGATCCAAACCCGTTTACCCTGGGCGAAGTACCTCAGAGAAACCCGGACGAAGTACTCGAGTATCACAAGAACGGCGTGCAACCGAAGGTATTCAGCAAGCTTCGTCGGGGCGGATATAACGTGGAAGCGGAGCTGGACCTCCACCGCAAGACGGTGAAGGAAGCGCGCGAGGCGGTATTCGATTTTGTCGTGCAGGCTTCCGAGAAGGGCTTTCGCTCGGTGCTGGTTAACCATGGTCGCGGCCGCGAAAGCCCGACGCCGGCGAAACTGAAGAGCTATGTGGCGGCCTGGTTGTCCGAATTCCCGCCGGTATTAGCGTACAGCAGCGCTCCGCGGCAAATGGGCGGCGCGGGCGCGCTGCTATTGCTGATCAAGAAAGATAAAGCGGCTAAAGCTGAGAATCGCGAGCGACATGGCGGCAGAGCGTGAGATGCTTGGCCAAAAATATAGATTCCATCAATCGAAATCATTAAAACGTTCGATTTCAACTATTCACAGATTCGTCCCAGAATAGCTTCACTGAGTTCAACAGCAGCAACAGTGAGGACGAATCATGAACCCTAGAAAAATCGGCGACCGTATCCCTGCCGTATCCTTTCGCACCCGCTCGGCCAACGGCTGGCAGGACGTCACAACTGATCAGCTGTTTGCCGGTCGCACCGTTGTCGTCTTTTCTCTTCCCGGCGCATTCACGCCAACCTGCTCCGGCAGTCAGGTGCCGGGTTACAACGCGTTGGCGCCCGTGTTCAAAGCCAATGGTGTTGATGAGATCGTTTGCATGTCGGTGAACGACGCCTTTGTAATGAATGAGTGGCAGCGCTCCCAGGTCGCCTGGAACCTGACGTTTCTGCCGGACGGCAACGGCGATTTTGCTGACGGTATGGGCTTGCTTGTAGACAAGGGCGAGCTGGGTTTTGGCAAGCGCTCGTGGCGTTACTCGATGCTCGTGCGGGATGGCGTCATCGAGGCGTTGTTCGCCGAGCCAAACGTGCCGGGTGATCCCTATGAAGTATCCGATCCAGAAACGATGCTCGCACATATCAACCCAAGTGCGGTTCTGCCGGATGCGATCACCATCATCTCGCGCGATGGGTGCCCGCACTGTGTAAGGGCAAAGGACGCGCTGGCGCGCGCTGGGCTGGAATTCGAGGAGGTCACGTTGGCAGGCGCGCTGACAAACCGATCGCTGCAAGCGCTAACCGGCGCGACCACGACGCCGCAGATCTTCGTCAACGGCGATCTCATTGGCAGCGCGGACGATCTGGAGCGCTACCTCGCTGCGAAAGCCGCAGCCTGAGTAATCTGCGCCGTCGTACTGACGGCCACCTCTAAAGGCTGCCTTTGTCTAGATCGAGCGCGCCGCGCGCGATGTTCAGCAGCAGAACATCGCTCGCGCCTTCGGCCAGGCGCCAGCTACGAACGCTCTGGTAGAGACGCGCGAGCGGGTGTTCCGTAATGAGGGCGTTGCCACCAACCAACTGGATAGCCTTGTCGGCAACTCGCGCGATCATCTCGGTGGCCTGGTACTTCGCGATGCTGACCTCGTTAACGGCGTTGCTGCCCGACATGGCATGCCTCGCCGCGCGGTACAACGCAGCTCTGGCGGTGAACACGTCGACCCTCATCTCGCCGTAGCGCAGGCGTACGCCTTCGCGCTCGCCGAGACTCTTGCCGCTACGATGAGGCGCTTGCAGGTGTTCGGTGCAATGCGCGACAACCCAGCGGCCTAAGCCCACACAGTCGGCCGCGATCAGGAGTCGCGTGTCCCCGATCTGTCCCATCGCTCGTCGGAGCCCTGCTCCGGCGTCGCCTATTCGGTGGCTGATCGGTACCGGTGCGTTGGCGAAGACAAATCCGGCGTGCTGACTGCCATCCAGGGATGCGAAGCGCCGACTGATGCTGACGCCTTCAGTTTTCGTGTCGATGACCAGCATGGCTTTGCCTTCGCCGTCGATGTCGACCAGCGTGTTCAGAAAGTCAGCGTTGCCGCCCCCGGTGACATAGGACTTGGCACCGGTTACTCGATAGACATCGCCGTCGCGTACCGCTCGGGTGTGATGGGGTGCGTCATCGGGTTCGGTAAAGGCAAAGCCGCCTCGCTTGGCGCCCGCGAGCATCGGTGCCAGGTAGGCCTCGGCCAGCGCGTCAGAGCAACCGGACAGCACACCGGGTCCTGGGCCGAAGACTGCGCTTGCGAGGGGTGGATTTCGACTCATGAGCGCATCGCGAGCGATCACCAGATCCAGGACGCTCGCCTCCGTGCCGCCGTGGCTCAGCGGCTGACTCATGGCAAACAGGCCAGCGTCCTTCGACGCTTCGATGACCTGAGCACGTGCTCCTGTCTCGGTGGGATCGACTGCGGCTAGCACCTCGTCGGCGAAACGCTCAACGCGCGTGGCCAGGTTCTGTTGTTCCTGGTTAAGTTGCTCCGGCACAGTGCTGCCTTCCTGATGTTGGTTATAGGTGTTTCGCGCATCGCGTGATGCGAGCGTGCCTGTCGAACGTTTGCTGCGGTCGTTGACCCGGCTTTAGAGGGCGGGCGTCATCACGATGAGCATGATGAGACCGAGCATCAACAGCATGGTCATGACGGCGTAGAGCATGAACGTTTCTTTTCTGGCGGAACGCTCGATCAAGGCTACGACCGCGTCTTCGTCCATCGAGCTGACGACGGTCGTCAGTCTATAGCGTGTGTAACCGTCGGGTCTTTTCGGCAGCTTCACAAATAACTCCGGAGTCATCGCCAGCCGACGATTCGTTTCAGTCAGGGAGATGCCGGTGATACGGGCGAGTTTGGACGGGTGCATCGCCGCGCCGTCGTTGTCGACGAAACACACGTACAGATCCAGCAGTCGACGAATCTTGCCGCGGAAACGGAATTGAAAAGGCAGGAGTCCAAACATCTTTGAACGTTACGAGGTTTCGGCGCTCTCTGCCAGCTTGTGAGCCAGGATGATCGCTCGGCGGGGCGCTGGATGACCTTCGATGGTGAGCGAGGAATCGCTTGTATCCAGGCACTGCTCGAGCGATTCGAAGCGCATCCAGTCCGTGCTGCGTTGCTCTTGGCTTGTGGTGACGCTGATATCGGCGCACTGAGCGTCTTCGAAACCCAGGGAATTGATCTGCTCGATAAGCCCCGCAACGCCGTTGACGCACCAGACGTTGCGCATACGGGCATATCGGCCGTCGGGTATCAGATCGGTGTTGTCCGGGGTCACCAGGGTTTCAAGGACAAGCAGACCGCCGGGTTTCAGGTGCGCCCGCAGTGATTCCAGATGTTCCTGCTGATCGCGGCGGTGATAGAGAACGCCCATCGACATAACCACGTCAAACTCGGCAGCGCCCGGTGGCGCGTCTTCCAGGCTCAGCGGGAGCACAAGGTTGCGTTGGGCAGTATCGCTGCCAATCAAATGACTGATTGCCGCGTGCTGCATGACAAAGAGCAGAGTCGGATCAACACCTATAACCTGGGCAACTCTCCGGCCGAGTAGTCGCCAGCCGTAGTAGCCGTTGCCGCAACCGACATCGAGTACGCGGGAGCCGGTCAGGTCGGGCAGGTGCGGCTCGAGGCGGCGCCACTTCCAGTCTGAACGCCATTCCGTATCGATGTGCAGATCGTCGATATGGAAGGGGCCTTTGCGCCAGGGATGCAACGCCTGCAGCGCCTCGCGCAGCGCATTCGAATCGCCTGTGTTCGCCCGTATCACGACTGCATCGGTCAGCGCCGCCTCTGCTGATTGCGGCATAGCTAAGCTGTCTAGCGCACTCCGCCAGCGCGGCATATCGCCATGATGTTCGAGGTGCAGGCGGCTTCTAATAAGCTCAAATTTGTTGGACCAGCGCGGCACGGTTGCTTCGAGAGCGGCAAGAGTCTGCTCGATGAATCGCTCGCAGGTTGTCACCGGGTCTGCGCCGGTGCGCGGACCAGGAACGATGCCCAGTTCAGGCAGCGATACCAGGTTTCGACCTGGGTGAAGCCTGCCTCGACGAAGCGCTGTCGATGCGCCTCCTCCGTTTCGGGGACCATCACATTCTCAAGCGCAGTGCGCTTGCCCGCCACTTCCATTTCGCTGTAGCCGTTGGCTATCTTGAAGCGCTCGTGGACGAGGCGGTAGTAGTCGTCCAGGGCGGGATCGGAGAAGCGGAGCTTTTCCGAGACAATCAGCACGCCGTTGTGTTGCATACCCGCAGCGATGTTGTTGATGAGTGCCTGCCGCTGCTCCAGCGGTACAAACTGCAGCGTGTAGTTCATGACGACCACATCGGCGCCGGAGAAATCAAGATTCTGAATATCGTCGAGGCGCCAATCGACTCGCTCGTCATGGACAAGGGTTCGTGCCTTGTCGAGCATCGCGGCTGAGTTGTCCACCGCGACAATGGTCGCCTCGCGGCGGGCCAGTTGGCGCAATATAGCCAGGGTGGTTGCGCCGAGCGAGCAGCCAAGGTCGAACGCCAGCCCATCGTCGGGGAGATGGTTGGCGGCGAGTAGCCCGGTCATGGGAATGACCAGCTCGTAGCCGGGCACGCTGCGTCGAATCATGTCCGGGAAAACGGACACAACAGTCTCGTCGAATGCGAAATCGACGAGCTTTCGGTCTCTGTGCGAATAGAGGTTGTCAGGTTTGCTCATGAAGGGTCGGGTTCGCCGCGTTGGTTTGATTGGGGGGGGTACAGGTGACACGCGTCACTGCGGCGTCAGCCGTTTGCGCCACACTATCTGGCTGCGGCAATTGCCTACCTAAAGCCATAAGGGCCGCATGATAAACTGAATCGCAATCCATTCTCCGCGCTCTGGTTTTGGCCGCGGCGCGCTCTGCCCGGAAGCCAACATGTCCGACGCAACGTCGTTTACACCTGACTACTTTATCAATCGGGAGTTGTCCCAGCTTGAGTTCGACGCCCGCGTCCTCGAACAAGCCAAGGACGAATCGGTGCCGCTTCTGGAACGGCTGCGCTTTCTCTGCATCTCCTCGCTGGTGCTGGACGAATTCTTCGAGATTCGCGTAGCGGGGTTGGTACAGCAGCAAGCGTTTGGCTCTACCCAGCGGGGACCAGACAACTTGTCTCCGGCCGAGCAGTTGCGTGCGATTGGCAAACGCGTGCAGAAACTGCTGAAGGAGCAGTATCGCGTTCTAAACAAAGACCTCATTCCTCGACTGGATGCCCAGGGTATCCGTTTTCTGCGCCGCTCTGAATGGAACACCAAGCAGGCGAAGTGGATGAAAGAGTATTTTCGTCGGGAACTTGCGCCGATCGCCACGCCGGTTGGGCTCGACCCCGCGCATCCGTTTCCCAAGATTCTCAACAAGAGCCTCACGTTCATCGTCACGCTCGAGGGCAAAGACGCGTTTGGTCGAAACAGCGGTAAGGCGGTTTTGCAGGCGCCGCGAGCACTACCTCGGGTTATTCAACTACCTCGCCGTATCTCCCAGAGCCCGCACGAGTTTGTCTTTCTGTCATCGATCATCCACGCCCACGTGGGTGAGCTATTCCCGGGCATGACAGTGACTGGCTGTTACCAGTTTCGGGTGACTCGAAACAGCGACCTCTTTGTTGACGAGGAAGAGGTCGACGATCTGTTGCGCGCGCTCGAGGGTGAGCTGCCCGGGCGCCGCTACGGCGATGAGGTGAGGCTCGAGTTGGCGGATGATTGTCCGGATGAGCTTGAGTATTTCCTGACCAATCAGTTCGGCCTGACGGATGACGACGTCTATCGCTGCAACGGGCCCGTCAACCTGATGCGCTTGTCCGCCGTGCCGGACCTGGTTGATCGGCCTGATCTCAAGTATCCAGGGTTCACGCCCGGGCTGCCCGCCGAGCTCACGTCTGGCGCCACGATGTTCGAGGTGATCAGCAAGGCCGATTTACTGCTGCACCATCCGTTTCAGAGCTTCGCGCCGGTTGTTGACTATCTGCGTCAGGCCGCGAGTGACCCGGATGTGCTGTCGATTCGTCAGACGCTGTATCGCACGGGCAGCGAGTCCGCGGTTGTGAAGGCGCTGCTGAACGCAGCGGTGAACGGCAAGGATGTGCTGGTCGTTATCGAGCTGCGCGCGCGCTTTGACGAGGAGGCCAACATAGAGCTTGCGAACACGCTGCAGGCGGCTGGCGCTCAGGTGGTGTACGGGGTTGTCGGCAAGAAGACTCACTCCAAACTGTCCATGGTCATACGTCGGGAAGGCAACGATCTTCGCCGCTACGTGCACATGAGCACGGGTAACTACCACGCGCGAACGGCGCGGCTGTACACAGACTATGGCTTGTTCACGGCCAACCCTGAGATTGCTGATGACGTTCAGCAGCAATTTTCCCAGCTCACGGCCATGGGGCGCGCGGGCGCGATGAAGCATCTTTTGCAGTCGCCGTTCACGCTGCACGATGCCATGCTGACACTCATTCAGGCGGAGGCTGACGCGGCGCGAGAAGGCAAACCGGCGCGGGTGATGGCCAAAATGAATTCACTGATTGAGCCCCGGGTCATTGCGGAGTTGTATCGCGCGTCCCAGGCGGGAGTGCAGATTGACCTGATCGTTCGCGGCGTCTGTTCCGTTCGACCCGGTATCCCGGGCGTGTCGGAGAACATTCGGGTGCGCTCGATCATCGGGCGCTTTCTCGAACACACGCGTGTTTTCTACTTCCAAAATGGTGACGACCCAAAGGTGTATCTGTCCAGCGCCGACTGGATGGGCCGCAATTTCTTCAATCGCATCGAGACCTGCTTTCCGTTGCTCGACTCGGAGATTCGCGACCGCGTTGTCCACGAGTCCTTTGATACCTATCTAAACGACAATGCCCAGGCCTGGGAACTTCAGTCTGACGGGACGTACAGTGCGCCTGTGGTGGGCAGTGCGGCGCGCTTTAGCGCCCAGGAGTCGCTGCTCGAGAAGCTCGGGGAAGCATTGTAAGCCGGCGGCTTCTGATCAAGCCTTGGCAGCTCGGAGCGCGCCCAGCACTTAGCCGGCTTTTGCCCGCGGCTTGTCGGGTGCAGGTAAGGCCAACTCGCGTACCGGCGACGTCAGTTGCGCCTCAAGGTCCAGGTCTCGCGCGGTTAGCGGATGGCTTTCGACCCAGCCGTCGGGCAGGTCAACCTGCAGAGTGCTGTCTTTCACTTCGAGCTGGATATGGGGCAATCGACTAGCACTACGGTTTCTGTGCAGCAGTACCGATAGCCTAAGCAGCAGCGCCAACTGAGTCATTGATCGGCGCTCTTCCTCATCCAGCGTGTCAACTTCGTCCTTCGGGAATTTGCGCCGGTGCGTCCGAACGAGGAAGGCCAGGTGTCGCTGGTCCGCCTGGGAAAAACCTGCCATGTCCATGTGCTGCAGCAGGTATGCGCCGTGTTTGTGATACTGAGCGTGGGCGATATCGAGGCCAATCTCGTGCAGTTTGGCGGCCCAGGCCAGGAGGGTTCGATCTTCGGCGCGCGTCAGACCCAGCTTCACCGCGACCTGCGACAGCAGCGACAGCGCAGTTTCACTGACCCGCTCGGCGTGCTCTGTATCGATGTGATAGCGCCCCTGCAGATCACGCACCGTTTGCTCGCGCACGTCCATATGCAGCCGGCGGCCGAGCAGATCAAAGAGCAGGCCTTCTCGGAGCGCGCCCTGGCATGCGGTCATGCTGGTCAGCTCCAGTGCCTCGAAGACGCCGATAAGCGCGGCAAGACCGCCGGGAAATGACGCGGCCCGTTCTTTGGCCACACCCGGTAGATCCAACCGATCGATGGTCGCCATCTCGATGAGCTTCAGCTTCAGTACCTTCAAGCCGGTCAGCGTGATGGATGTGTCGCCAGTCAGCCGAGTGATCGCCGTTTGCGCCGCGTTGATCGTTCCGGAGGTGCCGATGGTACTGTCCCAGCCGGCCTGGGTGTAACGCGTGGTGACCGGTTCCAGCTCCTGCCTGGCGGCGGCCACAGCGTTCGCAAAAGATGCCTCGTCGATAGTGCCTGATGCGAAGTACTGCTCTGTCAGCCCGACGCACCCGAAGTACAGGCTCTCAAGTTCGGTTGCCTTGAACTGGCTGCCGAGCACCACTTCCGTGCTGCCGCCGCCGATGTCCACGACGAGCCTACGATCGTGCCGATCTTCCAACGAGTGCGCTGCCCCGAGGTAGACGAGCCTCGCCTCTTCACGACCTGAGATGATTTCGATCTCGTGGCCGAGAGCTGCTTCGGCGCGCGCGATGAACTCGGCACTGTTATCAGCCTTGCGCAGAGTGTTTGTCCCCACCACACGTACGCGGTCTGGCGGTATGTCACGAAGGCGCTCGCCAAAGCGCGACAGGCAGTCGAGGGCTCGTTGCTCAGCGTCTGCGTCAATCCGATTGTCCTTGCCCAGCCCGGCGGCGAGGCGAACCATTTCCTTGATCTTGTCGATGACCTGGATGCGATCGCCGGTCTGCTGGGCGACGATCAGATGGAAACTGTTCGAGCCAAGATCCAGTGCGGCTAGAGGTTCAACGTCAGCCATCAGGGCCCTTCGAACGTGTTGGCAGGTAACGGGCAGTCCAGGGTTGCCGCGAACGCTCGCAGCAGCGCAGCTTCTGTACCGTTGATGTGACCATCCGTTTGAGCGCTGACCACACAAGCCTTCAGCAGGGCGGGTTTACGCAGCGGCGCGAGTTGGCGCAGCTCGATCAGCGCCTGGTTGAGCGCCACGAAGTTATCCGGTTGGCGGGGCTTGTACTCGCTGCGCGCGTTAATGGCTTCAAGGCCTGCATGGAAAGCTCTTTCGGCCGCGTCGTCATCAGCATGGCCATGCTGTGCGATGGTGCTGATGAGAATGCCTGCAGAGCGCGCTACCTGAGAGATTTCCTGATGTCGCACGCGTACGCGGCGCGTGCGCTCGAAGTTTGGCTTCAGCTCGCTCATGAGTAGCCGGTGTAGCAACCACTCAAAAAGGTCGATCTGCGCGTCCGCTCGAATCAGCCGGGCGATGTTTGCGGCAAAACGCTGGTACTCACGGTACGTCAGTGCACGCAGCGCGGGCATCGAGCGTTGCAGCAAGCCGAGGCGTGCTTCTGCATCAGTTGTCTTGAGGGCGTTGAACATCCCTGGAAGCTGGTTCGCGACGCCCTGATCGGTTTCCAGGCTGGCGAGCTGTCTGGCGCGGATGTTCGCGTCTCTATCCAGGAGCAGGGCCAGAATCAATGCGCGTGCCGAAAACGGCTCGCGGGCAGCTTCGTTCAGCATCGCGCCTGTCGCCAGGATCTGCTGGCGTGCAGCGTCAACGGACTGTTGGCCGATTTCACCGGTCCTCGCGACGACCCGGTCGGCATCAATCTGCAGGACATTGCCGTCGGCGAAGCTTGAGGTGGCGCCGCTAGCGGTGATGTCGACACTGGTGACGGACGCGCCGTGGGGAAGTTTGAGTTCTGGCAATTTGCCATCCCAGCCCGGCTCGATGGCACGAATGCGCTGATCCAGGGGTGGGTGTGTGTTCAGGAGCCCGCCCATGAACAGGCTGATGGCCTGGCCGAAAAACATATGACTGGCTTCGGACGCTTTGTCCGTATCCAGCCGTGAGCCGTAGCTAAGCGCACCAATCTTCTTGAGCGCTCCCGAAATACCATTCGGATCGCGGGTGAACTGCACAGCCGAAGCATCCGCGAGATACTCGCGCTGGCGACTGACCGCCGCCTTGATCAGGTTGCCGAAGAATGTGCCGGTATATCCCACGATGACAAAGGCGAGCCCTACCAGAACGATCGGCATCCCATTTTTTCGGCCGCTATGGCCGCCGGCGCGCATCAGGTGGTAGCCGACGATGCCCAGGCACAACAGGCCGTGCAGGATCGCGATCAGCCGCAGGTTGATGCGCGTGTCGGCATTGATGATGTGGCTGAATTCGTGCGCAACGACGCCTTGCAGCTCGTCCCGGCTCAGATGATCGACCGTGCCCTGGGTGATGCCTACCACGGCATCGTCCGCACTGAATCCGGCGGCGAAGGCGTTGATGCTCGCTTCTGGCAGAACGTAGACCGGTGGAACCGGCAGTCCCGACGCGATGGCCATTTCTTCGACGACATTGAGTAGCCGGCGCCCCGAACGATCGGCGGTGGCATAGGTGAGGGGCTGGCCGCCAAGCGCTTCGGCGACGGCCTTGCCGCCGGCGTTTAGCTGTAGATATTTGAACGCGCTCGCGATGGCTACGATGCCGACGACCGCGGCTGTGACGAGTGGCCAGTTGGCGAAGGCGTTAAAGTTTGTCTGGTTGGTGAGACTGGCTGAGTTCAGATGAAAGAAGCCGAGCGCGCCCCCGATCACCACATTGGCCGCAACGGCCAGGGCGATGACGGCGATGACAAACAAGCCGACGAGCTGCCAGGTCTTGCGCCGGGCGTTGTCCTGGGCTTTGAAGAAATCCATCGCCTAATGAGTCACGCAGCAATGTGCGCGCCCGCTCGAGCGTGAGGGCGCACGCACGAGCTCACGCCAATACTGTCGGCGATTGGGCGGAGACTGAAGGTCAGGCATCGCTGGCCAGCGCTTGCGCTCGCTCACTCGTGTGCCCGGATGCCGTCAGAACGATACCTTCGGCGCTTCCTGCATGGCTTCCCGGTCTTCGTATTCGAGCAGGGCAGCATCGCTGCTGTGGCCGAACATGTTGGCAAAGATAACCGGCGGGAAGGTCTGCTTGTAGATGTTGTACTCGGTCGCCTGATCGTTGTACGCCTGGCGCGCGAAAGCGACGCGATTTTCGGTGCTGGTCAGCTCTTCCGAAAGCTGCATCATGTTCTCGTTCGCTTTCAGCTCCGGGTACGCCTCGACGACGATGTTGAGCCGGCCGAGCGCGCTGCCCAGTGCGCCCTCTGCGCTGCCGAGTTCTGCGATAGCTTTAGCGTTGGTCGGATCTTTGCCGACAGCCTCCAGACCTGCCATCGCCTGGTTTCTGGCGTTGATGACCGCTTCGAGTGTGTCGCGCTCGTGTGCCATGTAGGCCTTGGCGGTCTCCACCAGATTGGGGATCAGGTCATAGCGACGCTTGAGTTGAACCTCGATCTGCGCGAAACCGTTACTGACGCGATTCTTCAGCGTCACCAGCTTGTTGTAGATCGCGACGCCCCAGAAAACCAGGGCGGCGAGAATCGCGAGAAAAATCAAAAATTCCATAGTCGTTCCTCGGAGTTATTCCCTGGATTAGTGCGCTCTATCGTGCGCGAATCAGTCTGAGTGGGCAGCGTCGGGCAAACCGAGCACACGCTTGGCGATAACGTTGAGCTGCACCTCGGTGGTTCCACCCTCAATAGAGTTTGCCTTTGAGCGTAGCCACTGGCGTGGTGTGGCGAGCTCTGAAGCGGAGAACGCATCGCCCTCCCAGCCCAGCGCCTGGGTACCCATTGCACGCAGGAAGAGCTCGTACTTGCGCTTGTTCTGCTCGCTGCCGTAGTACTTCAGCATCGAGGCGAGGTGAGCATTCGAGTTGCCGGCTTTCGCGTCCTCGGCGGAGCGGGCGAGGGTCAGCATGAACGCTTTGTCGTCGATGTTGTGCTCGAGCACTTCACCGCGCATATCCGGATCGCTGATTTTCTCGCCGTTGGTGCCCACGTATTTCTTGAATACGTCTTCCAGTTGTCGGCCGGAGCCGCCGAGTGCTGATGCGCCGCCGATGCCGGAGATATGCTGGCGCTCGTGTTGCAGCAGGCGTTTGGCGATGGTCCAGCCTTTGTTCAGCTCCCCAACCAGTTGTGTCTTGGGTACCTCGACGTTGTCGAAGAACGTTTGGCAGAAAGGTGACGAGCCGCTGATCAGCAGAATCGGAGAGACGCTGATGCCCTTCGATTCCATGTCGAACAGGAGAAAGCTGATGCCTTCGTGCTTGGCTGCGTTCGAATCCGTACGCACCAGGCAGAAAATCCAGTCGGCCTCGTCCGCATAGGACGTCCAGATCTTGGAGCCATTGACGAGATAATGATCACCCTTGTCCTCGGCCTTGGTTTGCAACCCCGCCAGATCCGACCCGGCGCCGGGCTCGGAGTAACCCTGGCACCAGCGGATGCGGCCGTTGACGATGTCGGGAATGTACTGCTGTTTCTGCTCTTCGCTGGCGAATTCCAACAGCGCTGGCCCGAGCATCCACAGGCCGAAGCTGTTGAGGGCTGGGCGGGCCTTGATACGTCTAAGCTCTTCCTGCAGAACCTTGTTTTCGTCCGGGCTCAGACCGCCACCGCCGTACTCCTTCGGCCAGGTAGGGGCGGTGAATCCGCGGCTGGCCATGTTCTCGAGCCAGGTCTTGGATTCCGGGTTGTGGAACGGCTCATGGCGGCCACCCCACACGACTTCGTTTTCCGGGGTTGGCGTGCGCATGGATGCGGGGCAGTTGTCGTCCAGCCAGCTGCGAATCTCGCCGCGGAAGGTGTCCAGGTCTGTGCTCATGGTGGCCGTGTCCTCAATGCAGGTTTCTCTGGCCGCAGTTTACTGGATTTGAGCGCTGACCACAGGCTTCCAGGCACTGTGGGGCTGAGTATGTGAGCTGCGGTAAACTGGTGCGAATTGGGTTTCAGGAAGCAACATGGCACAGAAGGCGGATATTGACGCGCGGGCGTTTCGCGACGCGATGGGGAAGTTCTGCACGGGCATCGTGGTGGCCACCGCTATGTCGCCGGAAGGGCCCTGTGGATTTGTTGCCCAGTCATTTGTGTCGCTGTCCCTGGATCCGCCACTTGTAGGGCTCTGCCCGGCTCGCACGTCGACCAGCTGGCCGAAGATTCGCGACACGCGCCACTATGCAATCAATGTGCTCGCGGCGGACCAGCGAGAGCTGTGCAATCGCTTCGCCAGCTCTGGGGGAGACAAATTCGACGGTATTGACTGGCAGCCGCTGGCGAACGGCGCCCCCGGATTGGCCGGCGTTCTACTGCACATCGAATGTGAGCTGCAGGTGGAACACGATGTCGGCGATCACACGTTCGCGGTCGCCCATGTACGCGCCCTGGATGTTGTGCGTGACGCACCACCCCTGTTGTTTAACGCCGGTGGCTACGGCCAGTTCTCTTCAGTATTCGATCTCGCGTGAACGGCTAGCTCAGCCCGTCCACGGGTAACAGGGCGCCGTGCACTGGATCGGCCGCTGGCGACGCCAGAAATCCGATCACCTCAGCCAGTGCGTTCGGACTAACCCAGGCGCTATGGTCGGCGTCTGGCATGTCTTCGCGGTTACGCGGCGTGTCGATAATGCTCGGCAGCACCGCGTTCACGTTGATCCCGTCTGCTTTCAGTTCGCCCGCCATCGACTCGGTCAGGCGCATCACCGCGCTCTTGCTGGCGCTGTATGCGCCCATATGAGCGCCGCCCGTCAGGCCCGCCCGCGCACCGACATTGATGATCTTGCCGTGCTGGGCTCTGGTCATGTGGGGCACCGTTGCCCGCACGGCGTTGAGCATCGTTCTGAGATTGATGTTGAACATGAAATCCCAGGTGTCATCGCCCGTCTTGTGCACGGGATCGCCCATCGCAAAACCTCCGGCAATGTTCGCCAGAACGTCAATCCCGCCGAGCTCCAGGGCGATCTGGTCGATTGCCGTTTGCGTTTGATCGGAGTGGGTCAGGTCGCAAACGACACTCAGGTGAGCATTGTCGATCGCGATGACATCCAGTTGCGCCACGGTGGCTCCGCGCTCAATGAAGTAGCCGACCACGGCGGCGCCCAGAACACCGCCCGCACCGGTCACTAGTACTCGATGGCCACTGAATTTTGTCATCGCCGGGCTCCTGCCTCAGGTGGGTATCGGCCGGCTGGCAAACCTGCCGGCATTCGGTGCGCGCTCCAGCTACAGCGCGAAAGCGCCGGCCAGCTCAGCAAGCGCGTCCATGTGCAGCTCGCCAAACGAGCCGTTCGGATTGATCGGTTGCACGCAGACATGGCTTGCACCGGCGTCGAAGTGCGCCTGAACCCGGGCTTTGATGGCGTCGATGTTGCCCCAGGCGAAGGTTGAGTCAATAAACTTGTCACTACCGCCGTTGTCCAGGTCCGCTTCGGTCAAACCCATGCGCAGCCAGTTGTTGCGATAGTTGGGCAGGCCCAGGTAGATGCCCGCATTCGGGCGGGCGATATCCCTGGCCTTCGATGGATCGGTCTCAAGAATGATCTTCTGTTCCACGCACAGTTTGGGTCCTGCGCCGAGAATCTCCCGTGCCATCGCGGTGTGGTCAGGCGAGCTGAAGTAGGGGTGCGCGCCGGCGGTTTTCTCTCCAGCTAGCTCCAGCATCTTCGGGCCGAGTGCCGCGATGACTGTTTCGGGCGTCTCGCTTGGGGGAAAACCCTGGTAGGGCGAGTTAGCCATTGCGTCCAGGTAGCGGCGCATAGTGGCGACCGGCGGGCCGTAATCCAGGCCGCGCACGCCTTCCACCATAGGCTTGTGAGAGACGCCGATACCCAGCAGAAAGCGGTTGTTGGACTGCTCGGCCAGCGAGTTTTGCGCCGCGAGGGTGACGCCGGGCTCGCGGTGGTAAATGTTCGCGATGCCGGTAGCGACATTGAGCCTGGTGGTGTTCGCCAATAGCCAGCTTGCGGTCACGAATGGGTTGCGTCCGATGGTCTCGGGAATCCAAAGCGTGCCGTAGCCGAGGGCCTCTATCTGTTTTGCAGTCTCTGCCGCGGTCTCCGAGGACATGCCGTCGAAAAAGTACCAGACGCCAAGTTTCCCGGTATCCATAGGTGAGTTCCTTTCATTGCGTTGTAAAAATGGTGGCTTTAAGTGCCAGTGAACTTTCCTGCACGTCGCTCGGCGACGCTGCGGATGCCTTCTTCGGCATCAAAGGTTCGACGCAGCCATTGTTGCTCTGCGAGTTCGTGTCTGGTCATTCGTTCGACCTCGTCAGCCAGGCCACGCCGCATCGTGCTGCGAACTGAGACGGTCGCCAGTGGCGCGTTGCTCGCAATTTCTCTCGCGAGGCTAATCGCGTCTGCGCGTAACGTTGCCGCGCTGCTGAGCACGTCCACTAGCCCGATGCCCGCGGCTTCGTCTGCCTTAATACGACGGCCGGTCAGCAGCATCAGCGCCGCCGCCTGCTCGCCGACAATGCGAGGCAGCGTAATCGAAATGCCAAAGCCGGGATGCAGTCCGAGTTTGGTGAAGTTTGCGGAGAATCTGGCCTCCGGTGCCGCCACGCGAAAATCCGGCACTAATGACAGGCCAAGGCCGCCACCGATAGCGGCGCCCTGAATTGCGCCTACAATTGGCTTGCGGCAGCGAAACAGTCGTGTCGCCTCGCTATAGAGTTTGCCGGTAGTGTTCTGGAAGCCATCCTCGGTAAACTCGTCGCTGGCTGACTCGTCATCACGGCCACTACCAAAGTTAGCGCCTGCGCAGAAGCTCTTGCCGGTGGATGCGAGCACAATGGCTCTGCAATCGTCGGTCGCTTCCAGTTCGTCGAAGGCGCTGGCGATCTGGCTGATCAGTGAGTAGTCGAAGAAGTTGTGCGGCGGGCGTTGAATTTCGACGGTCGCGACAAAGTCATCGATGACAACGCCGATATCGGTAAAGCTGCTGAAGTGGCTGATGCTGCTCATGGCGCAGATCCAATATTCCTAGAGTGACCCCTAACCAGCGGAGATGTTAGCAGCTTGCCAGCCGACGAACAGACCGACCCAGCCGATATCGAGTTGGCGACAGATGAGCTTGCTGACTCCACGCAAGCGCCGCCGCCGACGATATTCTCGCTGGCATTTCCGTCGATCCTGGGCAACCTGTCGTACACGATAGTCGGGGTCGTCCAGACCAAATTTATCGGGCTGCTCGGTGGTCAGGCGCTGGCTGCCGTGGGTGCTGGCCAACGCGTGTTTTTTGCTATGCAGGCCATACTGATGGCGATCAGCGCGGGTACCACTGCACTTGTGGCTCGGGCCTGGGGTGCAGGGGATTACGCGGAGGCGAGCCGCATCACGATGGCCTCTCTTGTGCTGGCCGGCGGCTTCTCGATAATCGTCACGATCGTCGGCGTGTTTTTCGCCTATCCGATCGCGGGGGTCTTCGGACTCGACCCGGAGACGTTGAGGATGGCGGCCGAAAACATTCGCTATCTGTCGTTGTTCAACGTGATGTTTGCCGTCAATTTCATTCTGGGCGCTGCGCTGCGTGCCTCTGGAGATGCCTGGACACCGCTGTGGACGGCAGTGCTGGTGAACCTTCTCAACTTGCCGCTGCTTTACTTGTTCGTCTTCGGCAAGTACGGATTTCCGGAAATGGGCGTATCCGGCGTCGCGATTGCCGCTGGCATCGCCTTCACCATTGGTGGCCTGTTCTTGTTGATCCTCTGGGTGAAGCAGAAATTCCGGGTGAAGCATATCGGTAGTGGTTGGTGGCGCCGCGAGCGGCTGCGCAGGCTGCTGGATATCGGTTATCCCGCCGCCGTAGAGCAGATCGTCTTTCAGCTCGGCTTTTTTGTGTTCCTCATGCTCATTGGCAACTTCTACGGCACCGAAGCGTTTGCCGCCTACAACATTGGCGTCAATCTGCTGATGATCTGTTTCACGGTTGGCTTTGGTTTCTCGATCGCTGGCGCAACGCTGGTTGGCCAACATCTGGGTGCTAACGATCCGGAAGGTGCGAGTCGTGCGGGTTGGCGTGCAACCGCTCTGGCGGTTGTCTCGATGGGTGCGCTCGGCGCCTTGGTTGGCGTGTACGCCCAGCCGCTAGCTGAGTTTTTTGTCGGCGATGAACCGCTGACGGTTCGATATACCGTGCAATTCACCTATGTCCTGGCAGCCATGATGCCGCTTCTTGCCGTGGAATTTGCCGTTGGTGGTGCTCTGCGCGGCGCCGGTGATACTCGCTTCCCGTTGCTCGCAACGTTCGCTGGTCTCATCGTGATGCGTTGCGGCGGCGCGGCAATCTTTACGTACATGGAGTTGCCGGTGATCTGGGTATACGCCGCGCTCGTGGGCGATTACATCCTGAAGGGCGCCATGCTGATCATGCGTTTCCTCGGAGGCCGCTGGAAAAGCGTTGTGCCGAACACGCCCACTGAGACGGCAAAAATAGGCTGATTGTGCCGGAACTGCCCGACCTTACCGTCTATGTTGATCACCTGGCGGATCGCCTTGTCGGGCAGCCTCTGCGAGAACTCGAACTTTGCAGCCCGTTTCTGCTGCGCACCGTCGAGCCTGCCATCGATGCCTTCATTGGTGTGCCCGTAACAGGCGTTTCCCTGATCGCCAAGCAGGTGTGCCTGTCGTTTCAGGGCGATCTGCACGCCGTTGTACACCTGATGGTTTCCGGCCGCTTTCAGTGGCGCGACAGCAGCGGCGGCAAAGCGAGCAAGACCGGTAGCCGTATCGTTCAGGCTCTTTTCCGCTTCGACAATGGCGCGCTGCTGTTAACGGAAGCCAGCAAGAAGAAGCGAGCGTCGCTGCGCCTGATCGAGGGAGCGCAAGATCTGTCGGAACTGCATCCCGGTGGCGCCGACGTATTGTGTGTGAGCCTTGAGGAGTTCTCGGAGCGTTTGCGCACGTCGAACCACACGCTGAAACGAGCGCTCACCGATCAGAAGGTGCTGGCTGGCATCGGTAACGCCTACTCCGATGAGATTCTGCTGTCCGCTGGGCTATCGCCGTTCAAGCGGGCGTCGCTGCTGTCGGATGAGGAAATGCTGGGTTTGTTTGACTGTACACAATGCGTGCTGCGTGAATGGATCGATCGGCTGCGCAGCGAAAACGCGGCAGCGTTCCCTGCCAAGGTCACCGCGTTTCATGCAGCCATGGCTGCGCACGGAAAATACAACGAGCCCTGTCCCGTGTGCGCGGCGCCCATTCAGCGCATCCGCTATGCGGACAACGAAGCAAACTACTGTGCGAATTGTCAGACTCAGGGCCGGCTACTCGCCGATCGATCGCTGTCCCGGCTGTTGAAAGACAACTGGCCGAAACGGCTAGAGGATCTCGAGCGCAAATAGTCACGCCGTGAGGGATAGATACTAGTGACACAACGAGGCAGGTGAATGCGTGGTACTAACTTCTTCTGGTTGGCGGCGGCACTCTGCCTGTTTGCAGCGTGTGCGCATGCTTTTGTCGGAGCTCCGATGGTACTGCCGCCCCTGCACGACTCTGAACTGCCGTCGAACGTTGTTTGGCTGCATGTGTTCTCCTGGCACGCGGGCACAGTGCTAGCACTGGGTATGGGCGCACTTTTTGTCTATGCGGCGCGCAGTGTCGCGTTGCTACCCTGCGCGCTTGTCGCCGTTGGCATGAACGTTAGCCTCGGAACGATTGGCGTCAGTCTGGCGCTCTTGGGTGACCCGGCGCTTTGGGGTTCGCCCGCACCTTATCTGTGGTGGGTCACGGCGGCTGCCGGCACGATCGGCATTGTACGAAGGAGACGCGGTGAGGCGCCGGCGTTAGAAACTTAGGAGTTCAGAGCAATGAAGGCAGAACGATTGCGACAGTTATACGGCGATGTCTCGCCGAGGGCGGCGCGCAAATCCATCGCAAGCTTTGATCAGCATTGCCGCGCGTTCATCGATCAATCGACGTTTGCGATTCTTGCGACCTCTGATGGTAGCCATCTTGATATCTCTCCAAAGGGTGATCCGGCCGGGTTTGTCGATGTCGAATCCGATACGACGCTGCTGCTTCCCGATAGGCCTGGCAATAACCGTCTGGATAGCCTGTTGAACATCATCGCCAATCCTGGTGTCGCTATGTTGTTCATGATTCCGACGGTTGCTGAGACGCTGCGAGTGAATGGCGGCGCTGAGATTCTGGAAGACCCGGAGATATGTGATCGCTTCAAGGTCAGGGGGCGAGCGCCGAAGACCGTTCTCAGAATCAATGCCGAGGAGATCTTCGTGCACTGCGGTAAAGCGCCTGTTCGAGCAGGGTTATGGCAGCCGGACTTGTGGCCAGCGCAGCGCCCCGTACCGACGCTGTACGAGATGGTTCGAGATCATGCCGAGATGGAGATCGACGGCGTTGATCAGCATGCCGTTGATGCCAGCTATGAGCGGTCTCTGTATTAAATCCCAAGGGCAGCCATTGGCGCAGGGGCTGCTCTGACGCCCGAGGATTCAGCGAGTCGGTCGCCCGCTCTGATCACTCCGAGCGTGCTGATACTCCCGGCGTTGCGCTGGTGTGCCATCGGTCTTGTGACACAGTTGCCGAACCGAATCTGTCGACAGTACGGGCGACGTTCGTCGGACACAGAGCGAGATTTCCCTTCGGAGAACCTAGAGTGACCATTTGACGCCAGCGATGAAGCGCGTGCGCGATTCGGTGCCATCGAAGCGGGCGAACCAATCCCAGCGCGAGTCGCCAATGCTGCCCGCGAGTTCGGCTGTCATTGCGTGGCCTGTACCAAGAAAGTCCTCCGTGAGGTCGGCGCGCGGGCCGAACTCATCGCTGACGTAGGCGTACAGCGCGCTCAGCTCGACTTCTGCACCGAACAGCAGCAGCTCGGTTTCTGCGCCGAGAACGAACTTCCGCGCCGTCTCATCCAACCGATAGACCAGCTCTGCAAAAGCCGTGTAACGGTTGCCGAACTGACGCCGCAGCTCGGTTCGAACAAAGCTAGCTTCCGTCATGCGCTCCACGCTGAACTCATAGCTGGTTCGCTCATCGAGATCTGCCGAATACTCGGCTTCGAGATAGTTGAGGCGGGTGGGTGCGTCGAGTGCATCGGCAGGGTCTACTGAATCGAGTTGTCCGGCGACTACTTCAAAACGCGCGCCAGGCCGCGTGTTTCGGACGTAGCGTATCCCCTTAATCCACCCGTCCTTTGACAGGCCCGAAGATGAGACCTTGCCTTTGTAGGTGGGGATCACGCCAACTTCCGTTTTCCCGTAGTCGGCCTCGTGTCGCAGGTACAGGCGGCGCACATAGAGGCGATCGGCGGCGTCATCGTTGAACGTATTGTGGCTTGAGCCAAACTCATCGCCAGTCGCGACGAACGCATGCGCACTTAGCGCTTCAGAGACGGTGATCGAAGGGTAGTAGCGTGCTCTGAATTGATAGCGGAGCGAGCGCGATGAGCGATCGTCGGCCCGGGCTTGCAGGTCTATTTTCTGATCGAATTCGATGGCTGCTGCTGCGCTTGCTGTGAGTGCAAGGCACAGGGTCGCAACGGCGAAGCACAGCGTGATTCGAAGATTCCATCCTGGGAGGCAATTCGCATTCACTCGCTAACTTTAACCGCCGCTATCGCTTATCGATAGTTGTCCGCTCCGACGCTGAAGCTACCGCAGGTCGCTCACGTCCGAAGTTTCCTGTGCTCGCAGCTCCGTTGAGGAGATGTCGCGACGAAACGCCTCCTCATCAACTTTTACACACAGAGCTCTAAGTACGGCTGGCAGTTCCACATCGTCCAGCGTGCTGAAACGGTCGTTGTGTTCGCGGCCGAAGACGATGAATCGGCAGGCCAGAGCGGACAGCTCCTCCAATGCCTCATCGCGATTGCGTTCAGCGCCGCCGAGTTGGCGGCCTCGGCTGTCAATGAGTTCGTAGTAGCGAGGCGCGGCAACCCGCACGATCGTGTCGATTCCCACGATGAATGTCGTGCCTGGAAAGCGGCGGGCTTTCTCGACAAAGGTGGGCAGCCTGGTTAGCCAGACCGGCCGGTTGAACTGGCTGATCCGCTGCTGGATCTGGTGGTAGTCGAGTAGGGGTTTGTCGACATTCTCCACGCTCAGCTCGAACGCGCCGGGCAAGCCGGTCATCGTCTCTGCCTGGGCCATCATGTCGAGGTGTCCCTGATGCAGGGGGTTGAACGAGCCTGGTAGAAGCAGCTCACCGAGATGCGGTTCGCTCAGGGCGCCGGGCAGCTGTGCGTAAGCATCCGTCGCGCCGAGAATGAGCTCGCGCCAGCCGTCTTCGGCGTGCGCGCTGAACGCATCGTGGGCAGATTGGCCTGGCACGGATTCGTAGAGATGTTCGCCTAGATCGACGGCCAGTGCGATGGCGAGCTGCTGCCAGCAGAAGTTTCGCAGAATCGATTCTTCGCCGGCACGGTCATTCGCGCCCTTGGTGAATTCGATCTTGGCGCTATGGGTATGGTCCTGGGTCTGGATGGCTACATAAGCGCGATGCGCGCCCCGTTTAGGGCGGTCGGTCGCAAGGCTCGCCGTACAACCGAAGCCGAAGGTTCGCGGCTGATCGGGCGCGAGAGATCTGGCGCGCTCGAAGGCCGCCATGGCCATGGCTCGCGCTGTGTCTGCTGAACACGCCTGAGCAGGCTCGCCGCCGCAGAGGTCTGACAAAGCACTGGCCGCGTATGGCACGCGGGCTTCGAGAACGGACCTGGAAGCGCCGGCGGTACCGAGCATCTCGTCCAGAAATGAGACGCCACCGCCCGTCACGTAGAACACGCCGATATCAGCGCTGGCGTGCAGGCGGGTCGCTCGATCGCTCATGGGCTACGCGCGTGCCGTTATTTTAGGAAGTCGGTGACCAGCCCGACGAACGTGTCGAGCTGGTCGTGGTGCACCCAGTGGCCGGCATTGTCGATATTCACGACGGTCGGTTTTGTCTTGGTGAAGTGCTCGATTCGGCCATCTTTTTCCGGATCAGAAGCCCAGGATTCTGTACCCCGGATCAACATCGTTGGGCAGTTGATTTCGCCCCAAAGCTTGTATTGTTCGGAGTGCGGTAAGCCGATCGGTGAGAACGCGCGAATGTAGTTGTCGAACTTCCAGCTATACGTGCCGTCCTCGTTCTGGCTGCTGCCATGGATGGTGAGGTGCCGCGCCTGGTCGGAGGACAGGTGAGGGTTCTCGCTCTGCATCCGCTGGAACGCGTCTTCCAGGGTCTCGTAGCGTTTCGGCAGGCGTCCGGCGATGCCGCGCAGGTTCTTCATCCAGTCGAGCACGCGCTCGCCCGTCGTCATTTTCTGCATCTGCTCGAGCATTTTCGGTGGTGGCCCCATGCCCTCGATCACGACGAGCCGCTCGACGTTCTTCGGGAACAGACCGCTATAGAGCAGCGCGATCGCGCCGCCCATAGAGTGCGCGACGATACGCAGGGGCTTCATGTTTTTCTGATCGACCAATTGGGCGATGTCGTACGCGTAGTCCACCTGGTAGTAGCCCGCGCCGACCACCCATTGGGAATCGCCGTGGCCGCGCAGGTCCGGCGCGATGATGTGGTAGTCGTTTTTCAGCTCGCTCGCCACCCAGTCCCAGTTGCGGCAGTGGTCTCTGCCGCCGTGGATCATGAGCAGCGGCTCGGCGTCTGAATTGCCCCAGTCGACGTAGTGCAACTTGAGTCGCTGGGAGAAGTAACTGTGTGAGGTTGGTCCGTCCATAGCGTCAGTATAATGGTGTTCTGCGGATCTGACGTGCCTGTCTTTGCGATCCCGTTAGACACCGCCCAATTTTCACAGAGAGTTTGATCGATGCTTCGTTACAGTCACATGTTTCTTGCCTACCTGACCGTTGCTGGTTTCGGTGTCAGACTGTTGTTGTCCGTCGCCGAACATCGGCTGGCGCAGGCCAAGCTGGTGCGGGTGGCGCCCCATGTCATCGATACCGCGCTGCTCGCCATCGGTGTCGTCATGGCGTTGCGATTGGGCATCTCCCCGGTGTCAGGGTGGCTGGGTGCGAAGCTGGTGGGTCTGGTGGCCTACATAGGCTTCGGCGTGCTGGCGATGCGTGGGCGGGGCGTCACGCGCTGGCTGGGTGCGGTCGGCGCGTTTCTGAGTGTGGGGTACGTATTTGCCGTCGCGACGACCCGGCAGGTCTTCCCGTTTTAGAATGCCATTGGGCGGGGTGCCTGTTTTCTAGCTCGGCATCGCTACCCAAGCGTCCGGCTGATCAGTTCTTTCATGATCTCGTTAGTACCGCCGTAGATCTTCTGGACTCGTGCGTCGGTGTACATGCGGGATATCTCGTACTCGTCCATGTAGCCGGCGCCGCCATGAAACTGAAGGCACTCATCCACTACACGGCACTGCATGTCGGTGCACCAGTATTTCGCCATCGATGCCGTCGCTGAATCCAGCTTGCCGTCGATGTGATCCGTCAGGCAGCGGTCCACGAACGTGCGCCCGATGCGAGCTTCGGTGACGAGTTCCGCCATGCCGAATTTGGTGTTCTGGAAATCCAGCACGCGCTGGCCGAACGCTTTACGCTCCTTCACGTATTCAAGAGTATGTGCGATGGCCCGTTCAGCCATGACGACTGCCGCCTGGGCAATGTTGAGTCGTTCCTGGGGCAGTTGCGACATGAGCTGGATAAAGCCTTTGCCTTCTTCGCCGAGGCGGTTGGCAACCGGCACTCGACAGTCCTCGAAGAACAGCTCCGAGGTGTCCGCAGCGGGCATACCCATCTTCTTCAGATTGCGACCCCGCTGGAAACCGGGATTACCCTCGGTTTCGAGGACGATCAGAGACAGGCCTTTGGCGCCGGTACCCGGGCCAGTCTTGGCAACGACAATGACCAAGTCTGCGTGCTGACCGTTCGTGATGTAGGTTTTCGAGCCGTTGATGACGTAGTCGTCGCCATCACGCACGGCGGTTGTCGCCACGGCTTGCAGGTCGGATCCGGTATTGGGCTCGGTCATCGCGATTGCGCCGACCAGCTCACCCGCCGCCATTTTGGGCAACCAACGCTGTTTCTGTTCTTCACTGCCGTAGTGCAGAAGGTAAGGGGCGACGATCTGGCTGTGTACCTGTATCCCCCATCCCGAAATGCCGGCGGCGTGCATTTCCTCCAGGATAACGGTCTCATGCAAGTAGCTGCCGCCACCGCCGCCGTATTCAGAAGGTATCTCAGCGAGCAGCAGCCCGGCCGCTCCGGCGGTGCGCCAAAGCTCGCGATCTACCTCGCCCTGGTCCCGCCATCGCTCCATGTGCGGCACACACTCACTGGCGAAAAATTTGCTGCACGCGTCACGCAGCATGCCGAGTTCTTCATCCTGCCAGGGAGATTCGTAGGAGTCGTAGATGTACATGGTGCTCGAATTCGCCTCCAAGCGCGTTGGTGAGAGTATGTTTGTTTAGCGTTCCTGCTGTCTGCGCGGACCGGCCGCTCTACTGATGAGCGGCGGCTTCGCCCCATGAAGCGTGCAGCTTGGATTATATCAAGAGCGAGCGGACGCCTCGATTGCAGCCGAGTTTTGAGTGGGCTTTTTAGTCCAGAGTGCTGGTCGCAACGCGCTTACTGCTGCGCGATGTCCAGGCCGCGGTTCAAATCTGGCCGGCGACGCTCGGGCACGCCGCGTAGTTGAACGATCCAGGCGTCGGTGACACCGACCGACTGCCAGTTCATCTGTTCGGACAGTGCGGTTCGCGGGTTAACAAACGGACCGCTGATAAGGCGATGGTAAGTCTGCTCGCCGACGTCTGTCACCGCGATACGCAACGTGTTGCCGCTGCGATCGCCGCGCCGGTGTAACTCTTCAACCGCCGTTTCCGAGTCGAGGAAACTACCGACAACGACAAAATAATCGGCGCTGACGGCGGGTGCTGTCAGCGACAGGACAAGCAGCGCAATGCCCGTCACAAAGTGACTGGGCTGTCTTTGGAATAACTGCATTGACGGGAACTTTCGCTCGCGAATTTGGCCGCGAATTTGTAGGTTGATCCAGTTGAAGGTTTTCAGGCGAGAATAGCTCTTGCGCATCTGCGGGCCGTTCGGTTTTCGGGCTTCCCCGGATGGCAGAAAAGTATAACAGTAGCGTGACGTAAAGCTCTACGGATAACCCGCACCAGGAAAGGGGGCGGGCAGTGTTTCCACTCGTGCTGTCGGATTGTCGCGGCAGAATTCGGGTGCGGAACCCTCGGCGGTGAGCACATACAATGTACTACCGCCCAGCATGCAGGCGAACGCACCGCGCCCCGTAGCGTTTTGATGTGTGACCTCACCCCCCTCCAGCACTCGGAAAACCTCGTTGCTGCTGGGTGAGGCAACCCAGATGCCGTTCGAACTGTCGAGGCAAATGCCGTCCGGAACAGCGCCTTCAGGCATGTCAGCCCACACGCGCCGATTGCTCAGGTCGCCGTCGGCAGCCCGATCAAAGGCGGTCAGTCGGCGGCCAAACGTCTCCGCGACGATAAGGGTGCCACCGTCTGGCGTGATCACGCAGCCATTGGGGAACTTGAGCTCGTCGGCAACCACACGTGCGTTGCCGCCATCGGGTTCGATGCAGATCAGCTCTGCCGGCGACGGATCAGCGCCTGCGTGCAGATCGAAACCGAAGTTCCCTACGTAGGCCCGGCCCAGATCATCGACCACCATGTCATTGCAGATGCCGCTGGCGAGGTGGCTGAGGTCTGCGTGCGGCCTCAGTGAGTTGCCGTCGAATTTGAGTACCGACCGGCTTGTCATGGCGACGATCAGCAGCTCGCCGCTCGGCAGCCAGCCCAGGCCAGACGGGTCGTCGGACGTCAGAACGACCGTTCGAGAGCTACCGTCGGGTTTGCAGGCGACGACGCGTCGCCCATGCATATCCGAAAAGTACAGCTCGCCACCGTGCCAGCGCGGGCCCTCGGGAAAGTGCAGGTTGTCGATCAAGGTCGTGAGGGTAGTCATAAAGGGCCTTTTACGCCTGTTTTACCAAACTCTAAGCCAGGGCTAGGTGTGGTGCTATTGCCGCGTTGTTGGACATTTGTGTTTTCGGGTATCCTCGCGCCGCACGGTGGGGATAATCGGGCGTTGCAACTTGCGGCCCCTGACATCAACGCCAACCCGGTGGCAGCTGCTCGCGAGTTCTGCCGCCAACATTGATCTGATTGAAAACGATGACATTTCGCCCCCGGCGACGGGATACATGAGCGAAGGAAGGAGACTCACATGAACTTGCTCAAGATTTTCGCCGCACTGATGCTGGTACTCGGCATTACGGCGTGCAGCGACAGCGAAACTGGCGGCGGTGCCCTGGACGCGGTTAAAGACGCGGCTGGCGACGCAGTCGATGCTGCTGGCGACATGGCTGACTCTGCTGGCGACGCAGCCGGTGGAGCCTGGGACAGCGCGAAAGATGCCGCTGGCGACATGGCCGATGCGGCTGGTGATGCGGTAGAAGGCGCCAAAGACGCAGCTGGCGACATGGTTGACGGCGCGAAAGATGCTGCTGGCGACATGGTCGACGGCGCGAAGGATAAGGCTTCTGGAATGGTCGACAGCGCTAAAGACGCTGCTGCTGACAAGCTCGACGATGCGGCCTCTGGCCTGCTCGGCGACTAAACCCAGTC
Source organism: uncultured Pseudomonadales bacterium (assembly GCA_964351875.1). Taxonomy (GTDB): domain Bacteria; phylum Pseudomonadota; class Gammaproteobacteria; order Pseudomonadales; family Azotimanducaceae; genus JANSWO01. Next base: position 43,166 of record CAYGQC010000007.1, read on the forward strand.
TTCTGTGCTGCTCCTCGTCCTCGCAGACGGAGCAGCATCGTCAGCCAGGGTGGTCTCAGGCATTGCATGTTTGAGGCCTGACCTGAGTGAAACGGGCCTTCGGGCCCGTTTTTCGTTACTGCGCCGGAAACAGCAGGCTCAGGGCTCCTTTGTTGGCCAGCGTTTATAGGCGGCACTTGATCTCCTCATTCGAAAAGCCGCCTGTTCAGGTGGGTTGGCTTTGGCAAGCAGCTACGGGCGAGCGTGGCCTGGGACGCTGTTATCGGCTTGAACGAGAGTCGCCTTGAATGCGCTGTAATCTGTTACTATGGGCGGCCAATTTTTCTGGTACGCGGGAGCTAACTATGCGCGATGTGGTCATTGTCGATAACGTCAGAACCGGTCTGGCAAAGTCCTTTCGGGGCAGTTTCAACCTAACCCGGTCCGATGACATGCTTGCGCATTGCATCGACGCTCTGCTCGAGCGCAATCCGAACGTTGGCGCTGGTGAAATCGAAGACGTCGTGGTTGGCGCCGCCAGCCATGTGGGCGAACAGGACGGCAACATTGCGCGTCTCGCCGTAGCTCTGTCAAAGCATCTGGATCTGAACACCACCTCTGGCCTGACGATCAACCGATTCTGCTCTTCAGGTCTGCAATCCATCGCGATTGCCGCCACGCAGATCGCCTCCGGCCAAACGGAAGTTGCGATGGCTGGTGGTGTTGATTCCATCTCCATGCGTAATCGTCAGAAGCCTGCGAAGGCTGAGCTGAATCCTCGCCTGCTCGAAGAAACGCCGGATATTTTCATGGCTATGGGCAACACGGCTGAAGTCGTTGCCCGTCGCTATCAGGTGACGCGCGAGGCTCAAGACGAGTATTCACTCCAGAGCCAGCAGCGCTACGCCGCGGCTGTTGAGGCTGGCTATATCGCTGACGAAATCGTGCCCATGAAGGCAACGATGCTGAAGGTGGATAAGGAAACTGGTAAAGAGAGCCACGTCGACGTGGTCGTCGACAAGGATGAGTGCAATCGTCCGCAAACCACGCTCGAAGCGCTTGCTGGTCTGCCACCCGCATTCGAAGAAGACGGTTCAGTTACCGCCGGTAACGCTTCGCAGCTATCTGATGGCGCGTCCATGACGCTGTTGATGAGCGCTGAACGAGCGGCAGCGCTTGGGCTCGAGCCAATTGGCATCTACCGCGGCTTCACCGTCGCGGCATGTGCGCCGGACGAGATGGGTATCGGCCCGGTTTTCGCTATTCCGCGTCTGCTGGATAACGCTGGTATGAAGATCGACGACATCGATCTGTGGGAATTGAACGAGGCGTTCGCTTCTCAATGTCTGTACTCCCGCGACGCGCTCGGCATCGATAACGCCAAGTACAACGTCAACGGCGGCAGCATCAGCATCGGCCATCCGTTCGGCATGACTGGATCGCGCATGACTGGAGCTGTTCTGCGCGAGCTGCGTCGTCGCAAGCAAAAGTACGGTGTTGTGACCATGTGCATCGGCGGTGGCATGGGTGCTGCAGGGCTGTTCGAAGCAGTCTAGTCGGCTAACACCGCAACGATCTGCTCTGCGCGCCGCCGTCTTTCCGACGCCGCGCGGAGCGATCCCTCCTCTCTGTAAGCGCTGTGCCGCGTAACAACCTGTAACAACTCCCGCTTCAGTCGCAAGCGATAGTTGCTAACATTGGGCGTTCGATTTTCGAGGCTAGCTGCGATTTTCAATTTCCTACCAGCCAGATCACACAACTCTGCTCACAGCGGTTCAAACGCTGTCGCGAGTGTTGGGTGCGTTCGGCTGATATTTCCGATAATAGGTCCGATACTGGCGGCAGCTAGCCTGGCCGCCGGAACCTGCGCGTCGGCTGCGCCGCTTCTCCCGGTTGAAACTCGCCTTGTTCTTGACGCTCAGGCGGTTAACGCAGCAGCGGAGGATTCGCGGTCCGCGCCCGGTGAACCGCAGGGCCAACGCTCGGTAGAGGTAAGTAGCGCGGCTAACGGAAGCGACGCGGCGTTGTCTGATGCGAGGGTTTCCTACTCGCACAGCACAGATGAGCAGCTGACGACTATGGCCGCCGATTGGTCGAGCCTGTCTGCTGCGGAGCGGCGAGCCCTGCTTACCGAGGTCAAGTCGCGTATGGCGCGACAGGCACCAAATCGCCCGGCAGCACAGGACGGTCAGCGGCCGTCTGTGAAGATAACGACCACTCGTCGATTTGGTCGCGTTGTGCGTCAGCCCGATGGCTCTCTCGTGCGCATAGAGACGTCTGTCGTTCAGGTGCGTAAGGCGCAGCAGCCGGTAGATGGTCCCGGCTTCGGCACTGGCTTCGAGAATCGTCGTCCGGACGGTCCGGATGGAGAGCTGCAGGGCAACGGCGATCGGCGTAGCCCCGCGCAGACCGTCAAGCACGATCAGCCATAGGGATCCTCCGGGTGACACTTCGCCATGACTGACAACGCCGTTAGCGACAGCGGCTATCTGCTGGTTGTTGATGATGATCCAGAGCTGCGTGAGCTGATCGAGGCCTACCTTGTGCGTCAGGGCTTTGATGTCTCCACAGCCCAGGACGGATCGGAGATGGATCGCAAGCTGGCAGAACGAACACCCGACCTTGTGATCCTCGACCTCATGCTTCCAGATGAGAATGGGCTGGACATCGCCAAGCGTCTGAAGAGCTCCAGTGAGATACCCATTATCATGATTTCAGCACAGGGTGAGGACGTCGACAAAATCGTCGGCCTGGAGGTCGGTGCTGATGATTATCTCGGTAAGCCATTCAACCCACGGGAACTGTTAGCGCGGGTGCGGGCCGTGCTTCGCCGCTCGGCCAAGTCCGTCGAGTCGAGCGATGCATCGGCGGAGGCGAGTAGCATCGAGCGCTATCCGTTTGGCGACTTTGTCCTCGATGTCACGTCACATCGACTGCTGCGCAGTGACGTCGAGATCTCGCTAACGTCTGGAGAGTTTGATCTTCTTGCCATACTTGTTCGGTTCCCTAATCGCGTGCTGGATCGGGATCGAATACTGGATTTGCTGACGGGCGCCGAACGCTCGCCGTTTGATCGTAGTATCGACGTGCGGGTGACTCGTCTGCGTGGAAAGATAGAGTCAGATCCTTCCAAGCCGCGTTTCATTCGCACTGTCTGGGGCAAGGGTTACATGTTTTGCCCTGAAGCGGATGGCTGAATCAGCCGACGTTCCCGCCCGACCGCTCGGCCTCTGAGCCGTGGCAACGTCCTCACTGCTGTTTCGTACTACCGCGACTCTCGCGCTGTCTGCGCTCGCCATTGTCGGAACGGCGACGTTTGCGCTAAATCGATTTGTCATTGAGCCTATAACGGAGCGTGCTGCCGATGATGAGGCCGCTTTGCTGGTTTTGTCGGCGCAGACCTGGGTGGAGCTGCCACCACAGGCGCGGCCACTGTTCGAGCTCGAACTGGCGGAAAGCCATGATCTCATTATCTCTGAGCAGGCCAGGGAACTACCCCAGGCGACAACCGACGCGCCGTACCTGGAGCTGATCGGCAGCCAACTTACCAAGCGTCTCGGCCAGCCTGTTGTCCTAATGGAGAGCGACGATCTGGTTTGGGCGAACGTACCGATGGGCGGCTACCTCATGCAGATCGGTTTCTCACCAAGCCGCCAGAGCATCCAGCCGCTGTACGGTGGCATTTTCATCTCGGCTCTTGGCGCAGCGATCGTGTTTCTGACTTCATTGTTCATCGTGCGCCGGATCGCCCGGCCGTTGTCCGCCGCTGCGGAGCGAGCGGGCAGTTTCCGTGGCAGCGAACACTTTCAGCCGCTTCCGGAAGAGGGCCCCCAGGAGTTGGTCAGCCTGGCGCGCAGCTTTAACACGATGGCGCGGGAGGTCTCGGCACTGCTCGCCAACCGCACGACTCTGCTTGCCGGCATCTCCCATGACCTGCGCACGCCGCTTGCTCGTATGCGGATCGCTCTGGAATTGTTGCCGGAAAACGTTGAGCCAGATTTGTTTCAGCGCTTTGAGCGTAACCTGGAAGCCATGGACGAGTTGATTGGCGATACGTTGCGCTTCGCGCGCGGCGCTTCGGAGTCGCCATTGTCCGTGGTTCTGAAACCCTACCTGGACGACGTGGTGGCAAGTTTCGACGAGTCGATCGAGATCACCTGGCAGGGATCAGAGCTGGCCACTGTGGAGTTGGCTGCCGGCTCGTTTAAGCGAGTGGTGCATAACCTGTTGTCGAATGCCCAGCGCTACGGCCGAGATGTCCGTGTTGCTGTTCGTATCAAGTCAGACGCCGCCATTGTCAGCGTGCTCGACAGCGGCCCCGGTATCGAGCCTGAGTATCGGCAGAAGGTCTTCGAGCCATTCTTCCGGCTCGATGCGTCTCGAAGCGTGACGACTGGAGGCAGCGGCCTCGGGCTCGCGATTGTGGCCCAGTTGTGTAATGCGCATGGCTGGCGCATATCCGTGCGAGACGCCGCTACCGGCGAAAATGAGCTGCGCCTGCTGGTGCCGATTAGACCCAACCCTAAGTGAAACAAATTGTCACAAAATCGGGGTGCGCCGAAATCGCTGAGTAACAGGCCGGGGGCATAGTGTCTTCCATGGCGGTTGCATTGCACCGCCGCCTGAAAAGGCAATCTCTATCCCCTAGACCCATGACTGGTTACACGGTTCGGAAGGTCAACTAGCCCACTGGCTCCCTCTCCAGGCCCGTGGGTTTTTTTTAGGCTTCAATAAAGTACTCGCCAATTGATCCTCAATTGGCGAGTACTTTATTGAAGCGGTGGCAGTGCATTTGCGAAGCAAATGCTCGAGAGCCAGCTCCGTTGAATAACGAACCAGTGCTCGCTCCGCGAGCCTTGATTCGTGTTCGACGCGCGTTCCAGCTGGTAAGAGCGGTAGGGCATTTTTCTCATCGCGAAGCGATCGAAAAATGCTCGAGAGCATTGTGGAGCGTCACCGCGCGTTGTTGAGTGGATTACGGGGTTGGCGCTTGCTCTCTACCCGTCTCGCGGGCATCCCTGCCCACGGACTCTTTAACGACCGGCGGAGTCATCCGCCGGCGGGTGGGCACATCCTTGTGCCCACAGATTTACCGATAGGAGCCGAGGTGCGCGCATCCCTGCGCGCGAGTGTTTGGGCGCTACCCGGTTGTTCCGGCATGCCTTCCCTAGCCGTCGTCGCGAGCCGAGACAACGCTTTGGCGTGGCGATCTCCGAGGTTGGTAAAGCCTTGCTCGGCGGGTTCCGGGGTTGGGCTCTTGCTCTCTACCCGTCTCGCGGGCATCCCTGCCCACGGACTCTTTAACGACCGG
>CAYGQC010000008.1:0-47873 GCA_964351875.1 uncultured Pseudomonadales bacterium
GATCTACACCGAACAGGTTGGTGGTGCCAACCTCGTCACTCGTGCTGGCGAAGAGAGTCAGTGCACCGGCCCGCGATGCGAGCTGCGCGGTGTCTTCCACGAGCAATCGACCGAGGCCCGAATTCTGGAGGTCGAGCGCAACGGCTATTGGATGTATTTCCCATACTCGCCGCCCAGGGATAATGCCGATCCACCCGCTGGGTTGTCCGCCCTCCGTGATAACCCGTGCGAAGCGACCGTTGGATGCAGCGTCCAACACCTGATCGCGAGCCAGGTCGATTGTCGGTATCCAACCGGGCGAGCTGTCCCGGAACGCATCGAGTGTGATGGCGGCCAGACGCTCAATCAGTGCTTTGTTCGCTAAGTCGAGATCGATGATTTCTCGCATGGTGCGCATGGTGCGCATGGTACGCGCGCAAGGCCAAGTGAGCATGTTTTTGCCGGGAAGCCCGACCTAGTCTGGTTGTCAAATTGACCCTCGCGCGGGCCGAGACTGTTTGCCGCCAGGGCGCCAGCTTACGGGTAAACCCTCATGGTGGCGCAGGCATGAGCGTCCTAGCGTAACGTGATGGAGATGCACATCGACATTGACGCGGCGCAGCCGCCTGGCGTGGTTTGTGCGCTCGAGCCGGATCCCGCTGTGCGCGACTCGCTGGTTACGCTGCTCGAAGTCGAAGGCTATCGCGTCGTGACCTTCGCAACCGCACGAGCGTTCTTCCACGCGCTCCCAGGCCTTATCCCTGATCTGGTGATCTGCGAAGCGCAATTGCCTGACAGCGATGGCTACCGGGTTCACGAGGATCTTCAGCGTCAGCGGCGAGGCACGTTGTTTGTGCTGCTGAGCTCAGATCGCGAAGAACGACATGGTCCTGGAGCCCAGCGACACGGCATTTCGCATGTCCTTCGGAAACCGATCGTCGATCGACAACTGCTTTCCCTCATATCCACTTCGGGTTCCACGGATTCGAACGCTACCACTCACACTCTACTCTAGCGCCATTAACCGTCATTGGTGGTGGCCGCGTGCGCCAATCATTGCTGACTGATAAGAAAAGCTCGATTTGGGGAATACAGTGTTAGACGAATCCGAATACGACCTGGCGGTTGTTCGCCGCTTTGCGGTGATGACGGTGGTCTGGGGCATCGTCGGTATGGGTGTCGGCTTGCTCATCGCAGCCCAGCTCGCCTGGCCGGCGCTGAACTTCGATCTGCCGTGGCTCAGCTATGGTCGTTTGCGACCGCTCCACACCAATGCAGTGATTTTCGCCTTCGGCGGTTGCGCATTGATGGCGAGTGCCTTCTACGTTGTGCAGAAAACGGGTCAGACACGGCTGTTCTCGAAAGGCTTGGCCGATTTTGTCTTCTGGGGTTGGCAACTAGTTATCCTGTCGGCGGCGATCACGCTACCGCTCGGTCTTACCTCCTCCAAAGAGTACGCAGAGCTTGAGTGGCCGATCGATATTCTGATCGCTGTCGTTTGGGTCGCCTTCGGCGTCGTCTTCTTCGGCACGATCGCCAAGCGCAAGGTCCAGCACATCTACGTTGCCAACTGGTTCTTCGGCGCGTTGATCATCGGCGTCGCGGTTCTGCACATATTCAACAGCCTGGCGGTGCCAGTATCCGCCTTCAAGAGCTACTCAATCTATCCCGGTTCAGTCGACGCCATGGTGCAGTGGTGGTACGGCCACAACGCCGTAGGCTTCTTCCTCACCGCGGGGTTCCTCGGAATCATGTACTACTTCGTTCCGAAGCAGGCCGAGCGACCCATCTATTCCTACCGACTATCGATCGTTCACTTCTGGGCGCTGATAGCGATCTACGTTTGGGCCGGGCCACACCACCTGCACTACACATCTCTGCCCGACTGGGCACAAGGGCTCGGCATGGTGATGTCTCTGGTTCTGCTGGCGCCGTCCTGGGGCGGCATGATCAACGGCATCATGACGCTGTCCGGTGCGTGGGACAAACTGCGCACTGACCCGATCATCAAGTTCCTGATTGTCTCCTTGTCGTTCTATGGCATGTCGACCTTTGAAGGGCCGATGATGTCGATCAAGACCATCAACGCGCTCTCCCACAACACCGACTGGACCATCGGACACGTACACTCCGGCGCGCTTGGCTGGGTGGCCATGATCTCTATCGGTGCGATGTATCACCTTTTACCGATTATGTTCGGGCGCAAGGCGGGTGACATGTACAGCGTCAAACTGATCAACGTGCACTTCTGGCTGTCGACGATCGGTACGGTGATCTACATCGCTTCCATGTGGGTCAACGGTTTGTTGCAGGGCCTGATGTGGAGGGCCGTCAGCGTCGATGGCACGCTCACCTACAGTTTCGCTGAGGCGGTTGAGGCGAGCTATCCCGGCTACTACGCACGCTTTATCGGCGGCGCGATTTTCTTCAGCGGCATGCTGATCATGGCTTACAACACGGTGATGACGGCCAAAGGCAAAACTCGGGTAGAAGGCGAATCCGACGCGACGCCGCTGGTGTCTCGCGCGGGAGAAGCCCCAGCCACGGAGGCAGCATCATGAGCAAGCCATTAGAAACGAAAGTTGGGTATCTGATCGCGTTGACGCTTGTGGCGGTGAGCCTCGGCGGCATGATCGAGCTCTTCCCGCTGGTATTCGAGCAGAGCGCCACCAAACCCGTGGCTGATCTCAAGCCTTACACGGCGCTTCAGCTCGAAGGCCGCGACATCTATATCCGCGAAGGCTGCACCGTTTGCCACACGCAGATGGTCAGGCCGCTGCAAGCTGAAGTCAGCCGCTATGGCCACTACTCGGTTGCCGGTGAAGATGTCTATGAACGGCCGTTCCTCTGGGGCTCGAAGAGAACAGGACCTGATCTTGCGAGGGTTGGCGGCCGCTACAGCGACGAGTGGCATCGCGCTCACCTGCTTGATCCGCGCAGCGTAGTACCGGTTTCCAACATGCCAGCGTATCCCTGGCTATTCGAGACAGAACTGACCGGCGAGACGACCTCCGACAAGCTCGCAGTGCTGCAGATGCTAGGTGTGCCCTACAGCGATGAAGAGGTAGCACAGGCGAGCGCCGCGGTTAGCGGCAAGCTGGAGAGTGATGCTCTCATCGCCTATCTGCAATCGTTAGGCGTCGATATGCGGCGCTATGGAGCAGGCACATGAGCGGAACACTTTTCTCGCTGATCAGCGTTGTAGTCGCTTTCTCGGCGCTTTTGATCTGGGTTTATGCACCCTCGCGAAAGTCGCAGTGGAGCGAGGTCGCAGACCTGCCGTTTGCTGATGAGAAACGAAACGAATGCGATGCCGAGAGCACGGGTAGAGGAGAATCATCATGAGCGGCGGTTGGCATTGGTTTGTCATCATCGGCACCGTAGCCTCATTGGTAGGCTGCCTGTGGCTATTGTTCAGTAATCGTTCCACATCCGGCGAAAAAACCACCGGGCATGTTTGGGATGGCATTGAAGAACTGGATAACCCTCTACCCATGTGGTGGGTCTGGATGTTTGTCGGCACCGTCGTGTTCGCGGTCGGCTATCTGATCTGGTATCCAGGCCTCGGAAATTTTGCTGGGCTATCCGGTTGGACTTCCACGAGTCAGTTTGAAGAGGCGGCCGAAGCCCACGAAGCGCGTTTCGCGCCCTTGTATCGTGAGCTGGCTTCGCTGTCTGAGGATGAACTGCTCGAGAGCAAGCAGGCACAGCAAGTCGGTCGTCGATTGTTTATCAACCACTGCACTGCTTGCCACGGCGTTGGCGGTGGCGGTGGTTACGGCTTCCCGAACCTGACCGACGATGAGTGGCTGTGGGGTAGCGATTTCAAAACGATAAAGCAAACGATCCTGGGTGGCCGCTCCGGAATCATGGCGCCGTGGGGTGCGGCACTCGGTGAAGAGGGTGTGCAGCAGGCGGCTCACTACGTCCGTCAGGTTGCGGGGCTTGAGGACAACAGCGCTCTTGCCGAGGCGGGGAGCAAACATTACGCAACATTCTGCGTTGCCTGCCACCAGGCTGATCACACGGGTAATCAGCTTCTGGGTGCACCGAACCTCAAGAATGATTCCTGGCTTTACGGAAACTCGCTCGAAGAGATCAGTTTTACCATCCGCCACGGACGCAACAACAACATGCCCGCTCATGCCGACGTCCTTGGCGAAGAGAAAGCTCACATCCTGGCTGGTTACGTAAGCTCGCTGTCTAAAGCAGCCAAATAGGAAATGGAAACCTGGCTCAGCCAGATCAAACGCTAGCGCGTAAGCACAAACATGAACGCCAACTTGAAACCGAAACAAACCGTGCAGAGCAGTGACGGCAGCGAACCCATAACTCTTGAAGGGTTCGGGCCGAAGGATCTGTACCAGAGGCGGGAGAAGATTTTCACCCGCTTCGTTGGTGGGTTCTATCAGCGCCTCAGGTTTTTCTCGGGCTGGCCGCTGCTGCTCGGCTACTTCCTGGTTCCATGGCTGAACTGGGGTGAGCGGCAGGCGATTCTGTTTGACCTGCCTGCGCGTCAGTTTCATTTCTTCGGTTTGACGATCTGGCCCCAGGACTTCTGGCTGCTCGGGTGGTTGCTGATGATCGCTGCGTTCGGTCTGTTCACCGTTACCACGGTTGTTGGCCGGCTCTGGTGCGGTTACACGTGCCCGCAGACGGTGTGGACTGCGGTCTTTATGTGGATAGAGCAGTTCGCCGAAGGCCCGAGGCACCAGCGTATGCGCCTCGATCAGGCGCCCATGTCTTTCGAGAAGCTCCGAGCGCGAGTAGTGAAGCACGTGATGTGGCTTGGCTTTGCGGCGCTTACCGGCATCGCCTTTATCTCCTACTTTGTTCCTGCGCGGGAACTGATACCGAATCTTCTGAGGCTGGATGTGTCGCTGATGGCGGCGTCGTGGATTGTGTTCTTCACGCTAGCCACCTACATCAATGCTGGCTGGATGCGTGAGCAGGTTTGCAAGTACATGTGCCCCTACGCGCGCTTTCAGTCTGCGATGTTCGACAAGGATACGTTGATCGTCTCCTACGACGAGCGTCGAGGTGAGACACGCGGCTCACGCAAGCGAGGAGTGCCGGCACCAGAGCTGGGAGATTGCATTGACTGCCAGTTGTGCGTCCAGGTCTGCCCAACGGGCATCGATATTCGCGACGGTCTGCAGTACGAGTGCATTGGCTGTGCGCACTGTGTGGATGCCTGCGATCAGGTGATGGCGAAGATGGGTTACGAGCCTGGCCTGGTGAGTTACACCACGTTCAACGCGCTGGAAGGCGGGAAAGTTCATTGGTTGCGGCCTCGAAGCATCGGCTATGCGCTGATATGCGTTGTTCTTATCGGGGCACTCGTCGCTGCGCTGTTCAATCGCAGCCCGTTTGCGTTCGACGTGCTGCGGGATCGAGGCGAGCTCTACCATGAGAGTAGCTCGGGTGTTCGCAACGACTACCAACTCAAGATCATGAACAAAACCCAGTCTCCGGCGGGCTATTCGATCGCTGTTTTGAGTCCCGACTGGATTGAGCTGGTCAGCCAGGACTCGGTCAGTATCGATCCGGGTGACGTGGTTAACCTCGCGTTGTCACTGAGCGCCGCTGAGCCGGTTGGCGCCAATACAACGGTTGAGCTTCAAGTGTGTCGACTTAGCGACCAGCGATGTGTTGCTGAAGAAACACGCTTTCTCGCACCCATGAATCGCAACGGAGTCAGATAATGCGTTGGTTTCAAAAGAAGGAGCTGGTGTTGGTCATAGCGCTGCCGCTGATCAGCGTCGCCATGGGGATCACGGCGATTGTGGTGGCCTTCTCTGGCGCTGACCAGGAGATACCTAGAGAAGCTCCCGCTCTAAACAAAACCAGTTGGCGTGAGGAAGGGTAGTGATCACGAGCCTGGCCATCGCAGATATGCATTGCGCAGCGTGCGTCGGCAAGGTCGAGGCGGCGCTCGCGCGCTCCCCCGACGTGTATGGGTGTGAGGTGAACCCAGTACGCAGGCAGGTTTTTGTCGAGCACGCAGAAGGCCTGCGCAGCGATGATCTGATCAGCCGGATAGCCGACGCCGGTTTCACGGCGTCGCTGCTGTCTGCCTCTGCCGGTTCAACCGCGGAGGATCGCAAACTACTGTCGCGGCTGGGTATCGCGGGTCTTGCGATGATGCAAGTGATGATGGTGTCTGTTGCGTTGTATGCCGGCGGCTTCTACGGAATGGAAGATCATTTCCGCCAACTGCTGCAACTGTCGTCGTTAGTATTTTGTATTCCTGTCGTCAGCTATTGCGCGTTGCCTTTCTTTACCAGCGCGCTTAGCTGTTTGGGGATTGGCGGCCCGGCTCGCGGCCTGAACATGGACGTTCCGATCGCGCTGGCGATTGCGGTAGCGTTCACCGCTTCTCTTGTCGCCACCTTCACCGGCACTGGTGAGGTCTACTTCGACTCGGTTGTCATGTTCACGTTTCTCATGCTGGGTGCTCGCTTCTTCGATGCGCGCCTGCGCAATTCACTGACGCTGGATGACGGAGTTCTGGCGAGCCTCCCGCGCACCGCTCAGCGTCGAGCTACTGATGGTCACTGGCAGCACGCTCCTCTGGACAACGTTGCCGTTGGTGATGTGCTCTGGATCGCCGAAGGCGAGTTGATCCCGGTCGATGGTGTGATTGATGACGCGCCGGGCGCGAGTGATGTTTCACTCGATGAGTCGGTGTTGACGGGTGAGTCGGCCATCGCTCGTCGACGCGTTGGCGACGCCGTTTTCGCGGGAACGATTAATCTCGGTGCAGGCTTCGCGCTGCGCGCCAATACCACGGCGTCCTCGACGAGGCTGGCACAGATCGACGAGCTCGCACGCAATCTACATGGCGACAAACATGCTCTGGTGCGTCTAGCGGATCAAGTGGCGCGAGTGTTCGTTCCGGTTGTACTGACGTTGGCGGCGGCAACCTACATAGGTTGGAGCCTGGTCGATGGCAGTCAGGCGTTGTCTGCGGCCCTTGCTGTGTTGGTTGTCAGTTGCCCATGCGCACTGGCGCTGGCCTCGCCGGCGGCGGTGACAGCCGCCATCGCGAAGCTTCGTCAAAAAGGGGTGCTCGTCAAGAATAGCGGTGCGCTTGAATCGGTTAGCGGTGTTAGCCAGGTGTTTTTCGATAAGACGGGCACACTGACCGAGCCGGTACTGTCGGTGCGCCACATCGAGCATTTCGGCGCGGTCGACGAGGCCTGGCTGCGTGATGCGGTAGCCGCTTTGCAAAAACACTCATCGCACCCGTTTGCCTCCGCTTTTCGAACCGGCGGCGCGCTAGTCGCTGAGCAAGTCCAAACGGTATCGGGAGCAGGTATCAGTGGGTTTGTCGATGGGCGAAGCGTGGTTGTCGGCAGCGCAGACTTTGTCGATGCCGAGGCTCACCGGGCGCTCGGAACTGCAGCCTCGACAGTCAGTTTCTATGTTCGCGTTGATGACGAGCTCGCAGCGCGAATAGACCTGGCAACTCGCCTGCGGCGGGATGCTCAAAGCACGATCTCTGAGCTGGCGCGCTTGGGAATTCGCTCAGTCATTCTCAGCGGCGACGACGACGCCCATTGCCGAGCGGTTGCTGAGCAGCTCGGTATCGATTACGTCGCAGATTGCACGCCTGAATCTAAAGCGTTGCGCCTGGAAGATCAGACAGCGCTTTTCGTCGGTGACGGAATCAACGATGTGCCAGCGCTTGCTGGCGCTGCAGTGTCGGCTGCAACACTGGAAACGTCGGATCTGGTCAAGTCCCGAGCCGATGTGCTGCTCTTGTCCGGACGACTCGGGGCGTTGACCTCGCTGGTTCAGGTCGGCCGAAAGATGCTCACAATCATGCGTCAGAACCTGCTTTGGGCTGCGCTGTACAACCTGACCGCGATACCGTTGGCAGCCTTTGGTTTTGCGCCACCCTGGCTTGCGGCGATCGGGATGGCGTCAAGCTCGCTACTAGTGTTGGCGAACGCGACGCGTGTTCTACGCGACGAGCCTCTGCCTTCTTTGAGCCAGGTTCCGTTGGAACTATCTCCTACCGGAGGGCGTAGCTGATGCAGGCGATGCTGCTCCTGATTCTGATTTCGTTCGCCATCATGAGCGTGGCTGGGCTGTGCTTTCTGTGGGCAGTTAAGAGCCGGCAGTTTGACGATATGGATCGGCAGGCACTCATCGCGATGGCAGATGACACTGCGAGCAAAACGCGTCCAGGCAATCGAAGTGAAGGCGATCGAACTAACGACGATTCGAACTAGAAAACGTTCGTACGAAACACGTGAATAACGGTATCACTACTGAGGGGAAATCTAATGCAGACGGTGATTAACGGATTACTGATTCTCTTTGCTCCGCGTCGAGGTTGGGCAGCTATAGCCGCGGACAGCCCTTCGCTCTTCAAGGTGTTGCTTCTGCATACGATCCCGTTCGCCCTGATCCCGGCCCTGTGCTGGTACTACGGTGTTACGGTTCAGGGCTGGAGTTTCTCTAGCGACGTGATTCGGTTGACGCCAGAGAGTGCACTACCGATGTGTGTGCTGTTTTATCTCGCCATGGTCGCAGGCGTCGCATTTTTGGGCGCAATGGTGAGCTGGATGTCCGATACTTACGGGGAGATTGGCAGCCTGTCTTCGGGCGTCACGCTCATCTCCTATACGGCCTCGCCATTCTTCCTGGCTGGCTTGCTCGGGCTCTACCCCTTGCTCTGGCTCGATGTGGGTGTGGGCGTATTGGTCGCGTGCTACTGCATTTACCTGCTCTACCTGGGTGTTCCATACATCATGAAGGTGAGCTCGGAGCGAGGCTTCCTTTACGCGAGCGCGGTATTCGCCGTCGCCTTGGTCGCCTTCGTGGGGCTGCTTACTGCGACGGTCCTGGTTTGGGACTTCGGCCCAGCGCCCGAATACACCTACTGATTCTGAGCGTGCAGCGGCGGGTAAGAATAGATGTTGTCAGGGACGTTCCATCCCCACGCGTACTGCGCACTTTGCGGCGCTATTCGTAGCGCTCGCCGCGGTACTCCAGCCAGCCGCCCGGGTGCCGCCCTGCAGGATCGTGATGAGTCCAGTGCAGGACGCCTCCCTTTTCGGTCCATTCATACTCACCCTTGAAACTGATCTCACTGCCTACTTGCGGATCCGGCACTCGTGGTGCCAGATCGATGTTGTGAGCGATGAGCACCGTCAAACCGGAGGGCGTATCGACGAGTAGCCTCTGGTGGCGTGAGCCATCGTTGTCGTCTCGAAGAACGCGTTTGATGCGAGCTTTGTCTGTAACGATGACATCCGATCGGCGCTCGGCGAAAAGCTGATCAAAGCGATGCCCATTGGTGGATTCACTTGATGGCTTTGGCGCCTCGCCCTGCCTTGTCGTTTCGCCGCTATTGAATCCGGACAGTAGCGAGCCAACGTCGCCGCCGGTGAGGTAGGTGATGATCGCTGCGATGATCAGCACCCCGATGGACATGCCTTTCTTCTTGCCTGACGTCAAACGAGTTCTCCCGGAAAGTCGAGTTATGGTGGTTGTGGCATTCAGCCGAAAAGCGTGGGCCTCAGCATCAGGCTCTGGCCGAATGCTAGTGACGCTGCGAAGCATACGAAACCGACAACGGTAGCGAGTATGCAAGCGGTTATCGGCCATAAGCGTCGGCCATAGCACCCGGCTCCAGCGAAACCTGCATAGATGAGGTAGGCAAACGGCGCCGCCAACCCGTGTGCGATCGGCGAAAAACGCACGGTAGCCGGTGCGATGAGACCGGTGAGAGCCACGATGAGACTAAGGCTATAGAGGCTCCAGACTAGATGTTCGGCAATGTTTCTTCCGCTGCGCCAGAGCAGCAGCCGCAGCACGCAGGCCGTTGGCAGGAAGAAAGCAACCGCCATCATCCATGTGTAGGCGTTCTGCAGAAGCAACACGTAGCGCTCACCCGCCCACTGCCCAGGATCCTCGATACCTTGGTCAGACAAGCTGTTGGCGAGTTCTGGACTCAAGCCGTTCGACATCAAGGCGACCATGATGTCGTGGTTGATCCAGATCGACAGCAACTGAATGGTTGCTGCGATGACGAACCAACTCACCGGATGAACGAAATTCCGGCGTTCGCCAGCGATAAAGCGGGCGGGCACAGTGCCTGGTGCTCGCACCATCGCCCATAGGGTAGGGCGCAGTCCTGTCTCGCTGTCAGAGAACTTTTGCCACAGGCTGAGAGCGATTGCTGATAGCGATAGACGCGTGGTTTCCGGCTGCCCGCACTGTCCACAGAACGGACTGCCGAGCGTCGCGCCACAATTTGTGCAAACTGCCAAAACGCTATTTCAACAGCGACCCGAGAATTCCCCGCATAAGCCGAGTACCCAACGAACGGCCAATGGATCGAACAGCGCTTTTCATGAACGTCTCACCGACGGACTGTCGGCTGGATTTTCGGCCACTCGACGTCGTGCTCCGAGAATTTGATTTGCTGCTTGCTTTTGCCTCGGCGGCCTCTTGTTTTGCGGCAGCTTCCGCTGCTCTCTCCGCGCGCTGTTGCAGCATCTCGTAGGCTGATTCCCGATCGATCGTGTCGTCGTATTTGCTGCTTACTGGCGAGCGGTCACGGAGCTCTTTCAGTGCTTTCGCAGACAACGGCCCGATCTTCGATTCGGGTGGACAGACCAGGGTCTTTCTCGCGAACGAAGGAGCGCCTTTCTCATCGAGGCCGGACACAACCGCTTCGCCCTGACCTACCGTGGTAATGGCTTCGGTGATGTCAAAGCTGCCGTCGCTGCGAAGATTCGACGCGACAGCACGAACGGTCTTCTGGTCTTTGGGCGTGAACGCCCGCAAAGCGTGCTGCACTTTCAAGCCGAGCTGTCCCAGAACCGTCTCGGGCACGTCTGCGGGATTCTGGGTGACGAAGTACACGCCGACCGATTTCGATCGGATCAGCCGTACGACCTGCTCTACCTTCTCTAACAGCGGCTTCGGCATGTCGTTGAACAACAGGTGCGCCTCGTCGAAAAATAGAACCAGTTTCGGCTTGTCCAGATCACCGGCTTCGGGCAGCTCTTCGAACAGTTCGGACAGCAGCCACATGAGAAATGCTGCGTACAGGTTCGGTGCATCGCGAGTCAGCTTAGTGGCATCCAGCAGGTTAATGATGCCTTTACCGGACAGGTCCTGGCGCATCAGATCCGCGAGCTCTAATGCGGGCTCACCGAAGAAGAGATCCCCTCCCTGCTGCTCCAGCACCAGCAGACGTCGCTGGATAGCACCGATCGACGCGGAGCTTATGTTGCCGTAGGTGTTGCGCAGGGACTTGGCGTTTTCGCCCATCCAGGCCAGTAGGGAGCGAAAATCCTTCAGGTCGAGAAGCAGCATGCCTTCGTCGTCAGCGATGGCAAAACAGGCATAGAGAATGCCGGTTTGCGTATCGTTGAGATCCAACAGGTTGGACAGAATGAGCGGCCCCATCTCCGAGATGGTGGTGCGAACCGGGTGTCCATTCTTGCCATAGATATCCCAGAGAATCGTTGGGTAGGCTTGCTGTTCATAGCCTTCGATCGGGATGTGCGCGAGGCGTCGATCAATCTCTTTGTGCGGTTTGCCCGCCTGAGCGATGCCCGTAAGATCACCCTTGATGTCCGTTGCAAAGACAGGCACCCCGGCGCGGGAGAAGCCCTCGGCGATCACCTGTAGCGTCACTGTCTTACCGGTGCCGGTTGCCCCCGTGATCAGGCCGTGGCGGTTACTCATGACGCCCAGTTGGCTGATCAGCGCAACGTCGTCTTCCAGGCTTCCGCCGATAGGGATCAAGGTGGTCATACGTGGTGTCTCTGGACCGGGCGTGCTGGCCGGGCTGGTTTTGTGGGCTTCGGTTGTCTTCGGCGGCTGCCTAGTCTCGCGCATGCTCTCCGGGTATCCCAGTGGGCGCTTGGTAAAAGGCATGCAAAATCGAAGGCCAATTGTCCGGTATTCCGCCCCCCTTCGCTATATTCGATCGACTCAACTGATTTAGGTGTGGGGGGATACATGGATTTTCTGAGTGATTTGCTGAAGCCGGTGATGGATCAGCTAGGTGGCTTCATGCCGGACGCTGTCGGCGCCATCCTGGTATTCGTCGTTGGCTACGTCGTTGCTCGCTTGCTGGGCTCCGGCACGCGCAAGCTTGTCGACGCTAGCGGGCTCGGCGCGCGCATGGGTAGTGAAGAGGATGGCAACAAGCTCAGTCATCTTATGTCCAGGCTCGTATTTTTCCTGGTGCTGCTTTTCGTGCTGGTGTTTGTTCTTAACAGCCTCGGCTACAGCGAGGTTCTGCAACCGATCAGCTCGATGTTCGATACGCTGCTCGGCGCTGTGCCCAACATTATCGGCGCCGGCTTCATCGGCCTGGCGGGATACGTACTGGCCTACATTGTGGCGTCTCTGGTTGAGATGGCGGGTGGTGGCATAGAAGCGCTGATGTCCCGTGGTGGCCTTACGGGGATCGACGTGTCGAAGGTGTTGTACGTTATCGCCTTTGTGCTCGTATTCGCCCCGTTTCTCCTGGCCGCGCTTGAGAAGCTTGATATTCAGGTGATCTCCGAACCGGCGACGAACATGATGACGGCCTTGCTCAGTGCGCTGCCGAAGCTTCTGAAAGCGGCGTTGATCCTGACCGTCGCGGTCGTGGGTGGCCGGATCATCTCTTCGCTGGTGCAGCAGCTACTGGTCGGCATCGGTGCCGATACGCTGCCAGCTCGTATTGGTGCTGACGGCGTTTTTGCGGGAACGTCGTTTGCGCGATTCGCATCAAACGTGTTGCTGTTCTTTATCGTCTTGTCGGCAGCCGTGCAAGCGGCGGCAGCACTCGAGATGGCTGGCCTGTCGGCCGCGTTGAACCAGGTGCTCACGTTCGCGGGCAGCATTCTGGTTGGGCTGGTCATTCTGGCGGTTGGCAACTGGCTTGCGAATATCGCCTATCAAGGCCTGACCAATGCGGGTAGCTCGCTCGCGCCGGTCGCGCGATTTGCCATTCTCGGGCTGGTACTCGCGATGGGCCTGCGGGCCATGGGCCTGGCAGATGACATCGTTAACCTCGCGTTCGGCTTGACGCTCGGATCGCTGGCGGTTGCCTTTGCCCTCGCGTTCGGCCTTGGCGGTCGTGATGCGGCTGGTCAACAGGTGCAGCGTTGGCTGGGCAAGATCGGCGACTAGCGAGTCACCTGACGGCTGAACAGCCGTGCCAAGCTGGTGAGGCCATATTTTTGTTTAAGCGGTATCCAGGCGGTGAGCCATGAAGTTGGGTGCGACCAAGAAGGCAAGTAAAGCGCAAGTCCATGAGGCGTCAGAACGTACGCGGGCGCCGTGCTGGCTTGACGAGGTTGTTGCGGGCTCCTCGGAACTGCAATCCGGTCTTGCGGGTCTGGGACTTAGCCAGGACCAATGTGATCGGCTGTTCCAGGAAGTTGCGGGGCAACTGCGAAGCCAGCGACAAGTGCGCCCACGCTCCGCTGCCGCACTGAATGCCAGTGTCGATGCGGCCAGGTTGTCCAGCAAGGTGGGCGTGCCATTGAATGTGGTCCGTTCAGTCCTCGCGATGTTGGCTCGGCAACTGGAAAGCGCGAGTTGAGCGAGCAGGCTTGATGGGCTCTAGGGTCCATTGGGAGTTTCCCCGCCGCGGGCTGGGGCAAGGTAGAAGAAGGAAAGGGTAATGCGGGTAACACTGCTGGAAGATGATCCGGCGCAAGCGGCGATGCTGGTCGATTGGCTCAATGAAGCTGGGCATGACGTGTCGCACTACGCCAGCGGTGAGGAACTCAGGCCTGCGTTGGCCGAGGGCCGGTTTGACCTGCTCATTCTCGATTGGGAACTGCCCGACACCACGGGCATCGACATGCTGGAGCAGATACGCAGTCAGGTTACCTGGCATGTTCCCATTCTGTTTGTTACGGCGCGGGATTCGGAGGCGGATATCGTTCATGCGCTGCGCTCCGGCGCAGACGACTACATGGTCAAACAGATTGCGAAAGCAGAATTCATGGCTCGAGTCTCAGCACTCAGTCGGCGGCTTGGTAGTGAGGAACTGGATTTTGAAGTGGGCTGCTATCGCTTTGTGCCCCAGTCGAAGACTGCCTTTGTCCGCGGCGAGGAGGCGGATCTGACTGCAAAGGACTTTGATCTCGCCTGGTATCTCTTCCGCAACGTTGGAGCGCTACTGTCTCGTGAGCAGCTCATGCGGGAAGTGTGGAACGTCTCGGGCCTCAAGACGCGGACGGTGGACGTGCACATCTCGCGCATCCGAAAACGCCTGAATATCAATCCGGAATCCGGTTATCGTATCAAGACGATCTATCAGCACGGTTATCGGCTGGAGGAAGTCTGATTCTCACGTACCCCCAAATACTGGCGAGGCGCGCCCTCGCTGGCCTCGGGCTTGTATTGCTGTTGCTATCGCCGGCTACCGCGTCCGCCGAAGACTGGGTCTACACCATTCGGCCTGGCGATGAGCTGTGGTCGCTTGCCGCGAAGTATTGCGGCAGCGCCAACTATGCAGACGAGCTGGCATCGCACAATTCGATCTCGGATGTAGAAAAGATTCGGCCGGGCTCGCGGTTGCGCATTCCCGTGGATTGGCTGGTACGCGCGCCCGCACATGCAGTCGTGGTCGATGCGCAAGGTGATGTCACGCTGGTCGTCGATGAGGGCGATGTAGGTGTCGCCATTGGTTCCGAAGTGCATATGGGCATGATTATGCGTACGAGCCAGGGGTCGGCTGCGGTTCGGTTTGCCGATGGTTCTATTCTTCGCGTTGCTCCTGAGTCTGAAGTGCTATTCAACGTTCTTACGGTGTTCGGCGATACCGGCATGGTGGATACGCACCTGCGTTACCTGCGTGGCCGAGGCGAATCCCAGGTTGTGCGCCAGCGAACCGGTTCCCGTTTTCGCGTTGCAACACCCAGCGGTGTGGCGGCAGTGAGAGGGACTAACTTCCGGGTCTCCGTCGGTGAGGGCAAGACGCTCAGCGAAACCGTTACCGGCAGTATCGACTTTGTACAGCCAACGGCGACGGAGGCTGTGCCGGCCGGATTCGGTGTTGTCGCCAGCGCCTCGGGTGTCGTCAAGGAGACTTTGCTTGCCGCCCCCAGTCTCAGTGCACCGGCGGGGATGCTCCCTCCCCAGGGTCAGATCCGATGGGCTGCGATGAGTGCGGCTTCCGGTTATCGGGCGAAGCTGTTCCGTCCTGATCGACTAGACGTACCGGAAACGCAGAGTGTTGTTGAGAACGCGGCGTTCGAGTTTGGCCCGCACGCCGTGGGTGATTATCTGTTGTCTGTCCGCGCCATTGCGCGCAGCGGGCTGGAAGGGTTTGAAGCAAAGCAGGCAGTGAGCGTCGGTCTGCTCGGCCCCGCGCCGATTCTGCGACGTGCTGCATCCGGTCTGACCATGGGTTGGTCGGCCAGCGCGCCGCCCTATCAGGTGCAGCTAACGGAGCCGTCTGGAGCTGTTCGAAATCTCGACGTTCACCACGCCGAGTTACCGATCGACTCCCTTGCGCCCGGCCGCTATTCCATGCGCGTGCGCGCCGCTAACAGCGCATTCGGTGAGTCTGCCGAGTTTGCAGTGGCGCCTGATGCGGCTAGCGCTCTTGATGTGTCGGTGAGCGCCGAGAGCAGACAAGCCGTGCTGTCCTGGCGACAGCCGGCGAATGCGGAGCAGTTTCGGGTGACGGTGTATGACACTCGCGGCCGCGTACTGCTCGAGGAGACAACCACGGCGGAGAACATCACACTTTCGGTTAAGCCTGGCCGAATCTATCGAGCCCAAATTGTGACTGTGGCAGGCGGTCTAGCTTCGGAGCCGGTTCAGCAGGAGTTCTCTGGCCCACCGGTGTCTCGCTGGTGGTTACTGAGTATGCTCGCGCCACTACTCGCTCTATAGCGTGCAACTGGCGACGGCCATGACTTCAAACTCTCGAGATCCCGGCCGTCGTATTCGGCTCGAACGTACGCTGCTGTTCGTCGTTGCAATTGGATTTCTGCTCGCGGCCACCCATGGCCGCTGGTTTGCGACGTTGGACCGAACCATCTACGACGCCTGGGTCAGCTCGGCCACCGTGCCGCTGAGTGATGACATTATCGTTGTCGGGATTGATCAGAGGACACTCGACGCAACGGGGCGATGGCCCTGGCCTCGAGAGGTACAGGCGGAGCTCATTGAAGTGGTTGCTGGTGCGCAACCCAGAGCGATACTCGTGGATGTTCTGTACGCGGGCAGTTACGACGAAGCCGGTGACAAACGGATGCGCGAGAGCTTCGAGTCGGCTGACACCGTGGCATTGCCGGTTGCACTCGATGTTATCGCCCATGCCGAGCCGGCGCTGGAAGTGCTGCCTCCGGTTGAGTTTATGTCCGCGGTCGACGTACTTGGGCATATCCATGTAGAACTGGATAGCGATGCCATTGTCCGCGGGGTCTATCTCTATCAGGGGATCGGTGAAGCACGTTGGCCTCATGTGGCGCTCGCCCTGGCGCAGCGTCTCGACGCGACGGAGTTTCAGCCTCGTCCCTGTGAGATACCGGCGGAGTTCACGATCAATATCGTTCAGTGCGAGTTCTACTACGTGCCCTTTGTCGGCCCGCCCGGCTCAGTCCGGGAAGTGTCGGCGCTCGACGTTGCTAACGATGGCGCGCTGCGCGCGCTGCTCAAGGATCGTGTTGTCCTGATTGGCTTCACTGCATCGGGGCTGGGTGATCAGGTTACCGTTCCGGTTTCCAGTCAGTCGCGACCGATGACTGGAGTGGAATTCAATGCGTCGCTCTATAACGCGATCGTACAGGACGAGCTGATACGCGAACTGGATCCGCTTTGGTGGTATCTGGTGGGATTGCTCTGTGTCGCAGGCCCGGCGCTGCTTCTGCCAACGTTGCGAGCGGGTGTCATGCTGAGTGTGGCTGTGGTTTTCGCGCTTCTGCCGTTGAGTCTGACCGGTGCAGCACTGGTGTTTGGCAACCTGCATCTTCCGCTCGGTGCCGCGGCACTTACTTGCCTGCTCATCTACCCGGCGTGGAGCTGGCGCCGTCAACGAATCGCTGCCCGCTTCCTTGAAGGTGAGCTGTCTCGAGTGCAACTCGAGCACGATCGATGGGCGCAGGGTCGGGCGCTGGCAACTCGTGATGTGGCTACGAGGTTGGCGGCGTTGCTAGGTGCGACATTGACTACTCATGTTAGCGAGCCGTTATCGGCGGCGAGCTTTACCCGTGACAGAAGCCTTTCAACAACCGAGCAAGATCTTATCGAGCGCACGCTCGCCAGCAGTCGCGCGAATATTGCGGTCCACGCTCCGCTGCCCGGTGAGGTGCTCGCGGCGCAAATCCGAACGCTTCAGATGCGCGCCGATGAGGTCCGGCTCGGCCGAGATATCGGCTTGCTGGGTATCGAGCAGATGGCGAGCGGCGTGCTGATCCTGTCAGAGTTGGGTGAGGTAATCTTTGTTAACTCCGCCGCTCGGGAATTGCTCGGTCCGGCGGCGGTCGTTGGCGCTGAATTTGAGGCTGCTCTGGCCGAGCTAACGATGCCGTTAGGCCAGTCTCGCAAGGATCTGTATCGGCGCGTTGTCATCGAGGGGCGCAGAATCGATTTCGAGAGCGTCATTTCGGAGTTGCCGGTATTCGTCGCGGCAAACCGCCTGCCCGGTGAAGATGGCCTGCCGCCTCGCTGGTTGATCAATATCGCGGATATGTCAGATGTGCGTTCCGCTCAGCGCGATCGGGATGAAGCGCTTGCCTTTCTTTCCCACGATTTGCGTTCGCCCATGGTGTCCGTGCTCGCGGCCGTCCGGAATCGCGACGATGGTGTTGATGTTGCTGCAATCGAGCGCTATGCCCAGCGGGCCCTGGCTGCAGGTGATCAGTTTGTCGCGTTGTCTCGCGCTCAGGCCCAGGAGCAGCTCGAGTTGTATGACTGTGAAATGGGCAATCTGGCCGACAACGCTGTCGAGCAGATGTACGCCATCGCTCGAAGCGCAGACATCAGCGTTCGCTCAAAGAGCGAGCCGTTGCTATCGACTGCCGAGCCCACAGGTTCGGAGGAAGAGGGCGAGGATCAAGGCATCTGGGTGCTCGGCAACGGTGAGCTTCTGGAGCGGGCGTTGATTAATCTCATCAGTAACGCAATCAAATACAGCGAGCCAGGCAGTCGAGTAGATGTGGCCGTCGTCGAGCATGAGGCGGAAGTGCTGGTGAGCGTGTCTGATCAAGGCCTGGGTATCCCGGCGGCTGAAATCGATCGCGTTTTCGAAGCGTACTATCGCTCGGTTGCGCCGGCACTGGCATCGCGGCGCGGCGCGGGGCTTGGCTTGCGGTTCGTAAAGACGGTCGCGGAGCGCCATGGCGGCAGCGTCAGTGTTGAGAGCCAGCAGGGAGTTGGCTCAGTGTTTACGCTGGTCTTGCCGAAAGTTGTGGATGAGGAAGCGTAACGCGCGTCGGTGCGCCGCGGCTGACGGCGGCTTGGGGTGACCCGGCACAAATGTGCCGGGCCGCTCGCCTGCGGATTTCCGTGATTTTAGAACGTCATGCCGACGCCGATTGCGTAGGTCACATCGGTCTTACCGTTGCCTGGTTGCGGCTTGGTTTCGTGCTGCACGTCCGTGCGGAGGTTCGCGTTCCAGGTATCCGAGATGTGCAAGCGCAAACCGGTTGATGAAGTCAGGATTTCACCCCGACCAGAGCCGATGATTTTCAGCAGGTCGTGGTTGTGGAACAGCTCGATACGCTCGGGCTGCAACCAGCGGTTGTATTGCAGTGCCCAACGCGCCGCAGGATTGCTGTCGGATTCACCGTCCAACGATTCGAACACCTGGCTCGCACCAAGCTCAACGCTAAGCGCGCCCAGCGAGTTGTCCCAAACACGATGTCCGATACCGGCGCCGACTGTGACACGTCGATCCACGTCCTTGATCTTGTCACTGAAGTAGCCAACGTTTGCGGCTGCGTACCAGGCATCCCGGAAGAAGTATCGGAAGTCGTAGCCGACATCGTATTGATCTCGAGTGGTTTCTTCTTCCGCTTCTTCCTGATCGACGGCGATGGTGAGCTGATGCTCATAGGGGCCGTGCGCGTAGACGGAGTTAGTCCGTACGCTAGCGCTTTGCGTGTCAGAGTTGCCGTTTGTGATGACAATGGCGAGATCGGCAGTCGATACCCACGTCGCGTCACCGTCGGCTGCGCTGTGATCGTTGGCAACCGAGAGGTTCGCGATATCCGACATAGCAATATCGGTGCTGGTACCGCTTGCGCTGACGAGTTGCACGCCGCTGCCATTGCTCGCGAGCTGCCCGGTCATGCTGCTGCCGCCAACCTTGACGTTCACGGCTGCATCTGTTGTGAGGCTTGCGACGTCTTCTACCGCAACATCGAGAGTTCCGAACAACTCGGTGGCAAACGCGACCCGACCGCCGGCAACTGCGACGAGGTTGCCGGTTGCCGAATCGCCGTTGTTCATAACAATCGTGTCAGCGTGGCTGAGGCCTGCGCAGAGCATCGATGCCAACGCGGTGGCCGAGCCGATCGCGAATGCTCGTGACGTTTTCTTCATTTCGGTTCCTTGTAGAGATCTGCTCCAGGGGGAGCTTCCTGTGAAACGTGCCTGGTGTGAATAAATGTGAGTGTTGAAGTCCGACAGAAAAAACGGGGCGTAGTGCCCCGTTTGCCTAGCGACAGGCCGGAAGGCCCGCAGGTGGTGTCGATCAGCTAGTGAGTGATCACGCGAGGCAGAGTCTTGGCTTGCTCGACCCAGCCAGCAACTTGCTTGGCTGAAGGCACTGAGCGAACCAGCTTCTTTTCGTCATTCACTTCCTGCATCTTCGCGGCCAGGTTGTCCGAGTTGCGCTGAGCAAGCTCTGGCACCGTATCAACGCCGGCGGCTTCGAGCAGTTCTGAATACTCGCCGCCCACGCCTTTTATGCGGCATAGGTCAGCATGATTAACGAATTTCAGAATACGGCCTTTATCCATGCCGCTAGCTTCAACGATCTCGGCGCGGCCTTTGGCAGTCGCACCTTTTTCCAGCAGCTCTTCACAACTGTTGATGCCGGCACTGATCAGCTTCTCTTCATATGCCGGTCCGATGCCTTCGATGTCGGTCAATTTTGTCATGTCAGTCTCCGCTATGGTGATCTGGGGAATTTGTTCCCGCTTAGTTTAAGGGGCGTGGCCCTCGCCAGGCGATAGCTTCGGTAAAACGAGCGTAAAAAGGCTCGCTACTGGTCGGCGCCGTACGCTTTTGTGGGCGCCCGGTTTCGGGCTTGCGCGTGGGCATTCTCGGTTAGCCACCCGACTCGCCGCGCTGAGAATGCCGAAAGATCTGGAGCTTGCCAACACCTGGATTATGCGTGGCATCAAACTCTTGTAGTCGACGTTTATCGTTACAATGATCGCTTCATTGAGCATTGCTAACTGAGGCTAGGGAATAACGCATGGCACTTGACGTGGTGGATCGGGGTTACGACTTTTCGGCGTTGGATGAACGCATGCAGTGGTATATCGATTCCGAGATTCTGGGCTGCTGCGCCTCGGTCGTCGTAAAAAATGGCGAAGTGGTGCACTTGAGCACCCAGGGTTTTCGTGACGTTGAGTCGCAGGATCCGCTCTCGCAGGACGCCATCTTCCGCATGTATTCGAATTCGAAGCTGGTGACATCAGTCGCCGCCATGATCCTCGTTGAGGAAGGGCGGCTCGATCTCGATGCACCGCTAGCAAGCTACCTGCCGGAGTTTGCCGGGCTGAGCGTGTTGAAGCCTGACGCAAAGTCGGTCGACGACGTCGAGGAGCTCAAGAGCGCGCCCACGGTGCGCCAGGCGATGAGCCATAGCGCTGGCTTGTCCTACGGCTTTATCGACCCGATGTCGGTCGTTGATCAGGCGTATACAGCAGCCGGCATCGACATTCTGGGCGATCGCACGATGACCCTGGCTGATCTCAGCCGCAGAGTGGCCTCTGTACCGCTTGCCTATCAGCCCGGTAGCGCATGGCGCTACTCGTTTGGCACAGACATTCTGGCGCGACTTGTTGAGGTTGTATCCGGGCAAGCGTTTGATGAGTTCCTGAGCAGTCAGATTTTCGCGCCATTAGCGATGCCAGACACAGGTTTTTACGTACCCCAAAGCCAGCACGGCAGACTGGTGTCGATGTATGCGGCAGGGGACCTCTTCGATCCGATGAAGCCGGGCTTGCCGAAGGTCGATAGCTCGGAGTCTGGCCAATACCTGACGAAACCCTCGCTCCTGTCCGGCGGCGGTGGGCTGGTCTCGACGATTTCTGACTATGTTCGCTTCCTTCTCATGCTGCGCGCAGGCGGCTCTCTCGATGGCGTTCGAATTATCTCTGAATCGTCAGTGCAGGCGATGCGAACGAATGAGCTTGCCAACGGGCTACACGTGAGCTTCCCGATGTGGGCGATGCCGGGCACGGTGTTCGGGCTTGGCTTCGCCGTCCGGGACAGTCTGACCGAAACGGATCATCCCTCGGCGATGGGCGAGTACTTTTGGGGTGGAATGGCGGGCACGCATAGCTTCTTCTCACCGAAAGCCGATTTGATCGGCTTCAACCTGACCCAGCGGATGCCCGGCTATTGGCATCCGTTCAGTCACGACTGGCGTGCTGAGGTCTATCGCGTTGCCGGTTAGGTCTATCGCTACAGGCAAGGCCCGCCGCACGAGGCGGTCTTTTCAGGCGGCTGATAGACCCGGATTCTGGCTGGCGAGCAGATTGCGGTAGCGCTCGGGCGCGACAACACCGAGCCGTTGACGGACATCGCTAAGCGGGAGTTCGAGCAGGCTTTCCCAATCAGCAGCGGGTAGCCACTGGGCACGTTTGCCATCTCGGTAGGCTTGCCAGGCCGCACGGAATACGCCGCGGCCTCGCTCCTGTGCAATCTTCAAAGCGCCGATGACAACGATGGCGAGAATTCCCAAGTTGCGCGTCTGTGCGTAGGTGAACGCAAGCAGGCACAGTTCGCCAAAGGTGTCCCTGCCGTAGTTGGTGGTGACATGCCACAAATCGTGCATGTCCCGGTTGCGTTCGCCGAATGCCAGCAGGTGCGGGTTAGGCTCGACAGCTTCGTCGAATTCGCTCGCTTCAACGAGGCCGTCAGCGGAGAGGTTTTCGTTGTAGATGAACTGGAAGTAGCTGTGACCCAGAGTGCCCTGCGGGAGTGCAGCCAGGCGATCTCGATCAGACAGGGTGGTGAGTAGGCTTCTTTGCAGCAAGTCGGCGCTGCCGGGGATCTGACGGAATCGCTCATAGCTGTGCCAGAGTGAGTTACCGGAGAGCCCGCGCAGAATCTCAAACACCTCTTCGGTGCGTTCGGGGTCTTTGATTAATCGACGCAGAGCCTTCATCGCTTTTATCGGCGAGAGAGAGTGATTCGGTTTGGCAACCGCGGGCGCGAAGCTCGACTGGATTGTCTCGCTGGTTGCTGTCTCGTTAGCTTCTGTCATCTGGGAAGACTCCGCTTGTCAACGTGCGCTGGCTCAATCTACCTGACCAACGCGAAAGATTGTCCCTGCTTGCGCGCTGGCTGTCGCCGACGCTGTTAACATTAGTGTTAACACTAGCACTATCAACATTAATGTCAACAGCGACGTCAACTGTTGAGCTTGCCGGTGAGATCCACCAGCGATTAGGTGACGTTCAAATCAGGAGGCCCCTTGGCCAGAGTTCGCCGCACCCCCGAAGAGGCCAGAGAGCTTCTATTGACCATCGCCGCCGAGCGCTTGCGCGAGATTGGGCTTAAGGGTCTCAACGTCAAGGACGTGGCGGCGGCGGCCGGTATGTCCCATGCCACGTTGCTGCATCATTTCGGCAGCGCCGAAGCCATGCAGCAAGCGCTGGTAAGGCGCCTGACCGAATCGCTGGTGAGGGATCTCGTTGAAGCGCTTCAGGGTCCGGTGAACCAGGAGCCGGCAGAAATCTGTCGTGGCTTGTTCGCGGCGATGGCGCGGGACGGCCATGCGCGGCTTGCCGCGTGGGTCAACGTAACTGAGCAGGCTCTACCGACGGCTCTGGATCAGCATGACCTGTTCGCCGACCTGGTCGAAGCACTGCGTGCGCGTCTGGGACTCGATAGCCTGGATGAGGCCAGGCGGACGGTGGTCATGGTTGCCAGCGCCGCGATCGGATTCGAGTTGGTACGTGATGCCCTGCCGGGTGTGGTCGGCCTCAGTGAAGAACAGACCGACGCTTTTCCGACCTGGTTGGTGGGCCGGCTCCCGGGAATTTCCGATTGCTAGGCCGGTGCCCGCCCTGGGTACCTGAGCAGCGCGAGCGCAGCCAGAAGTAACAGCATCCAGTCACCGGCTCCGCCGCCACCACCACCGCCGCTGCTCGGAGGCGGAGGGGGTGGTAGGGAGGCGACCGTGGCACTTGCGCTGTTCGATGGTGGTGAGTCAGCGAGCCCATTCGCCGTGGCTACGACGCGGTACTCGTACTCAGTATCCAGGTCGATGCTGCTGTCGCTGAAGCTGGTGCTGTTGGCGGCAAGTGTCGTCAGAGCGGTGAAGCCTGCGCCGGCGCGGTTGCGCTCGATGCGGAAGCCGTCCTCGTCGGTATTACTGTCAGACCAGCTCAGCGATATGGCACTGCTGCCCGCGGTCGCGTTGAGGCTGGTGGGTGCAGACAGTACGACCACGGCGTTGACGGTGAGCGTGCTTATGTCACTGGCGTTGCCTTCGACCATGTCTACCAATTGTGGATCGCTGTCCGCGTCCGCCTGGGCGCTGATGCCGAGCGTGCCGGCTGCACTTGCGGAGACCGATACTTCCAGGGTGACCGGCGCGCTGCTGCCCACTACATTGCATGCATAGCTGAGGCCGTTTGCTGCAACGTTGCAGGCGCTGCCGTTGGCGCTCGCGCTGGTGATCTGACCGCTGCCTGACGTGATAGCGCCGTCTATATCGATGCTCGCAGCGCCTCGGCCCGCTTCTGCCAGCGAGACGTCATAGCGAAGCAGGGCAGCATCGCCTGCATCCACATCCGTCGGATTGTCCGCGCGAGCGGTAAGGCCGACGTCGACCGGGTAGTTGAAACAGTTGTCGAGATTGGCCTGGTTCAGATCGATCTCTTCGATGATCTCGTCAATGGAGCAACTTGAGAAGCTGGTCGCGGCCGGATTCACGGCCGGCGCCATGATGAACCCGGTTGCGCAGGCGTTGTCGTCACCGTCATGCACCGCGCCGAGGTTGTGGCCTATCTCGTGCGCGGTAATCAGCGCTGAGATTGGAATGCTCGGGTTCGATACGGGCGCGAGCCGAGACAGACCCGCGTTGAAGTTGAAGGAACAGGCCACACCGAGGTAGGCGATACCGGCGGTTGTGCTGTCGAAGTCGCGGCCGGTCACGAGATGAAAGAGTGCGCGACGGTTTTGCACAAAGCTGAGCTGGTTGCTGTCTTTCTTCGTGCGCACGTCGTCCAGCAGGTCATCAGCGTTAGTGGTGTTGCTGAAGACTGTGCCGTTGACAAATTCTAACGTCAGCAGGTCGAACGCGATGTTCAGATCGTTTCGGTAGTAACCCTCAACCATGTTGACCAGGGATGCTGCCTGGTCGGTGAAATTGGTCGGGAAGTCCTGCTGAAACTCGGCATCAAATGCCATTTCGAGTTCAGCGAGCAGACAGACACCGTCTACTGTTGCGACACAGTTTTCCGAATACGTCGCTGGCAGTGTCACGGGCGCTTGACCGTCGATCTCGACGGACGCTCTCGCCACGTCGAAAGGGTGGTCATCGATGACCTCTGCCGAAGGCGATGCGCAGGTGCCAAATGCTTGCGGGCTTGGCGCTTCGAATAGCAGGCTGCCACTTTGGCTCGGGGTGCCGTCGATCACTTCCAATTGTCCACCGACCGAAGCGATGCCCTGCCAATTGCCGTCGACCCGGGACAGGCTCACCCAGCTATCGGCTTCCCCGTGCAGGCGACCCCAATAGTGATTGGATCTCAGATCACCGCCGATGGCGCGTTCAAGGCGAGCGGTGCGTTCTTCGAGTAGGGCGGTGTAGTGCGTACCGCCAATAATGACGTCGATATCGACAGCGCTCGCACTGACGCTGGCGATCTGCACGACAACCGTGGCCAACAGCGCCGTGAGCGTCGTCCTGGAGATATTGAATAGGTGTGGTGTCTTCATATGATTTGAAGCTCCCTGATCTTGTGCGTGGCTCGTGTGGCCTGCGAAGTGAGCCTGTTTGGCAAGCTTACGGTGGCCGTGAGGCCTGTCTTTGAACCAGTGCCCATTGTTCGTTGATGTGCTGATAGATTGTTGAGGCTGGACACCGACGGTCGATGGGGCTGATTGCTCTGATTGTTCCACTCGAGTGTAGGGAGTCCTGTGCGGCTGTCAGCTTTCGCAAACATAGCTGCGATACCTGCCGTGCGGCTCAGGCGTCAGTTGTGCCTCGCGGTGATTGGTTGTCCAGAGTCTCACCACCCAGCCAACACAGCGCTAGCGCGACGCCAGCGGCATAGCCGGCAGCATGTGCACCCGTTGCAGAAGGCCACGTAACGCCCGGGACAGGATCTGAAGTGAGCGCCGTGAGCGTTGACGTTGTCATTAGCTCAATGATCACCTTTATCAGTGCGATGAGCGCGATCAGGAGGGCGATCTTGTTCGACAACCGTTGGCGTTGGCAGTAGAGCCCGGCGATCAGGAGCGTATTCAGAACGCCGGACGCACCGGCGTAGCGGGTGAAATCGTCCTGCCAGAAAAACCATGCAGAGACGGCGAGACTGCCAGCACAAAGACTCTGCACGAGTCTGGCGGGGGACTGTAGTTCGATCGCCGCACCGAGCAATGCGAGCGCCGCAACATTCCAGGCCAGGTGACTAAGGGATGTGTGCACTGAGTGGCTGCTCGCTACGCGCCACAACTGAGAGCCCTCGCTGCGATCCAGCACGAGCAGGTCGAAAAGGGCGCTATCGATGGGAGCGGCCAGCCAGATGCCGATGCAGGTCAGGCATAGCCCGATTGTTAGCAGAGGGAGACGATTTTTCACGCCGCCATTGTGCATCGATTTCCGGCTGTCAGTTCGCCTGGATCAGGCTAGGCGAAGCGGCTCGGCCTTGTCTTCTGTCGGCTGGGTAGCCGGCTGGGTAGAAGGAAAGACCTCGCCGCCTCGGTGGCGGCTGAGCTGGCGATGCAGTGCATACGCGGCCAGAGCGCACAGCGACAGGTACGTAAGTGAGAGCGTTGTAACCGCGAGGGGCACTCTAGGTTCGATCAATGCCAGTACCAACAGCGCCCCGGCAGCGCAGAAACTGACATCGGCAATCCAGGCACGGTTTCTGTAGTCCAGCCAGGCGCCCTGCACGAAGCTGGAGCCAATAATCAGTAGCGCGAAAGGCGCGACGACGCTAAGACCGAGGGTTTTAATGTTCCAGATGAGGATGCCGGCAACGATGAAGCTGACGACAAACTGCACGGCAACGTAGGCTTGCAGAAAACCTGTGGGCCGAGCGTTGTAACGTCGTGGAGCGGGCATAGGTAGATCACTCAATGCCACGCCTGGCGTTGGCTGCGCGGGTGTCGTGAACCACATTGTCACCTTGTCGCGCCAGCGAGGCGTACGCAGCATCTCGTTGGCGTACTGCCACCACAGGTGCAGATTGATCCACAGCGGATTGTAGCTCGCCACCGGCGTGGTGATGCCGAATTCACAGGCTTCCTCGTCGCTCTCCTCGACAAACGTGCCGAACATACGATCCCAGATAATGAATAGCGTGCCGAAGTTCTTGTCGATATAGCGTGGGTTGCGAGCGTGGTGCACCCGGTGGTTCGACGGCGTCACCATCACGTATTCGATCGGTGCCCACAGTTTTCCGACGTGCTCGGTGTGCACCAAAGTCTGGTAGATCGCATTGACGGCAACTGCGGTAGCAATAACGTCCAGGGGGTAGCCGAGCATAAACAGCGGTACAAAGAACAGGAAGTTCACAATTGGCATCGCGTTCTGGCGCAGGGCCACCGCGAGGTTGAAGTGCTCGCTGGAATGGTGTGAGACGTGGGTTGCCCACAACAGTTTCCATCTGTGACTCAGGCGGTGCGACCAATAGTTGAAGAAGTCCCACAGCACGATCGCGGATAGCCAGACCCACCACTGATCCCTGGGTAGCGGCTCGGGATCGAACGGGGCGGCAAGCCAGAGCGAGAGAATGGTGACATAGCCCATTGGCGCCAGACCGCGTAGGCGGCGCAGGGACCCGACCTGAACAGACGCTACGGTGTCGGCGAAATCGTAGGTGTTGCGGCCCCGGCGCCGACCCCAAAAATATTCGCACAGCATGGCGGCGACGAAGATCGGTATGAATAGGGCGGTCAGGGACATTGGGGGGTGTGAATCTTATTAGGCAATTTTCTTTATAACTGCATTTTTGCAGTCATTTCGTCAGCGGACGTTACCTAAAAACGCGCAGAAAGTTGTGAACGTAGTGTAGAAAATTGTCTTTGGTTGTTCGTTGGAGATTTCAGCTCAGATGCGAACTGAGACGTGTCTAACGGTAGCGTTCATCCGCCTTGGGCAGGATTGCTTCGGGAAAAACCGGTTAATGGAATCACCGATGGTGCAAGACAGCCCGCCGCGCGAGGGCCCCAGCGAAACTGAGAGCGACAGTGTGAGTTCTGTGGATACAGAGCCGTCATCGATTGCTCATCTGCAGGCAGAAATCGCCAAGTGGCGCGCTCGAGTGCCCAAGCTCGCGGCTGCGCTCAATGAGCGAACAGAAAGGGTCAACCAACTCGAGTCTCAGATAGCCCAGACGGCTAACGCACAGACTGCTGGTTCTGAAGGTGGCGCTGGCGCGCGAGCGCGTGATGAGCGCATTCGCGAGCTGGATACCAAGCTCGAGCAGGCTCGTGCTGAGCTTCGCAGCGCCCAGAGCGCGTTACATGAGCGCTCCCTGAGGGTGGCAGAGCTGGAAGGCGAGCTGACCGAATGGCAAAACAAATGGCAGTCGGTGACCCAGGAGCTCGACAACGGCGATAGTGCAGCCGCACGCAGCGCCACTGAGCTCAAGGACGCTAACACTGAAATCGCCTCTCTGAAGAAGAGAGCCGACGATCTCATCGCGACAGCGGAAATGGCGCACAACGAAGTCGATGTGTTGTCTGCAGATCTTCGTGGCTTACGCTGCGATCTTGGCCGGACCAGCGATGAGAAGAAGGCGCTGGAAGAAAGCCTCGAGCAAGCGAAGCTTCGAGCCGATACTGCTGAGCAGGAAGCCAGCGGCGTACTGGCTGATGCGCAGGCGCGATTTGATGAGTTGACACGCGAACATGAGACGCAGGCTCAAAAGTTTCTTGAGCTTGAGCAGACGCTACTTGCCCGAGAGGCCGAACTAGGCGAGGCGTGTGAGCGTTTGTCCGAAACGGAGCAGCGTCTCAGTGAAGCCGAGGCGTCGCTAGCGAAGGCGGGCAACGCAGGCGAGCAAAAATTATCGGCACTGCAGGAGCGTTTCGATCAGCAGGAGCTTGAGCTAACGGAAGCACTGTCTTTGGCGGAATCTGCGCGCTCTGATAGTCAGTCACTCACCGCTGAGCTCGACACGTTGCGCGCCCAGGCTGATGTCATGACCGCTTCCCAGCAGGCGCTGCAAAGCGAGATAGCCGAACAGAACCAACAGTTGCAGGCCTCGGAACGCGAACTGGCGGCCGCTAAAGAAGGCGTGAGCGTGGCTCGCGCTGAAGCAGAGTCAGCACGCGTGCAGCTTGATGACGCGCGCCAAAGCAAACGCAAGGCGGAGGCTGCCGCGGAAGCGGCTGTTCAGAGTGGTGCTGGCGCGAGTCAGGAGCTGGAAGAAGCGCGAGGACTGTTCCAGCAGGCGGTGAGTGATCTTGCGAAACTCCGAGGTGAGCTTGGGCAGACACAGACGTCGCTCGACAAACTGATTGTGGAACGCGATGCGGCGCTCGCCACCAGCGCTGCGCTTGAATCCGATATGCGTTCGCTGCAGGTCGGCGCGACAGACTCAGCCGCGCAAGCACAGGAAATCTCCGAACAGCATGAGGTCTTGCGAGCAGAGCTTGAGCAAGGCCGGCGGGATCTCGATGCGGCGCGGGAAGAGTTTGACAACGCTGAAGCTGCGCG
Source organism: uncultured Pseudomonadales bacterium (assembly GCA_964351875.1). Classification (GTDB taxonomy): domain Bacteria; phylum Pseudomonadota; class Gammaproteobacteria; order Pseudomonadales; family Azotimanducaceae; genus JANSWO01. The sequence continues at coordinate 29,051 of CAYGQC010000008.1, forward strand.
AGTCACCGCGGAACGTGAGTGTGAGGCGCTGAGCGCCAGGCTTGCGGAGCAACAGGCGGCGTCATCTGAGCAGGAAAAGCGACTGGAGAGCGCCGAAATCTCGGCATTGCAAAATGCGCTTCGCGAGAAAGATTCAGAGATTGAAGAGCAAAGCGTGCGCTATCAAGGCGAGATCGAACGCTCGCAGCGCGGCATCGCCTCGATAGAATCCGAACGCGACCAGTTGACGGCCCAGCTCAGCGAGCAGGCTAAATCGCACGAGGCGATTCAGTCAGAGCTACTCGCTGAATTGTCTCGAGTTAGTCAGCCCCATTCGAACGATGGCGCTGACGTGCTTGCAGGATCGGCGGCGACTGACGATCGCATCGCAGCGCTCGAATCAAGCCTTGGCGAGCAGCGCAAACAATTCGATCAGTACAAGCTGAAGTCGATTGCGCAAATCGATATTCAGGACAAGACACTCATCGTACTGAATCAACAACTCGTGGATTCTCAAGCCGAGAACGATCGACTGCGCGCCGCACTGAACGAAGCCAAGCGAAGTGTCGAAGAACCCAATCTCACCGAGATTAAGGGTATTGGCGCCAAGCTTGCGAAGCAGCTCAACGAAGTGGGTGTTACCAGCGTCATTCAGCTCGCGGAGCTCACTGACAACGTGATAGACGACGATCATGTGCTGGCGCCGTTTCGCAGTCGAGCCATGAGAGATAACTGGTTCGAGCAGGCGCGCGCGCTGGCGGACAGCGGGCCGGTCATCAACTAACCAGATTGAGAGTCCAGGGGTCGAGCGAACGGGCACCTTTGTCCGTTCAGTTGGCGCCACCTGGCTAGTCCATTTGCATCAGGTTAGCGCGTTCCCGTCAGTGCATAGTCGGCCGACGAGTCGCCGAAGGAGTGGCTACATCAAGGACGACCGCTCGCATCGCGCCTGGCCGGGTACGGAGCAACCCGCGCCAGGGCGCTCTTCGCACCCCGCACCCCGAGGTGTTGCGATTGCTCGATTCCGCGCGTCAGCCGGTGTCTGTCATCTGTTTCAGACTGGTAAGCGCTTCTTCCCAGCGTGCGTAGAGCATCATCGTTCCGCCGCTGTCCCGGGTTTCCAATGTCCGTTCGGGTCGCTCGGCCTCGGCAAGGAAGTGACTAACGCTCTCGGCTGAGGTGATGGCGGAGTCTCTGGCGTGCCAGAACCGGATGGGGATTCGAATCTCACTGAGGTCGGCCAGTGATTCCTTCGCGAAGCATGTTAGTTCGCTCACCATCCCGGCGGCGGTCACCGTCATCGATTCCTGGGTATAGGCCGTTATGTGATCGAGAATCTCTGGCCGCTCGTTGAACAGCAGTTTGTCACTGGGGCTGTTGCAGATCGATTTCAGAATGTCCCGGTTTACCTTGTCCGATGCTCGATTGCGCAGAATGTTGAAAAACGTACGCAGCAGCCATGGCTGTTTGAGAAGGCGTTGGGTGATGAGGTTAAGGCTTCGCGCTTTGTTGGGTTCAATGCCGCCCCCGGGCAGCCGGGAGTTGACGCACAGAATCGCGCTCACCCGATCGCAGGCGACCGCGGCCAGCGACAAAGCATGAGCCGCGCCGGACATGTGGCCGAGCAGAGCGACGTTATTGAGTTCGAGCTGCTTGAGCAGCGCGGCATTGTCCTCGGCGACGGAAGCAAAAGTCATGTTCGGGTCCGAATCCGAAAACCCCGCGCCAGGACGCTCGACCGCGATGACGTACAAGCCGTGTTTTCGGCAAAGCTCATCGGTTTGGGGCAGCAGCAAGCTGCTACCAACCGACTCGTGCAAGTACAGGCAGGCCTGTCCGGTCGGGTCGCCGTAGCTTCGGTAGGCGAGCCGCCGTCCGCTATCGAGCAGAATGAATTGGTGGTCTGCTGGAATCGAGGCGGTTTTCGCGCTGGCAGGTTTGCCCACGCCGGCCAGCATTACCCCTAGCTGGGTAACGACGAGGATCAGGTCGCCCTGACGCTTGATGCCGCTCTTGTCGAAGACGGATTGCAAATGATTGCGCGCGGTGTTCACGGATATGCTCAAAGCGGCGGCGCAGGACTTCAGCGGCGCACCGGTTGCCAGGTGCATCACCAGGCGAGTTTCGGAATCGGTCAGCGCAAAGCTGGACTTGATCAGGGCCGCCAGCGTTTCGGATGGAACCGCGCCGGGAATGAGCAGCGAATAACCGGTATCAGTTTTCGTCGCGTAGCCAAACCGCCGTTGGGATTGGGCATGTAGAACAACCAACACCTGGCCGCGCGCGGGCGTGCTTGCCAGGTCGCTCTGCGCCTGCTGCCAGCTCGAGCGGGTGCGGTCATCGGCGAACGTGATGGGAGCGCCAATAGTGGCGGAAAGATAGCTGCGCAACTCGGGGAGGGTGTTTTCCTGGTCGGTCACCACGCCATGGTGATCAACACCAATTTCTTGCGCGAGCGCAGGCTCCTGTTGCTGGCCTCTGAGGTTCCAGGCAACGCTTTCCGCTCGCGACAGGTGACTCAGAAGCTCCTGGGGATCAACAGCCTCCAGGGCGCCGCCATTTTCGGCTAACTCACTAAGGAACTGCTGCCATTCGCTCGGCGAAATGGCGTAGCGCAGCAAGGCATCGAGCAGCGACGAGAGAGGGCGAGCTGGTTTGTTGGCCTCGATCATGGCCACAGTATCTCGCAATTTCCGTCTCTAGTGCGTTTACATCATCCATCTGTCATTTAGTTTGCGTATGTTGAAGTGGCTAACAAGCCCCGTCGCTGCTTGCGATACGTTCAACGGGAGCCGGCCACTCGTTATGGCACAGCCGAAAACCATCGCTGACGCAGGCCTGCTGCCCCGTTCTGCAATCAATGCCGAGCGCCTCGAGGCGGGTCTGTCCCGCAAGACGTGGCTTGCGGTTGCCGGAGTGATTTGGCTTCTAGTGCTGGGTTTTATCAGTCTTTAGGGGTGTAGCTCTGCTGCCGAGGTTGCCGACCCGATCCACGCCTTAGGCGTCATGCCGGTGAATGCCCTACTCTTTTGCGCGCTGAAGTCACCCTCATTTACTGCTCCAAAACGCACGAAATCTCAACCAAATGTAGGCTGGTGATTTGCTATTCCGTGGGTATAGTTGGGCCTCGGAAAACGAAGGATGCAGCTAATGGACACCGAGACAGGCATCGACGCCGCCTCGGTCGAGTCTGATCAAGCCAACCATCCCGACAGTCGTCGTTCAGGGGAAGACCGCCGTGCGCCATCGGATAGGCGCCGCCGAGTGTATGGGTTGTTTGAGTTGCCAGTGCGTAAAGCACGGGAAGACTATGACCGCCGTGGCAAGAATGATCGTCGCGATCGTTCTTTTCTGGATGTGATTTTTCGCAGGCCAGCGCGCAATTGATGGGTTGAATGGTTTGAATCGGCTGATTCAATCAGCTATGTGCTGAGGACGAAGGCTTCTCAAGTTTCGCAGCGCAGGCCAGGAACTACCGTTGACTGATGATCTGAGTCAATTTGCGACCTGTCGCCTATCAGTTGACCTCAGCGCGCTGACTCGCAACGCAGAGGCGATGACGCTTCGTGCTGGCAGACCGATTGCCGCCGTTGTGAAAGCTAACGCCTATGGCCTCGGCGTCTCATACGTGGCTCCGGCTTTAGTCTCTGCTGGCGTTGAGAGTTTCTTCGTCGCGACGCTGGCGGAAGGCTGCGAGCTGCGCAATCTTATCGGGGCAAACGGTGGCCAGATTGCGGTGTTCGAGGGCCCCTCATCGCAAGCCTTGCCGATCTACAGCCAATTCCAGTTAACGCCTGTTATCAACGATGCCGCCCAGCTTGCGTCTTGCAGCGGGTGGGAATCGGACGTCGTCGTGCACGTCGACACAGCCATGAATCGCCTCGGTTTCGACTCGGCAGATCTGGCCCGCCACGTCAGCCGCGGACGTTTTTCGACTCTTGATATCGGCCTCGTGATGAGTCATCTGGCCTGTGCGGATGATACCGATGCGCAGTCAAACGCTTCTCAGCTCGCGCGTTTTGCGGAGCTCGCGGGCAGCTTTCCCGGAGCGCGTACGAGCCTGGCGAACAGCGCGGGCGTTCTGCTGGGTGATGCCTTCGTTAGCGATTTGCCAAGAGTTGGTATCGCGCTTTATGGCGGCCAGCCAGCGCGGTCCGGATCTGCGCTCGAAACCGTTGTCACCTGCCACGCTCGGGTGGTGGCGGTGCGGACGGTAAGCGCTGGTGAGAGCGTTGGCTACGGCGCGACGTTTGTGGCGGCTCGGGAATCGACAATCGCTGTGCTGGGATGTGGCTACGCCGACGGTTTGCCGCGCCAGGCTTCAAACCGCGCGAGTCTTGCCTTTCGCGGTGACCGGTTACCGCTAGTTGGGCGTGTATCGATGGATTTTTGCACCGTCGATGTCAGTCATTGTGTGGCCGCTCCTGTGGTGGGGGATTGGGTTGAGGTCTTCGGGCCGAATGCACCGGTGGCCGAGCTTGCAGCGGCAGCCGACACGATCGACTACACGATCTTTACCGGTCTTTCCCGGCGACCTAGCTGGCGCTATATGGATGACGGCAGCGCGATTTAGGCACCTGGCTTTGGTTCGATCGCTGTCTTCTTCACAACCGTCCGAAGCGCAAAGCTTGAGCGCACTCGATCTACATGGGGAAGTCGGGTCAGGTGCTGGCTGTGCAGGCGCTCGTAGTCCCTGGCATCTGCGACGATGGCGCGAATCAGATAGTCGTGATCTCCGCTCATCAGGTAACACTCCATGACCTCCGGCAGCAGCCGGGCGGCCGCTTCAAACTCATCCAGATCTTTGCGCTGCTGGCTGGTGAGAGTGATTTGCACAAAAACATTGTCCGGATAGCCAGCGGCCGATTGGTCGAGTAGCGCGACATATCCGCGGATCAGGCCGCTCGCCTCCAGTTGCCGCACGCGCCTGAGACAGGCGGACTCGGACAGGGCAATCCGGCTGGCCAGTTCCGTGTTGCTGAGCCGGCCATTTTCCTGGAGTGCTTCTACGATTCGGTGATCTATGCGATCCATGGTGCGAACATAAGCAGATAATTCGTAAGAATCGCATAATTAGGAGGAATATTGCCGAGAATGTGCGGATATTTGATGGATATGAGCAGGAAGCGCTGATGGGTCACAGCTAACCTGAGCGGATCGCGCGAAGCGCATTTTAAGCGGTTGCAAGCCATGCACATCGGTGTGCCGAAAGAGATCAAGATTCACGAGTATCGGGTTGGCCTGACGCCAGCATCAGTGGCACGGCTTTGCCAAGCGGGGCACGAGGTCACTGTCGAGGCGGATGCGGCCTCGGGCATCGGTTTCGAGGATGCTGACTACGCGGCAGCAGGCGCGAGCGTTGCGAGTGCAGACGACGTCTGGCGCGCAGACCTTATCGTCAAGGTCAAAGAGCCGCAATTGGCCGAGTGTGCTCGCCTGCGCACAGGACAGGTGCTCTTTACCTACCTGCACCTCGCCGCAGACCGCGCGCAAGCGAAAGCGCTGCAAGCCTCGGGTGCGACGGCGATCGCTTATGAAACGGTTACGGACGCCTATGGAGGCCTGCCGCTGTTGACGCCAATGAGCGAGGTTGCCGGGCGCATGTCGGTGCAGGTCGGCGCCGCCGCATTGCAGAAAGCGGCGGGTGGGCGCGGAGTCTTGCTGGCTGGCGTCCCTGGTGTCGGCCCAGGCAAGGTTGTGGTTCTCGGCGGTGGCATCGCCGGCAAGAATGCGGCTGAGATTGCTGTTGGGCTCGGTGCCAATGTGTCCATTCTCGATTTGTCTGTGCATCGGCTACGCCAGCTCGCGGACCATTTCGGCTCCCGGGTGAACGTGCTGATGTCGCGCCCGGACGCGATCGAGCGAGAGTTGCTGGACGCTGATCTCGTCATCGGAGCGGTTCTCATACCGGGCGGGGCGGCGCCGAAGCTTGTGGATCGAGACCTGCTTAAACGTATGAAACGCGGCGCGGCGATGGTCGATATCTCGATTGACCAGGGCGGTTGCTTTGAGACGAGCCGGCCGACCAGCCACGATGATCCGACGTTCATAGAGGAGGGCGTAGTGCACTACTGTGTCACCAATATGCCCGGCGCCGTTGCTCGAACCTCAACCCTGGCACTGAATAACGTGACGCTACCCTATGTAGAGCGTTTGGCGAATCTTGGTTGGCATGCGGCCCTTGCCGATGATGATGACTTCGCGGCAGGACTTAACGTGCACGCCGGCGAGATTTTCCATCCAGCCGTAGCGGCCGCTCTCGAGTGCTCACTCGCGTCCCGGTCTGACTTGTTTGGGGGGTAAGGGGCGCGCGGACTGACAGGCGCTACCTTTGCGCCGCCTTGATTGCTGAGGGATACGCCGTCTGTTTCCCGGTCGCGGGGCTGGTCGTACACTAGGCTCTTCTGTCAGGCTGGGCGCGTGCCCGTCGTCAAATCATGCGCCGACGGAGTGCCTGTTCATGAAGTCCTGAGGGGGGCCGGCTTTTGATTCTCGAGACCAGTGTTCAGCGCGGCGACGCCGATTTTCGTGGTAACGCGCAACATCATGCGGCGCTCGCTCGAAGCCTGTCGGAACTGGTTGCCCGGCTGAGCCTGGGGGGTGACGACACCAGTCGTGCGCGCCACGCCGCTCGAGGCAAGTTACTGCCCCGCGAGCGCCTCGATGGCCTTCTGGATCCCGGTTCGGCGTTTTTAGAAGTCGGTCAGTTAGCTGGCTTCGAACTCTATGACGATCCGGTTCCCGGCGGCGGCCTGATTGCGGGTGTCGGTCTGGTCTCGGGCCAGCCTGTGATGATCGTCGTCAACGATGCAACAGTAAAAGGCGGTACCTATTTTCCGATAACCGTGAAGAAGCACCTGCGCGCCCAGGAGATCGCGCTCGAGAATCGGCTGCCTTGCGTTTACCTGGTGGATTCCGGTGGTGCTTTTCTGCCTGAGCAAGCGGAGGTATTTCCCGACAAAGACGATTTCGGTCGGATCTTCTACAACCAGGCGCAGATGTCAGCTCGCGGCATTGCGCAGATTGCTGTGGTCATGGGTTCGTGCACTGCCGGCGGTGCCTATGTGCCGGCAATGTGTGATGAATCGATTATTGTTCGTAACCAGGGCACCATTTTTCTGGGCGGCCCGCCGCTCGTAAAAGCCGCGACTGGCGAAGAAGTTGATGCAGAGAGTCTGGGTGGCGGTGACGTGCATAGCCGCAAGTCCGGCGTTACCGATCACCTCGCGGAAAACGATGAGCACGCGCTCGCGATCGCGCGGGAGATCGTGAGCCATCTACCGCATCGAGACACCCGCTGTTGCAAACCGACCGAAGACTCGCCATCGGTGCCGCCGAGATACCCGGCGCAGGAGTTGTACGGAGTTCTGCCGAAGGATTCTCGTCAGCCATTCGATGTGCGCGAAATCATCGCACGGCTTGTTGACGACTCTGCGTTTCACGAATTCAAAGCGCTCTATGGCACCACGCTGGTTTGCGGTTTTGCGCGCATCGATGGTCAGCAGGTCGCGATTGTCGCTAACAACGGCATTCTGTTTTCGGAATCGGCGCTAAAAGGCGCGCACTTCGTGCAACTCGCAGATCGACGCCGAATCCCGCTGCTGTTCCTACAGAACATCACGGGTTTCATGGTTGGGCAGAAGTATGAAAACGCCGGCATTGCGAAGGACGGAGCCAAGATGGTGACAGCCGTTGCCTGCGCGAGCGTTCCCAAGCTGACCGTGGTCATCGGTGGCTCCCATGGCGCTGGAACCTACGCCATGTGCGGTCGCGCCTACGGCGGCCGATTCCTGTGGACGTGGCCCAACGCTCGAATTTCCGTGATGGGTGGCGATCAGGCGGCGCACGTTCTCGCAACCGTACGTGATGAAGCCATGGCTCGTCGACAGACCGAATGGCCGGCCGATGAGCGCGACGCGTTTATGAACGATGTGCGCGAGCGCTATGAGGCCGAGGGCCACCCGTTCTTTGCCTCCGCGCGCCTGTGGGATGACGGTGTGATCGATCCCGTAGACACCCGCCGAGTGCTGTCGCTGGCGTTGGCGGTGTGCGCAGACGGTGGCGACCCCGGCTCGGATGCGGCGGCGGCTGCCAGTCGATTTGGCGTCTTTCGTATGTAGACGGTTGTTGACGTTCGATTGCCATTGCCCGGATAGAACCGGACAGCTCGAGGAACAGGTGCAGGTTGCAAGAAATGTTTGATTCGCTGTTGATAGCCAACCGGGGCGAGATCGCCTGTCGTATAGCTCGTACCGCTCGGGACATGGGACTTAGGGTGATCGCGGTGTACTCGGAGGCGGATCGCGGAGCGCCGCACGTCCGTCTTGCGGATGAAGCGATCCTGCTGGGGCCGGCGCCTGCTTTGGAAAGCTACCTGAATATGCCCGCGCTGATCGAGGCCATTCAGATCAGTGGTGCCGGCGCGGTTCATCCCGGGTACGGCTTCTTCTCCGAGAACGCCGAGTTTGCCGAGGCTGTGACTGCCGCTGGCGCAGTGTTCGTTGGCCCGGATGCGAGTGCCATTCGCGCTATGGGGTCCAAGATTGAGGCTAAGAATCTGGTCGCCGCGGCCGGCACGCCAGTTGTGCCCGGATATTCGGGCGAAGATCAGTCGGCATCCGGTTTGGCAGAACAAGCGCTGAAGGTTGGCTTTCCGCTGATGATCAAAGCCTCGGCCGGCGGTGGTGGCAAAGGCATGCGTGTCGTTTCTGATGCGTCCGAGTTCGACGGTGCGCTCGCCGCTGCGCAGAGGGAAGCCGCAGCATCCTTTGCCGATGATCGGGTCTTGCTCGAGCGCTTTCTCACGGAGCCTAAGCACATAGAAGTGCAGGTGCTCGGTGATCGTCACGGTAACCTGCTGCACCTGTTCGAGCGCGACTGTTCGGTCCAGCGCCGGCACCAGAAAGTCATTGAAGAAGCGCCCGGGCCGTCCATCACGCCCCACGTTCGCAGCGAACTCGCGGATGCGGCTCTACGCGCGGCCGCGGCCATCAACTACGTCGGCGCAGGGACCGTTGAGTTTATTGCCGAGGGTGACGAATTTTTCTTCATGGAAATGAATACCCGGCTGCAGGTGGAACACCCGGTCACCGAGGCGATCACTGGCCTCGACTTGGTGGAGTGGCAGTTGCGCATAGCCGCCGGTGAAGCCTTGCCTTTTGGTCAGGAAGAGTTGGCGATATCTGGCCATGCCATCGAGGCTCGGGTCTACGCTGAGAATCCCTCGCGCAAATTTCTGCCGTCGACGGGCAATCTGCAGCTTGTTGCCTTTCCGGATGGGGTTCGAGTCGATAGCGGTGTTGAAACTGGCAGCACAGTTTCGATGCACTACGATCCCATGCTGGCCAAGGTGGTGGCGACGGGAGCAACTCGGGAAGCCGCGATCGCCCGCCTGGATCGTGCGCTCGCGAATACCGCGATCGTGGGTGTGCAGCACAACGTCGGTTTTCTGCGGCGAGTTCTGGCGGATAACACCTTTGTCGCGGGTGATTACACCACCAAGCTGATTGAGCGAGCCGGTGATGAGCTGCTGCCCCTGCCTGAGCAGCTAGCCCCCGCTGTCGCGCTGCTCGAGTGGACACTTGAGCAAAGCGGCCGTTTGGCGGGAGCCCATTGGCGCCGGTTAGATGGCTTTCAACTTAATTCATCGCCCCGCCCCACGTCGCTTCGACTGCGCTGGCGCGGTGAAGAGCTTCTCTGTTCCCGGCTTGGCGACGAGTTGCGCATCGGCGATGTCAGTCTGCATCTTGAGGAGTTTGAGGCTGATGGCAGTCAACGCTTTATGGTGCTGTCCGGCGAGTCGGTTCGCGCCAGCATTGTCGACCAGGGTGGAGTCCTCCAGATTTGTATTGGTGGCGTGACGGAAACCCTGGAGAGGGTCGATCCATTGGCGATCAGCGCTCGCGCTCAAGAGGCGGGTTCCGGGCGCATCGAGTCGCCCATGCCGGGCCAGGTGCTAAGCGTCGCGGTGGCTCAGGGCGATGTGGTGTCGGCCGGGGACCTGTTGGTGGTTGTCGAGGCCATGAAAATGGAGCACCAGGTGACAGCCCCGTCAGCCGGCCGGATAGAGCGAGTCAACTGCGCGCCCGGCGCGCGAGTGGATGAGGGCTTCGAGCTTGTTGTCATAGCTTGATGACGAGAGAGCCTGGCGGCTTCGTCGGGCTTTCGTAGCCAAGTTTCACAGCCGGACTACACTTTGGTTAGTTAGATGGTTCGGTCGGCAGGCAGGTGGCCCCGGGTGTGTTCCCGGGGATATAATGCGCCGCCGCGAATGAGCGTCGCCTGGGTGGCGCCGTCGACTGTTTCTAGTTTTGGAGTAGCAACGTGATTCGATCTCGTCTGTCTGGATTTAAGGGTTTCGCAGCACTGTCTGTTGTGTGCGTTCTGGCCTGGCAGGCGCTGGCATTGCCGCCTGGATCCGATGATCAGATCCGTGAGCGCCTGGCCCCCATCGGTTCTATCTGCCGTGCCGGTGACGACTGTGGCCAGGCGGTTGTCGCCGCAATCTCGTCAGGCCCGATGTCAGGCCAGGAGGTGTACGACACCTACTGCTTCGCCTGCCACCTGGTTGGTGTGTCCGGCGCGCCGAAGCTTGGCGACGCGGGCGACTGGGAACCCCGGATCGCTCAAGGCATGGATACGCTGTGGGATCACACAAAAAATGGCATAAACCTTATGCCGGCTGGTGGTAGCTGTGTCAGTTGCAGCGACGACGAGCTGCGTGATGCCATGGACTACATGGTCAGCAGCGTGGAGTAACACCTGAGCGATACGCCGGCTGCTGGTTTCTCCAGCGGCCGCGATTGTCTGACCCGTAGCCTGCTTGCTTCCCTTTTCTCTTACACTCACCTCCGGCCGCGCGCTCTTCCTTCTCTGCTCTTCCTTCTGCGCTCTTCCTTCTGCGTGCTTCTTTCGCCTTGTCACCGCTCTCGCGGCTGGCGCTGTATTTTGCTGCTAGCTACTTTGCCAATCGAGGCTGCGATAACTGAGTGCTTCCAGTAGATGCTCGTCCGCAACGGTGTCACACGATTGCATGTCCGCGATCGTGCGACTGATACGCAGTATCTTGTGGACAGAGCGCATCGACAGGTCGAACCGATCAATCGCCTTTGCCAGCATTGAGCGTCCGCGCGGGGAGAGTTGGCAGTACGCTTGCGCCTTCTCGCCACTGAGTTCGGCATTCGGGATTCCCTGGCGATCTGCTGCACGTCGGCGCGCGTTGTCGCACAGCCTCAGATCATCGCGCGCGCTCGGCTGTGGGTCTGCAGGCCTGGAGTGGTTCAGCATTGCATTGGTGGCCAACGCAGGCACCGCGACGTGCAGATCGATGCGATCGAGCAGGGGGCCGGAAAGCCTAGACTGATAGGCCTGCTTCTGGTGTGGGCTGCAGCGGCACCTGTCAGGGCGGCACACTATGCCGGCAGGACAGGGGTTCATTGCAGCAATCAGTTGGAAACTGGCGGGATACACCGCCCTGGCCGCCGCGCGGGCGAGCGATATCTGTCGCGACTCCAGGGGCTCGCGAAGGTTGTCCAATACAGAGCGCGTGAATTCTGGCAGTTCATCCAGAAACAGCACGCCGTTGTGAGCCAGCGTGATCTCGCCGGGTTTCGGGATAGCGCCGCCACCAACGAGCGCTGCCGCCGATGCACTGTGATGTGGCGCGCGAAACGGCCGTTGGCCGGGTGTCGGTGGTGGGTTGTCGCCAATGGAATAGATCTGCGCTACTTCCAGTGCGCGTCGGCGATCGAGCTTGCCGAGTAAGCCTGGTAGCCGGCTTGCCAGCATGGTCTTGCCTGAGCCGGGTGGGCCGACCATCAGCATGTGGTGGCCGCCTGCGGCTGCGATGCGCAGGGCTCGTTTTGCGGTTTCCTGGCCGATCACGTCCGCCAGTGCGGGTTGTTGCGCGCTGGGAGGTGCGAGGGGAATAGGGCCCCTCACTGGTGAGGTGGGCAGCCGGCCGAAGCGCAGGTACTCGCAAACCTCGGTGAGGTGGCTGCACGCGACCACGTTCGACGGCGTAAAGTGCTCAAGCTGAATCATATCGCTCGCGGGCAATAGTAGCGTGTGGCCTGCGCGTGCTGCGGCTGTTGCCGCGCACAGGGCACCCGGGCTACGGCGCAGATCGCCGAACAAACCGAGCTCGCCGATCATCTCCAGTTGCGCAAGCCTCTGCGCAGGCAGTTGGCCTGAAGCCACGAGAATGGCGGTCGCCATGGCGAGATCGAAGCGTGAGCCGCCTTTCTGTTGGTCAGCAGGTGCCAGGTTGACCGTTATCCGGCCACTCGGGAAGTCGAAGCCGCTTGTGGTTAGCGCGCTGCGCACTCGGTCTTTGGCTTCTTTCACCGCGACTTCCGGCAGCCCCACCAAGGTGAAGGCCGGTAAGCCTACGTTCTGAATGTGTGCCTCGACGCTTATCAGTGGCGCGTCCAGACCGATCTGGGCGCGCGAGCGCACACAGGCACCGTTCGGCGCTGCCATTTTTGTCTCCGCAAGTGAGTGCCTGGATCTGACGGCGTGGGGAGTTTGCTCCCGCGCTTGCCGCTATATAGCTAGTCGAGGGTTTCTGACGCTTCCAGGCTCGACAGTCTTTGCTCAAGCTCAAGAACGCGCTGGTTCAGCTGATCCAGCAAGGCGAGGTGAGTATCCAGCTCACTTTTCGGCACGAGGTTAGCCTCATCAATCAGGCGGTTGATGACGGACCTAGCCTGGGCGCTCGCGCCGCTCGGAATCAGGGTTTCGATGCCAGTTAGCAGGGCTGACGATAGCTCCGCCAGTCCAGGTGCGCGCGCCCCGCCGAAAGTCTTTGATTCGTTACTGATGGCTTTCGCTCCGTTCGGTTGCGGGCTGCTGTTGGCGCACGCCCGTTCGATTACACAGGTTTCTTGACCGGCTTGCTCCGGGGGTCGCCGCTGGTTTGCGGGGCCGAACCAAATTGGACTACCCGACGATGTTAGAGCGGCGCATCACTGCTGCCAATGGCGGATCACGCAAGCGTGAGTGAGTGTTCAGCAACCTGCGCGCACCGAAATAGCGCCTACGCTTTCTGCTGGTGCGATAAATTGCACTTGAACGGCGCCAATCGCCTGGCTGGTTTGTTAATTGCAACAAAACCAATGAGTTGGGTAATTGGCACGAATGCTGCTCTCTTAGTTCCGCCCAATACGGGGGTGCGCGCAAAGGGGTGCGCAACAAACTTAGTAGGAGATCGCGCCGAATTTGGCGCGCAAACAACGGAGTTCAATGATGGGACTTATCAAACGAGTCACGATTATCGCGGTTGCCCTCGGCAGCCTTTCTTTTACCGGAGTGTCGGCCAGTGCGGCTGAGATTTCAGGCAACGTAACGCTCGCCACCGATTACCGCTTCCGCGGCATCTCCCAGGGCGATCGCTCCATGGCAGTGCAGGGCGGCTTTGATGCTGCCTGGGACAACGGCTTCTATGCAGGCACCTGGGCGTCCAACGTCACGTTCTCGGGCGCAGCAATCGAAACCGATCTCTATTTCGGCTACGGCGGCTCGCTCACCGATGATATCGGCTTCGATGTCGGCTACATCTACTACGCCTACCCGGAAGACGATTCTGATCCGGATCTCGACTACCAGGAAATCTACGGCAGCCTGTCTTACAACATCGCCACCGTCGGCTTCGCCTATTCCAACGACTACTTCGCTGAGACAGACACATTCATCTACCTGTATGGCGGTGTCTCTGTACCGCTCGGTGAGAACTTCACGCTCGACGCCAACATCGGTCTGAACATGTTCGACAGCGACGAAGCGTTCGCCTCGTTCATCGGTCCCGCAATGGGCGAAGACCCGGGTGACGACTACATCGATTACAGCATTGGCGTAAGCACCAGTGCGGGCGGCCTCGACTTCGGCGCCGCGTTCATTGGCACGGATCTCGACGAGGACGAGTGTTTCGGCGGCAGCAAGCTGTGCGACGACACCATCGTGCTGTCGGTATCGAAAAGCTTGTAAGTAGGCGAGAATCGGGCTGCTGAGATCTTCCACATCTCGTCTGCAGAGGTTGGGCGCAAGCCCAACCAACCAAACGCTGCGCTCGAATAGCCGAGCTCATCGACGTGTTGGTCTAGCGGCCCGAGCCGCAAATTAGGAGAAAAACATGAAACTAATCACCGCGATCATCAAGCCCTTCAAGCTCGATGACGTCCGCGAGGCGCTGTCGGAAATTGGGGTTCAAGGGATGACGGTGACCGAAGTGAAAGGGTTCGGTCGTCAGAAGGGACACACGGAGCTTTATCGCGGCGCTGAATACGTCGTGGATTTCCTGCCCAAGGTGAAGCTCGAAGTTGCGATTGGGAGCGATCTCGTTGACCAGGTCATCGAAGCGATCACCAACGCTGCAAACACCGGCAAGGTCGGCGACGGCAAGATTTTTGTCACCGCGCTCGACGAAGTAGTCCGAATAAGAACCGGTGAGACCGGAGGCGACGCGCTATAGCGCAACGCTTCCCCACCATTAGGAGAATAGATTGTGGAAGATCTAGCAAACACATTAGCTCAAACAAATTACGCGATAGACACGTTCTACTTCCTGGTCATGGGCGTGCTAGTCATGTTCATGGCGCCTGGCTTTGCCATGCTGGAAGCGGGGATGGTTCGCGCCAAGAACACAACCGAGATTCTGACCAAGAACGTCGCGTTGTTCAGTATCGCCTGCATCATGTACATGGTGATCGGCTACTCCATCATGTACACAGACGTGTCCGGCTGGCTGCCAAGTTTCGGCTTTGGCATCGGAGCTGAGCACACAGCCGAAGAAGTGCTGGCTTCTGGCGGTGATACCTACTACTCAGCTCGCTCGGATTACTTCTTCCAGGTGGTCTTCGTGGCAACAGCCATGTCGATTGTCTCCGGAGCAGTCGCCGAACGGATGAAGCTCTGGGCGTTTCTTGCCTTTGCGGTTGTCATGACCGGCTTTATCTACCCGATTCAGGGCGCCTGGTCCTGGGGTGGCGGCGCGCTGGCCGACGCCGGCTTCTCTGACTTTGCAGGTTCCGGAATCGTGCATATGTGTGGCGCAGCGGCAGCACTCGCGGGTGTTCTGGTGCTTGGCCCGCGCAAAGGTAAGTACGGTCCGAACGGCGAAGTCCACCCGATGCCTGGCGCTAATATGCCGTTGGCAACGCTCGGTATGTTCATCCTCTGGTTCGGTTGGTTCGGGTTCAACGGCGGCAGCGAGCTCAAACTCAGCAACGTTGATGAAGCGAATGCAGTCTCTCAGGTGTTTGTGAATACCAACATCGCTGCTTGCGGCGGATTGGTCGCTGCACTGTTGCTGGCTCGGTTGTGGTTCGGCAAAGCAGACCTGACGATGGCGCTCAACGGGGCGTTGGCTGGCCTTGTCTCAATCACAGCATCTCCTCTCACGGGCAGCATTGAAATGTCGATGCTGGTTGGCGCGATCGGTGGTGTCCTGGTTGTCCTCTCGATTGTCGGACTCGACAAACTCAAGATCGACGATCCTGTCGGTGCTATATCGGTGCACGGCACGGTCGGCATCTGGGGTTTGCTTGCGGTATTGCTCACTAATCCTGAAGCAACTGTCGCTGGCCAGCTCACTGGCTTGGGCGCAATCTTCGTCTGGACCTTCGGCGCAAGCCTGGTTGTCTGGTTCATCCTCAAAGCGGTGATGGGTATTCGTATCTCCGAAGAGGAAGAACAGTCTGGTGCAGACATCGCTGAGTGCGGTATCGAAGCCTATCCTGAGTTCGCTAAGAACTGATCGATTCTAGGCAATCGGTTAAGAAGGGGCGCACTGCGCCCCTTTTTTTGGTGTCGTTTTTCTCTGCGGGCTCGCGCGGCGAGCCCGCGAAGAAAGACGACCAGATCAAAATCTCGGGATAGCGGCAGTGCCTATTAATAGGCTCGAGAGCGTCCAACTAGCAATGGGGACAGGACCAAGTGCCAGGTCCAATCTATCGGCGGTCAGGGTCAAGCGTCAGAATCACAATTGGACCTGGCACTTGGTCCTGTCCCCTTAGCTACGCCCAACCTCACTCAACCTCACCAGCCGTTCATCATCGGTGCCTAGTAGTTCGATCAACACGCCCCGCACATAACGGAGATCTAAAGTACCCGCCTCCTGCATCGCTTCTAGATCTGCCCAATCTTTCGTTCGACTAAAGAACGCCTTGAAAACTGCGAGATCGCGGCAGGCAAGAAACGGCACGCGGGTAGCGGCGAAGTCTTCCCAGCGGATTTGTCTGGCGACCTCTTCGTGAAACGGCAGCACGTTCAGGAATACATCAACCGGCGTTGCGTCCCACCACAGCCGCGCCTGGCCATCGCGGCGGAGCATTTGCTCGTCCTTGCTGCGAACGGCGACTTCGCTCGGTAGTGAGCTGAGCAACACCTCGAGTTGGTCGACGGTGAGGAAAACGTTGACGTCTATATCGATGGTCGCCCTGGCTTGGCCCGTGCACCAGGCCAGTGCCAACGCGCCGCCAAATGCGTGCGGAACATTGGCTGTCGACAAAGCCTGATGTAGAGCGACGATTTTTTCGGCAAGCGTCACTCGGCGGCTGCGAAAGATTTCAGAGGTGGGAAGCGTAGCGATTTGCCAGGTCGCGCCGGGAACTGCTCGGCCAGTTCGAGAACGGCCAATAACTCATCGCCGCGGGACACACCGTTGACCTCGCGGATTCGTCGGCGCAGAGTGAGATCGACGCCGAAGCCACACGCATCAAGCAAGCGCAGCCACGTCTCGGCTGATGGCACTTTGCGGCCTCCCTCATAGGCGCTAATCGTCGCGTGGGAGGTGCCGGCCCGAACGGCAAGCGCGCGAAGCGTCAGATCCGCCCCCAATCGTGCATTACGCAGGCTGCCAGCGATCGCATCGCAGCCGGGTGCAAGGTTCTGTGTGGCGGTAGACATGCCCTAACGGTAGCATGGTATCCAATGGGATACCATATCGAAGACAAGGGACTAGCAATGGGGACAGGACCAAGTGCCAGGTCCAATCTATCGGTGGGCAGGGTCAAGCGTCAGAATCACAATTGGACCTGGCACTTGGTCCTGTCCCCTGGCTCTGACCCCTGGCTCTGGGATCACTCGCTTCCCCTGGCTCCGTCGAGCTCGAACGCGAGGAACTCGATTCCGGCGAGAAAGCGCGTTGCCTCTTCGTTGAATGCCTCGTTGTCATCGACGTCCGGTGCTCGCAGCGAGTACGACAAATGCACGCCAAGCCTGGGTTCACTCGGGTGTCGGCAGCGGTATCCGAGGTCGCGGAAAGGCAGATCGATGATGGTGCCGTCATCCATTCGCGATTCCAGATCGCGATAGTGGTAGTCCAGGCGAATGCAGGTGGCCCCACCGAATGACTCTACCGTCTCACGCATTTCGATGACGTCAGTTCGGGCATCATTTTCAAAACCCTTTCGTCGCTGCTCCGATACATGTGAGAGAAAAGCCTCGTCACTGGCAAACTCCGGCAGGTTGTAGATCTGCACCGAGCCGACGTTCGAGTGCGTACCCCCTTGGTATGAGCGCCGAACGGCGACCACGTTGAACTCGCTGCGAACCAACTCCCAATCCTGATTCGTTTGCACATGCAGCAGGTAAGCGGGGTGCTCGATGGTGCGAGTGGGCGATGCGGTGGTGACAGCTTCTTTGATCTCACCATCGATCGAATTGATCTGCGCTAGTAGCGCCTTGCACGCCGGCTCACCGTGTTCGCAGATCAGTTTCGTCTTGATGGATAACTGGCCATCCTCTTCGACAACGCGGCGATGGGCCGCTGACAGGTGTGCAGGATGACCCTGGCGGGTGAATAGCCACTGTTCCATACGGATATTGGCGACTTTCCAGTCATCGGCCTCTAGCCACTCAACCGACGGGTCTTCTTGCAGTTGGGTCAGCAACTCCTGAGCGCGCCCGTCTGCAAGTTCTGCAAGTGTTTGCGCGCTAACGAACGCGAGCCAGATAGCCCAAGTCATATGTTTCATCGACAGATTCCTCCGCGCACTGCGAACACCAAATCGAGTTGTTTTGTCACAGCGTACGCCAAGCGCCCAGGCTGTCGCCAGATACGGGCGTTGGAACATTGGCGACAGCGAGGAGTATTGGGGACAGGACCAAGTGTCAGGTCCAACTGTCTGGCGCTTAGCCCTGCGCCCAACGGTCGGACGTTAAGGGAGGAAATGGTTGGACGCGCTCGAGCATCGCGCTCATCCGCTGTGCGCGTGAGGCGCATCCCCCGCCGCTCTCTCGATGTTCTATGCGTCGATCGCAGAGGGATCAACGTAAGGTCCCGTCCCTTGACTACCGTGGGCCTGTCCCGGTCGGTGAGTCTCGCGTAACTTGCCAGTTGCCGAATCTGTTCTATAAATAAAGCCGAATCGCGCGGGACGAAAGCCATTCATTGGCATATCAATCCCAGCCTGGTGCCAGCTTGCAGGAGAGAACATGAACGCAGAACGCCAGAACCCAGTTCCTGAAGAGGTGCATTCCGTTGAGATGCGCGAGGAGGCCCGGCGCTCCCTGGCTGACGATCTGGAGGCCTACCTGTCCGAGGGCGGAAAGGTTGTCGAGGTGGAGGCGAATCTGCGGGCTGACCCTCCGCGCAAGCCGCAGAACAACTACGGCCGCGGCTCAATCTGATTCAAGAGCCGGCAAATCAACAATGGGGACAGGACCAAGTGCCAGGTCCAATCATCTGGCGGTGGCTCTGGCTCCGTGTAAGTCGACCTGACACTTGGACCTGGCACTTGGTCCTGTCCCCTGGTCCTCTCCCCGAGTTCGAGAGTGCGACGTAAACAGCCTGGAGCGGTACACTAGCGCGCCTTGAACATGGAGGCTTGTCGGTGCGCTATATCAG
>CAYGQC010000009.1:0-17207 GCA_964351875.1 uncultured Pseudomonadales bacterium
TGACGCCAGCGAACACGTTGCCCAGAAAGGCTGCCACGCTCATACCCTGGGCGGCCGCCGGGCCGTTGATTCGGCTGTAAAGGAAAACGAAACAGCCAATGGTGATGAGCCAGGGCAGTGTTTTCTTTAGCCAACTGGATTTCTTGGCTGGCGGTTCGCTGTGCGCCGCGTTTTCGTCGACCTGGCTCATAGGGCTGCTCGTTTTCGTGTGTGCTTACGGAGCGGGAATCTGGCTCGACACCTAGCCTATCATCGCGGTGGCAGGTTGGTGCGATGACTAACGCTTACCGTCTGCCCGGGCAACCAGGGGCTGTTCAACGGGCAACGAACACGCACGGGCTGCTGCTGAGGGCGCGCGTCTGGCGAATTCAAAACCACGGTGATTTCCAGCGCGCCAGCGAGTTGGCGCCGGCGACTAACCACGGCCTTTGTGCCTGGAGCAGATTCTGCGTTGATCGATAGCGCTTCCGGTCGTACGAGCGCGACGTTTCCTGGTGAGCTTGGCAACGGGCCCAGCGGAGTGTTTATGAGCTCACCCATCGCATCACCCAGCACCTCATTAACATCGCCGGTTAACTGGGCTGCATCCAGATTGGCCGGTGTCGCGTAGACCCGCTCGGGTGGCCCAGCGTCGATGACCCGGCCGGCCTTCATCACCGTAATCTCGTCAGCTTCGGAAAGCGCCTCGTCGGCGTCGTGGGTAACGAGCAGAACCGCCGCGCCTGCGTTGCGAAGCTGTTCGAGTGCGCGCTGGCGCGTCTCTCGTCGAAGTGCGGCGTCCAGGCTTGAGAACGGCTCGTCCAAAAGCACTGCAGACGGTTTCCGCGCCAGAGCCCGTGCAATCGCGACACGCTGCTGCTCACCGCCAGAGAGTTGAAACGGAAAGGCAGACGAGCGATCCGACAGCCCAGCATCGGCTAGCAATTTCTCTGCGATACCAATGCGCTCGCTCCGTTTCAGGTGTGACAGACCGAAGGCGATGTTGTCGCGGGCGCTCAGGTGGCCGAAGAGCGCGAACGACTGGAAGACAAGGCCAACGTTGCGTTGGTCAGGCGCGACGGTATGCCCCGGAGCGCTTAGCACGCCGGTGTCGTTGCGGATCTCACCGCTATCGACGGGCTCCAGTCCTGCAAACATGCGCAGCAGGGTGCTCTTGCCGCTACCGGACTGGCCCAGCAGCGCGGTGACCCGGCCAGCGGTGAGTGAGACGCTGACGTTATCCACCACAAATCGGCTTGAAAATTGTCTGCTGACACCGCTGGCGACCAGTACGGGGTTCATGTCGGAAGTGCCTGAGTCCGCTGAACGGGGATGGTGCGCGCGCTGCTCGTTCGCTGACGCGTCAGCCACGCAACGGCAATCATCGCGGGAACGCACACCAGCACGATAGCAATGGCTGGGCTCGCAGCCTGGGCCAGACGTTCTTCACTGGCGTAACCGTGCGCGAGGACCGCGAGTGTGTCGAAATCGAATGGCCGAAGAATAATGGTTGCGGGTAGTTCCTTGACGACTTCGACGAAGGCGAGAAGTGCTCCAGTCAATATGCCCGTGCGGGCGAGGGGCCAGTGCACGCGCCATATCAGTGAGGTGTCGTTGCAGCCAAGGGTGCGCGCCGCGTCATCCAGCAGCTTGGAATGCCGGCCAAGCGCAGCGGCCACGGAGCCCTGTGCTGCGGATCCGAATCGACACTGATACGCAGCGATCAGAAGCGCCGGACCTGCCGCAATAATGAGCGATGTCTCCGGAAACAGAGAGCCGACGGCGCCTATGAGCATCAGGATGCCTAGCGCGGCGGCTGCACCAGGGGTCGCGTAGCCGGCGCTCATGAGCTGTTGGGTTGTGCCAGCAACTCGACTACCCCGTCGAGCGGCGCTCGCGATGCCAAAACCGATGGCGGTGAGAACCAGCGCTGCGCCTGACGCTAGCGCGATGGTCCGAGTAGCTGCCTCCGCAAGGCCTCTCGGTGGGCCTGCCTCCATCGCGATGCTCAGTAGGTAGGTCGTGGGGACGATGAGGGCCAGGGTCAGCACCAGCGCGCAAACGCCTGTGCATATCCAACCGGTCACGGACGCTAGCGGAATCAAAGACGGTGGCGAGGGTGATGTGTCTGTGAAACGCTCGCTGCGCCCCCGTGCCGCCCGTTCGATCCACAACAGGGCTAAGCAGATAACGACGAGTATCACCGCGAGGCGGGCCGCGGCAATCGGCTCTCCCGCGCTCGACCACGCGCGCATGATGCCGACGGTGTACGTAGACACACCCAGGTGCGCCACCGCGCCGTAATCGGCCAGGGTTTCCATAACGGCGAGCGCTGCTCCCGCAGCAATCGCTGGCCTGGCCATCGGTAAGCCTACCCGCCAGAAAACAGCGGGTCCCTTGCATCCCAGCAGGCGTGCGGCGTCTCGGGTCTGACCGCCGGAGGCGTTGAAAGCGGTGCGAGCCAGGGCGTAGACGTACGGGTACAGGCACAGAGAGAAGATCACGATCGCTCCGGGCAAGCCGACAATCTCTGGGAAGGCATAGTCGCCAACGCGCCAGCCAGTGGCTTCGCGTAGCGCGCTTTGCAGTGGTCCGGCAGCCTGGGTCAGATCGAGGTAGGCGTACGCGAGCACGTAGCTTGGGGCGGCCAACGGCAGCATGAGTGCCCAGTCGAACCAGCGTCGTCCCGGAAACTGGTAGTTACATACCAACCAGGCGAGCCCTGCGCCGATGACGCTCACACCGAGTGTGGCCCCCAGGGCGAGTGTCAAACTCATTGCTGTCATCGCCGCCAGGCGGGTTTCGATCAGCGCGCGGGTAGCGCCGCCGTCGTCGCCCAGGATCGCCCCGAATGCGAGCGCGGCGAGCGGCGTTAACGCTACCAGGGCGAGCCAGACGGCTGGAGAGGCTCGGAATACCATCGTCAGTGAGCGCGGCAGCACCGGGAAGGCTTGATCAAGCCTAGAGCCAGCCCACGCGATCGAAGATGGCCGCGGCCTGGGCCTGGTAGGCGCCGTAGGTCCAGACCTGGACGCTGCTCTCACGAGGTTTGCCCAGCGCCGCAAGTGCAGGATTACTCAGCGGTGCATCGGTTACTGGGAACTCGTTGTTGGAGTTCGCCAACAGCGTTTGCACCGCAGGTGTTAGCAGATACTCGATGAAGCGTTCGGCGTTCGCTCGGTTCGGCGCGCCGCGCGCGATGCCAATGCCCGAGACGTTGATATGCACGCCGTCGCCTTGCTGATCCGGCCAGACAATCTGAGTGCTTTGGGCGACCGCCTGGTCTGCATCGGCATCGGAGCTGGCAAGGTTCACCCAGTAGTAGTGGTTGACCAATGCCACGTCACAGACGCCTGCAGCGACGGCTCTGATCTGGTCGGTATCGCCACCCTGAGGCGCACGTGCCATGTTACTGACGATAGCGCGTGCCCAAGCCTCGGCCGCTTCTTCACCTTCGCTTGCCACCATTCCGGCCAGAAGTGAAAGGTTGTAGATGTTGCTGGACGAGCGAACGCACAGCCGGCCTTTCAAGTCCGGGTCGGCAAGGCTTGCGTAGGTTGATACCGTACCGGCAGCCAGGCGGTCGGGGGCAACCACGATGACCCGAGCGCGCTTGGCGATGCCCAGCCACTGTCGGCTCGGATCTTGTAGGTGATCAGGCACGCGCGCGAGCAGAGGGCTGTCTTCGCTTAATGCCTCAAAGAGCTCAGCCTGACTGGCTCGCCACAGTCGACCCGCATCAACGGTGATCACAACGTCCGCCGGGCTCGTGCCGCCTTCCGCACGAATGCGCTCAATCAGCAGGTCGCCCGACGCTTCGATGCGGCGAAGCTCAATGCCGGTTTCCCTTTCGAACGCTTCGTAGATAGCCTCATCGCCATCGTAGTGGCGAGCGGAATACAGGTTGATGTGGCCTGGTGTATGAGCTTGCGTCGGCGCGCTGTCGTCTGAGCAACCGCCGAGACCAAGCGCCAAAACACCGATGGCGAGTAGCGCGGCAAAGCGGCTGTGTCTGCGCAGAGGGAGTGACATCAGATGGTCTCAATCAATGGGCTGTGGAGGGGGGATGTTACGTGAGCAACCAGTCTGGATGTACCCCGTCAACGTAGCCCATGAAGGCAGCGTGGGTGGAATAACCCATCAGCTCTCGAACGCGAGTGGGTAGCGTGCGAGCAACCTCCATCGGTACTGCCGCCATCATGTTCTCGATCTGGCGAGCCCAGCCTGCACAGTATTGCGGCGTGATGATCAGGCGCGAGTCGGATGAGTGGTTGGCACCGCCGCGATGTCTGAGTGTTCCCTTCGCCAGCATGAGCGAGCCGGCTGGCATGAGCGCCTGTCGGAACTCGCCGGGTGGCTGGGCGCAGTCTGCCGCGTTCCAGAGATGGCTCCCGGGATAGAACTCGGTGGCGCCGTTGGTCTCGGTTAGATCGTCGAGTGCCCAGAATGCGCTCACCCCGTAGCTGGGCCTGGGCAACGGAATCTCAATCTGAGCGTCGTCGTGATGCCAGGGTTGTTCGCTCTCTGTCGGCAGCAGGTTGATGGCGAGGCAGGCTGATAGCAGCGTGCTCTCACCGAGCTCCGCCTCTGCCAGGGATAGTGGCAGAGGATGGCACACCAGTTTGCCGATCAGCTCCGGCGCTTTGCTCAGCAGCGCATACACCCGGTTCGAGTGGAAGCCTTCGAAGTTGTTGCGTCCGGTGTGTTGGAAGTGAGGCTCAATGGCTGCTCGCAGCGCAGCTACTTCCTCGCTATCGAGCACACAGGGCAGGATGACGAAGCCTTGCTCATCAAACTCACGGCGCAGCGCGGAGAAACCGTTCTCTCCGAGCCAGGGTTGCGTCTGCGCCTGCCAGCGCTCAGCAGCAGCGATGCTCGGCGGAGGTGATGCGAGTGGATTGTTCATGGCGAGGCGCGATCGGCTAACGGATCAGAAAACTATAGCGCGTTGACCTGCTCGGCGGGCGGATCGGGGAGCGCCCACTCCATCGATGGTGTGGATTGGTAGTGTTGGCGAGAAATACTTGAGCGGCGACGCTCAGTCGGGCAAAGGCGCTGATTAGTCAGCGGCCACTGGTGCATTGGCTGTCTACCCAGGCCTTGGCGTCTTCGAGCCGCTCATCATGGTAGTCAGCGTGGTGCGCGCTGTAGCCGCGGCGTCGCTCGTCACGTACAACTTCAAGGTGTGCTTTGGCCTTGTCACAGCGAAACTCGGCGACCTCTTCGGCCTGTTCCTCTTTGTCTCTCTGCTTCGCCGCCTTGCGTTGCTCGGCCGCTTGCGCCCGCTGTTCTTTGTCTGCATCTCTGAGAATCTGCGTTTCCTGGGCGGTCAGGCCGGGACGTGCGTAACCGACTTTGCCGCTGCCTACCGAGACTGTGTCCGCACTGGCATCCGTTGCGCAAGGGAACTGAGATAGCGTCGTACTGCCATCAGCATTCTTGCACTTGAAGAATTGGGTGGCACTGGCTGGGCTGCTTGCCAGCAACGCGAACAGGCAAGCGAGGCTCAAAAGGCCAATGCGGCATAGGTAAGGCTTTGGCTGGATCCGTACGCCAATCATGATGAGCATCGTCGGTTTATTTAGGCTTTCATCGTAGCGAAGCGCGCTGGCTTAAAACGTCGTCTGGATCACGCCTTTGAGCCGGGGGATAAAGGCTTGCAGAAGCCAGATGTGACAAGGCCGCCCGGAGGCGGCCTAGTAGAGCCGATGCGTCTAATCCCAGGCGAGTGCGCCACCGGTCTGGTATTCGGTGACACGGGTCTCAAAGAAGTTCTTCTCTTTCTTGAGATCCATGATCTCGCTCATCCACGGGAACGGGTTTTTCACACCGGCGAACTGCTCCGGCAGGCCGATCTGAGCAAGTCGTCGGTTAGCGATGAACTGGAGATACTCCTCCATCATCACGGCGTTCATGCCGAGTACGCCGCGCGGCATTGTGTCTCGGGCGTATTCGATTTCAAGCTGGGTGCCTTCGAGAATCATCTGCAGGGCGAGGGCCTTCATGTCGTCATCCCACAGATGCGGGTTTTCGATCTTTATCTGGTTGATGACATCTATGCCGAAGTTCACGTGCATCGACTCATCGCGCAGGATGTACTGAAACTGCTCGGCGGTTCCGGTCATCTTGTTGCGACGGCCCATGGACAGAATCTGGGTGAAACCGCAGTAGAAGAACATGCCTTCTAGTACGCAGTAGTACGCGATCAGGTTGGCGAGCAGCTTCTTGTCGTTCTCGACAGTGCCGGTCTCAAACCCTGTTTCGTTAATTTCTTTGGTGTACTTGAGACCCCAGCTTGCCTTGCGGGCAACACAGGGTACTTCGTGATACATGTTGAAGATCTCGCCTTCATCCATGCCCAGCGATTCGATGCAGTACTGATAGGCGTGCGTGTGAATGGCTTCTTCGAAGGCCTGGCGCAGCAGGTACTGGCGGCACTCAGGGTTTGTAATCAACCGATAGATCGCCAGTACGAGGTTGTTGGCAACCAGGGAGTCCGCCGTGGAGAAGAAGCCGAGGCTCCGCTTGACGATGGTGCGCTCGTCGTCAGACAGCCCGCCCTCGGATTTCCACAGGGCGATGTCCGAGGTCATGTTGACCTCCTGCGGCATCCAGTGGTTTGCGCAGCCGTCGATGTACTTCTGCCAGGCCCAGTCGTATTTGAACGGCACCAACTGATTCAGATCAGCGCGGCAGTTGATCATTCGTTTTTGATCAACGGTAACGCGCTGATACTCCTCAGACTCACTGCCAAGCTTTTCATCGTCCAGTTTGGCGACAGCCGCCTGGGCGATCGCGAGGGCGTCAGTTGCCCGGGCAAAACCAGCGGGCTCTGCTGCTGGTTCGCTAACCGATGCTGGCGTGGGCGCCTCTGCAGCAGGCGCAGACTGTTGATGAGCAGGCGCGGCCTGTCCAGAAGCCGGCGCGGCCTGTCCATAAGCCGGCGCGGCCGCTTCCGGAACGACGACGTCTGCGGTGTTGATTGCAGGCGCCTGCGTGAGGGCTTCGGGTACAGCAATGTCGTTGGCGAAAGCCGCGCGCTCAGGCATTGAGACCTCGGGCTGCGCAAGCTCGGTGGCTTGCTGAATCGCGGGTTGCTGATTGCCCGCAGCTAGTTCATTAGCCGCCGCAGCTATTTGTGCAGCCGCCGCAGCGCTTTGTTTAGCCGCCGCGGCTAGTTCATTAGCCGCCGCAGCGCTTTGGTTTTCGTCGTAGTCGTCCCAGCTAAGCATGGGTGTCTCCTTGATCGGTGGTCCGCCAGCCTTGCCGGTGCGGTAAACGAGGCAATCGGCGCGGCTGGCATCGACTGGCCGAGTCCAACGGCCAGCGACAGTTTTTGTGTGCGAGTGGCCAGGTTGCTACTGGCACGCCTCGCAGTCCGGATCGTCCAGTGAGCAGGCCAGCGGCACGTCGGCCGGTTGGACGGCTGCAAAGCTGTCGATTGTCGGCTCCGGCTCCGCTTCCTGGGTGTGGTTGACCGCATTGAGGCTGCCGCGGTCGACCGTGGACTTCTCGGTGCTGGTCGCGCTCAGTGCTCTTAAGTAGTAGGTGGTTTTGAGGCCACGCAACCACGCCATTCGATAGGTCACATCCAGTTTCTTGCCGGAAGCGCCTGCCATGTAAAGATTCAAGGACTGGCCTTGATCGATCCACTTCTGTCGGCGGCTGGCCGCATCGACAATCCAGCGTGGTTCTACTTCAAAGGCGGTTGCATAGATGGCTTTCAGATCGTCGGGCACACGATCGATTGGCTGTAGCGAGCCGTCGTAGTACTTCAGGTCATTGACCATCACCTGATCCCATAGTCCGCGCTCCTTCAGGTCGTGAACCATGTAGGGGTTAACGACGGTGAACTCACCGGACAGGTTCGATTTCACGTACAGGTTTTGATACGTGGGCTCGATGGATTGGGAGACGCCGGTGATGTTGGCGATCGTAGCCGTCGGCGCAATGGCCATAACGTTCGAGTTGCGCATGCCGTGGCGTACCACTTTGGCGCGCAGCTTGTCCCAGTCCAGCGTCGTGCTGAAATCGGCATCGAGATACTCCACACCGCGTTCCGCCTGCAGTTCGCGCAGGGAATCGATCGGCAGAATGCCCTGGCTCCACAGCGAGCCTTCGAAGCTGCGATAGGCGCCGCGTTCGCGCGCCAGTTTGCTCGAGGCTTCGATGGCGTAGTAGCTGACGGCTTCCATTGAGCGATCAGCAAACTCGACTGCCTGCGGCGACGAGTATGCGAGGCGCTGCTTATACAGCGCGTCCTGGAAACCCATGATGCCCAGGCCCACCGGGCGATGCCGGAAGTTGGACGTGCGCGCGGCGTGTACCGAGTAGTAGTTGATGTCGATGACGTTATCGAGCATTCGCACAGCAGTGCGAACGCTGGACTTCAGCTTCTTGGTGTCCAGCTCGCCATCCACAATGTGCTGAGCCAGGTTGATTGAGCCCAGGTTGCACACGGCAATCTCGTCTTTCGACGTGTTCAGCGTGATCTCGGTGCACAGGTTAGATGAGTGCACCACACCGACGTGACGCTGGGGTGAGCGCACGTTGCAGCTGTCTTTAAAGGTGATCCACGGATGGCCTGTCTCGAATAGCATCGAGAGCATCTTGCGCCACAGATCCTGCGCCTTGATGCGCTTGAACAGCTGCAGCTCGCCACTGTGGGTCATAGCCTCGTAGTGCGCGTAACGCTCTTCAAATGCTTTGCCGTACAGATCGTGCAGATCGGGTGTGTCGCTCGGTGAGAACAGAGTCCACTGCGCGTCTTCGGACACCCGCTTCATGAACAGATCCGGAATCCAGTTGGCCGTGTTCATGTCATGGGTGCGACGACGGTCGTCACCGGTGTTTTTGCGCAGCTCCAGGAACTCTTCGATGTCGAGGTGCCAGGATTCCAGGTACGCACAGACAGCGCCTTTGCGCTTGCCACCCTGATTGACGGCAACGGCGGTGTCGTTGACCACTTTCAGGAACGGAACGATGCCCTGGGACTTGCCATTGGTGCCTTTGATGTAGGAGCCCAACGCACGTACTGGCGTCCAGTCGTTGCCGAGGCCGCCGGCCCACTTGGACAGCATAGCGTTGTCGTGGATAGAGCCGTAGATGCCGTCCAGATCGTCCGGCACCGTCGTCAGGAAGCAGGAAGAAAGCTGCGGTCGCAGCGTGCCGGCGTTGAACAGTGTTGGCGTTGAGCTCATGTAATCGAAGGACGACAGCAGGTCGTAGAATTCGATCGCGCGGGCTATCGGATCGTCCTCCTCTGCGGCGAGGCCCATGGCAACGCGCATGAAGAATACCTGGGGCAGCTCGAAGCGCACGTCGTTGCTGTGAATGAAGTAGCGGTCATACAGCGTTTGCAGGCCGAGGTAGGTGAACTGTTCGTCGCGCTCAGGCTTGATCGCGGCGCCCAGGCGTTTGATGTCGTATTCCTGCAACTCGGGCGACAGCAGCTCGAGTTCTACGCCGCGCTCGATGAAACGAGCCAGAGCGAGCGGGTACAGCTCGCTCATTTGTGACTGGGTCGCGCGGTAGTCACCGCTAGCGGCGTCACTGCGCTGAACATTCATAAAGCCCAAAGCTTCGGTGCGCAGTTCGTCCAGCAGCAGACGCGCGCTTACATGGGTGTAGTTCGGCTCTTCTTCTACCAGCGTGCGCGCGGTGATCAGCAGTGACGTGGCGACGTCTTTTGCTGAGATACCGTCGTACATGTTGTCCATCGCCTGGCCGATGATGCGCTCGGCATCAACGTCCTGCAGGTCTGCACAGGCTTCGCTCACCAGAACGCGAATGCGCGAGACATCGAGTGCGGCGCTGCTGCCGTCCGCCTCAACTACCGTAATCGCGGCGTGTGACTGAGCAGGCGCTGCGCTAGCGCGCAGGGCCGTGCGATCGCGGCTGCGCTCTTCGCGATAGAGCACATAAGAGCGGGCGACTTTATGTTCGCCAGAGCGCATCAAAGCCAGTTCTACCTGGTCCTGAATGTCTTCGATGTGAATGGTGCCGCCGGATGGCAGGCGCCGATCGAACGTTGAGCTGATCTGGTCGGTCAGGCTGCGGACCAGCTCCCGAATGCGCGGTGATGCAGCAGCAGTGCCGCCTTCTACGGCAAGGAACGCTTTGGTCAGCGCGACCGAAATCTTGTCGTTGTTGTACGGCACGACAACGCCGTTGCGTTTGATCACCCGAATCTGGCCCGGGGCAGTGGCTGTCATAGCCGGTGACAACGCAGCCGAGGTGGCCGTGGTTGCGTTGGTATTGGCGGTCGGGCTGATGGATGCCTGACCGGACTCCGTGGATTCAATCTGCATGTTGAGCTGGTTGCCTCTTGATCGATGCGGACTAGGTTGTGGTGAATGCTGTTCTTGTAATCGCTGGGATCGCGCGCGGCTCATGCTTGAATCTTGCGCGAATCTAGCGGTGCTCTAACAATCGTTCGGCCTGTGCCTAGTAGCTGATATTGGGTTGTGTGGTTCGCAATTCTGCTTGTGTATCTGTCAGTGCTTCCCGCACTCGCTGTTCTTCCTCGCGTTCCTTGCGTTTCTCTCTGCTGTGTCTCTTTCGCGTTTCCTTCGCGTTTCCTTCGCGTCTCTTTTCGCGTCTCTTTTCGCGTTTCCTTCGCGTTTTTTTGCCCGCTTTTTTTCGTTTGAGATGCGTGTCTCAGCGCACGTTGCCTGCGCTTCCAGATTCCGCGTCATCCGTACCTGCTACCGCCCTCCCCAGGCCCGCCAGCAAACGACAATAACGACGACAATCCACAACAATCGGCCAAAAGATCGACAGTAAGTCGGCACTAACAATTCGGCACTAAAGAGGCCGACAGTAAACCCTCCGAGTGGTGACCCCTATCTCGGTACCAGCTCGGCATGAGTTAGGTAACGAGTTGGGTGTTAAACCGGAAGTCCACAAACACTATATACGGGTTACATCAAGGGCGCGGTATGACTCAACTTCGGCTGTACGACCGATACAGAATCGGTGTCGCCTGAGCCTCAAAGCCCAAGATATGGTGTTCTCCGCTGGAGAAAGCCCAAGATAATGCGGCTCCTGAGACAAATCAACACAAAGCCTGTGATTAATTCTGTGGATAGCCTGGGGATAGCGACGGCACTAGATATGGTGCTGGATGTATAGCCAGTAAAATCAGTATTTTAGGTGAGATAGCTGGTGTTTTTCGCGCCCGCACCAGCGAATTCTGAGTCTGCTGGAGCGAAAGTTTTACACGTTGTGCCGGCTGCGCTCCAAGTATCTGCGGAATCACTGTCCGGGTCTGATTTCGTGCCAGTAGGCTTCGCCCCGACAGGGCGCTAGCATGGTCGGCTAACCAAGTGACCTGGAGCCGCATTAAGTGAGCCATCTGCTATCGATTGACCAGGGTACGTCCAGCTCACGCGGCATTGTATTTTCCGCCGCTGGAGAGATGCTCGGAGTGGGTCAGCGTGAGTTCGATATGAGCTTCCCCCACGACGGCTGGGTTGAACAGGACCCGGAAGTTCTGTGGCAAACCACCCTGGATAGCGCCCGCGAGGCGATTGCGGCGGCGGGCATCGATACAAGCGAGCTTGCCGCGATTGGCATCACCAATCAGCGCGAGACCACCCTGTTATGGGATCGCCAAAGCGGTGAGTGCTTGCATAACGCTATTGTCTGGCAGGACCGGCGTACCGCCAGTTTTTGCGACGATCTGCGCGACGGCCCGGTAGAGAAGCTGATTCGCAGCCAGACCGGTCTGGTCGTTGACCCCTATTTCTCTAGCTCGAAACTTCGCTGGCTGCTCGACAACGTTGACGGCGCGCGCGCCAGAGCCGAAGCCGGTGAGCTGGCTTTCGGCACGGTGGACAGTTACCTGATCTGGCGATTGACGAACGGAGCGAGTCACGTGACGGATGCAACCAACGCGTCGCGCACACAGCTCTACGACATTCATCGCGGCACGTGGAGCGATGAACTGCTCGCGGCGTTCGATATTCCCGCATCGCTGTTGCCCCGGGTGCTCGACTGCGTTGCGGATTTCGGCGTGGTAGCTGCAGAACATTTGGGCGCCGAAGTGCCTATAGCGGGTGTTGCTGGAGACCAGCAGTCCGCCTTGGTCGGCCAGGCCTGTTTTGAACCGGGCATGAGCAAGAGCACCTACGGCACCGGTTGTTTTCTCATTAACAATACTGGTGCAACAGCGACAACATCGGAATCCGGGTTGCTGACCACTATTGGCTATCAGCTTGAAGGCAAACCTACGTATGCGGTGGAAGGCAGTATTTTTGTTGCCGGACAGGCTCTGAAGTGGCTGCGCGACGGCATTGGCCTGATCGACGATGCCAGCGAGTCGCAACGCATAGCGCAGGAGACCGGGCCGGACACCGACGGCGTCTACATGGTGTCGGCGTTCACAGGCCTGGGTGCGCCTCACTGGCAGCCCAACGCGCGCGCCATCATCACGGGGCTGACGCTGGATTCGACCGCTGCTCAGATTGTCACAGCGACCCTTGCCAGCATCGCCTATCAAAGCCATGACCTCGTCGACGCGCTTGCCCGAGACGGTGCGCAACTGACACGTCTGCGTGTGGACGGCGGGATGGTGGTGAATGACTGGTTCTGTCAATTTTTGGCCGACATCGCGGGTGTTGTCGTCGAGCGTCCCGCCGTTGTTGAAACCACGGCGCGCGGCGCTGCGTTACTCGCCGGCGTGGGTGGTGGCCTTGCGCCGTCGCTCGAAGAAGCGGCCAGCATGTGGCGCTGCGAACGATCCTTCGAGCCGGCGATGTCCGCGGCACAACGTGCTTCTCTTCTAGAGGGTTGGCGCGGAGCCGTCGCCCAGGCGCTGTTGGTGCAGCCCGAAAAGGCTGGTTAGTTTTCCGCTCGGTTCGGCTTCGCCTGAATCCCGGCGTGATTGCCTGCATTGTCGGGCTGATTTGCGCGTCGTGTGAGATGTAAAATTTCAGTCGGAATCGCCTGTCGATGGCTGGCGTCCCAGACCGGATGAGATGCAGGCCGCAAATCCACGAGCGATCGGGTCTCGCACGGTCTGGGAGGGTGAACTCGAACACTCGATCAGTTACGCTCGCCGGGCTATTTTGCAGACGGACTCTGCTTCATCTTGAACACCTCCGAACGCCGGCAATACACCCGCCAGCCAATATCGCTCAGCGCTCTTGTACATCCGCAGGAGGGCCGCTCGTGGCTGTGCTCGATTCGCGACTTTTGCGAGACTGGCCTGTTGCTGACTTCCTCGTCGAGTGGCCGTTCGATTGCCATCTCACACCCGCATTTAAATGCCGGTGACGACGTATCCGTCCATTTTTCGGTGGCTACGCCAGACGGGCAGCGCCACTTCCGATCCAGCGCTCGAATAGCCCGTATGACCCCAACGAGCGGTGGCCTAGGCGTGTTTTTCCCGGACGGACTGCCTGATGGCGCGTTCGACGCGATGATCGACTACGGCGTGGCGGCGGGCATGGTGTCTGCTTCAGCGGTAGGGCGGGACTCGGACGATGACCTTGATCTGCACGAGCTGACGGCGCCGAACGCTGCCACGAAGTCAGCCGGCAAAGCGGCGCCTGGCGCACCGGCGGCCACCGGGCTGGATTCGATGCGCGACGGGCGCATCGACAAGCAGCAGGCTGACTTCGTCCGGCGACGCGTGCGCCGGGTGCTCGAGCGCTTTGCGGCGCGCCTAGCGGGCCAGTTTTCGGAGCGAGCGGAGCAGGACTTGCTGGTCAAAGCTCGCGACGCCGGCACCAACGCCGTGCAGATGATGTACTTCGACGGCCTGGATTTGCTGGAGAAAAATCGCTCTGTCATTGCGGATACGCTGTCCTCCGAGCTGCTGAGCCAGATCGACGAAGTGGCGGACCTGGAGCGAGTACTCGAACAGCGCCGGCGCCAGGAGAGCGGCTCTGCGACCAAGCTGGAGCTCGTCGATACTGAGCAGTTCGAGGGTTGGCTTGCGGTTGCGGAAGTGATTTCCAAGGCAGAGAACCGCTATAGCGATACGCTCTTTGATATTCGGCTGCGGCTGGGTCTGGTTGCCAAACCCTGGACTCACAAGGACGTTGCACCGGTTTCGCCATCCGTCATTACCTGGGCGTTCGACGCTGCGATTGGCAAACTCGAGTTTCGCCGCCAGGTGCGGGCTGAGGTCTTTCGAGACTTCGAGGTGGCCTTGATGCCGCTGCTCGACGGGCTTTACACCGCGGTTGGCCGAATCCTTGACGAGGCCGAAGGGCTACCGTCGCTGGAGGAATTGAAGACGAGCTATCAGCGATCGGTGCTGAAGCCGGTTGCCAGCGGTGCGATTCCGGATCCCCAGGCGTATGCCGAGATGGAGCCGGCTGCCAGAGAAGCAGCGATGGCCGCCGATGGTGTGGGTGGCCGGGTCAATCACAACCCCTTTGGGCAGGCGAACACGATCGCGCCCGCGCGACGCGCGGCCAAAGACCTGCTCGAACTTACCCGCGAGACGCAAACGCGCCTCGGCAAACCGCCTGCCATTCGCCTGGCTGCTGCCGATAGCCCTGTTGATGCGCGCTTCGATACCCAGGACATTCTCGGTGCCATCTCGGAGATCGAGCAGGAAACCGGTCATGAAGCTTTGTCCGGCGATCGACTGAAGAATCGCCTCGTCGATGTACTCAGACAGCGCTACGGCGATCGCAAGGCGCTGACGCCCGAAGACTACGACAACCTTGATCTTATGGAGCAACTGGTCGACGCGATGCGCAACGACCAGCTCATTACCTCCGGTATCCGCCAGTGGATTCAGCGTCTGGAGCTGACCCTGAACAAACTCGCGGCGCGCGATCCGCAGTTCCTGGCCGAGGAGGGTGACAGTGCCCACTCCGCCGTGCAGATGCTCAACCAGCTCGGTCGGTTGGGTAACGCTGAAGATCTGCGCGAGGGTATTGATCGCGAAGTCGGAAGCCGCGTTGACGAGTTGCTGAGCCGCGTAGTGTCGGAATACGACGACAATCCGGAAGTGTTCAGTGAGGTGGTTAATGAGCTGAACCCGCTCATCGATCGCCAGAGCCGCACGTATCGAGGCAACATCGAACGCACCGTTCGCTCGAGTGAAGGGCAGCAACAGCTCGCCCGGGCTCGGCGCAGCGTGCTGAGTGAACTGGGCGGCATGCTCGATGGCAGAGAAGTGCCTGAGCTTGCGCTTGAGCTGATTAACCCGGGCTGGCGCAATCTGCTGACCCACGCGTTTCTTCGCCACGGTGAGGACTCATCCGAATACCGGGATTCTCTCGTCCTGATCGAGCAGATGCTGGCGCATCTGGATGGCAGCGTTGATCCGAATGACGCGTCTGTCCTGCCGCCGGAAGAACTATTGTCTCGAGTGGTTAGCGGGCTCGATTCGATTTCCTTCGACCCTGCCAAACGCACGCCGCTGGTCATGCGCTTATCGGATGTTCTCGTTGGCGACGCCACCGGCAAGAAAGCGCCGGTTCGCACGCGCAAGGTCAGCGAGCACAGCCTGATCGAAGATATCGGGCTTGGCGGCCTGCTACCCGAAACCAATCCGGTGCTGGAAACGGATGACGAGTCCGTTCGACGTAGCTGGGACGCGGCGCTGGTTCGCGCGCGCCGAATTCACGTCGGCGAATGGCTTGCCACCGGTGA
Organism: uncultured Pseudomonadales bacterium; assembly: GCA_964351875.1. Lineage (GTDB taxonomy): Bacteria > Pseudomonadota > Gammaproteobacteria > Pseudomonadales > Azotimanducaceae > JANSWO01. Next base: position 15,598 of record CAYGQC010000009.1, read on the forward strand.
TGTGAAGGGGCGTCCGCTCATCCTCAGTGTTGCGTTCGTCGGGGATGAGAACGCCAACTTCGTGCTCGTGAACCGCAAAGGCCTGAAGGCTCAAGAGCTCACGCTGCAAGCCATGACCGATGGTCTGCATGATGGCCAGGTCACACTGCTGGAAGATCACGATCTGCCCCTAATGGAGAGGGCGTCCCAGCGAATGCTGGAGAATATGCACAACCAGCTCGCGTATCAGGCGAGCCATGACGAGCTGACGTCGCTACTCAACCGCCGCGAATTCGAGCGAGTAGTTGAAGGCTGCATCAATCGCTCGCGCAGCGATGGATCTGAACACGGCCTGCTCTACCTCGACATGGACCAGTTCAAGATCATCAACAATACCTCCGGCCACAATGCCGGCGATGCGCTTCTGCAGATAATCGGCGAACGACTCGGCACCGCGTTGGACGATGTCGAGGCGCATGTCGCGCGGCTGGGTGGCGATGAGTTCGGCGTGCTGGTTGAAAACGTGGATGCCGAAGGGGCACGCGAGGCGGCGACCAAACTACTGAATACGGTTCGCGACGAGCGATTTACTTGGGAAGGGCGTCACTACTCGCTGTCCGCGAGTATTGGTCTCGTGTTCCTTGACGAATCCATGGACGACGCGGACGCAGCGCTCAGGCTGGCAGATGAGGCCTGTTACACCGCGAAGGATGCTGGGCGAAATCGCATTCAGGAATACGAGCTCGGCGACAAAGCGATGATGCGTCGCCATGGCGTCATGGAATGGGTGACGCAGCTCGACAAAGCGCTCGATGAAGACCGTCTGGTTCTGAACTGCCAGCGGATTGCGCCAGTTGCGGACGCAAATGCCGCTTCTCACTACGAAGTGTTGCTCACCATGCGCGACGAGCTGGGTGATCTGATGCCGCCATCAGACTTCATTCTGGCGGCTGAAACCTATAACCGCATGCCCATCATCGACCGCTGGGTAATCAATCAGGTGCTGGACTGGATGGCAGCCCGCCGTGAGTCACTGGACAGCTTTGCCGGCTTTGCCATCAATATCTCCGGTCACTCAATCAACGATGAGACGTTCCCGGATTTTGTTCTGGATGCGTTCGCCCGCACCCAGGCGCCGACCGGCAAAGTCTGTTTCGAGATCACCGAGACTGCGGCGATAGCGAACCTGGATAACGCCGTGGACTTCATGAATCGCATGAAGATCATCGGTTGCCGGTTCTCGCTGGACGACTTCGGAACCGGTCTGTCGTCGTACTCCTATCTACGCAATCTGCCCGTCGACTACGTCAAGATCGACGGCGTGTTCGTTAGAGATATTGATAGCAACCCGGGTGACTACGCAGTTGTTCGCTCGATCAACGAGATCGGCCACTACATGGGTAAGCGTACGATTGCCGAGTACGTTGAAAGCGATTCTGTGATGAATGCACTGAAAGAGATCGGCGTCGACTACGCCCAGGGATTCGGCATCGAGAAGCCGATACTGCTGGAGCAGTTCCGGCCGTAGGGGCTTTGATCCCGCGGCGATCTCGGTCCGTCGCTGTTGCCGGTTCGTGATGAGATCGCCACGCTGCTTTGTCTGCTACGCAGCCAAATTGCTCGCGAAGACG
>CAYGQC010000009.1:17307-47829 GCA_964351875.1 uncultured Pseudomonadales bacterium
AAGGGCATCGCGACGACGGTTAATTCTCGTCATCGCGAAGGAGCGAAGCGACTGCGGCGATCTCCGTCAGGAATCCGACGCGCCACTTAGCTCAGCAAAAACTCAAGCAGCGCCTTCTGGCTATGCAGACGATTGCCGGCCTCATCGAAGACAACGCTGCGCGGATCGTTGAACAACTCGTCGCTGATCTCCTCGCCACGATGTGCGGGCAGGCAGTGCATGAACAGCGCGTCCTTGTTGGCGTAGTCGAGCAAGGCCGAATTCACCTGGTAGCCGGCAAAGGTTGCCAGCCTCGCATCTGCCTCTTCCTCCTGGCCCATCGAAGACCAGACATCGGTAACGACAAGGTCTGCGTTCTCAACTGCTTCTCGCGGCGTCTCGACGAGCGAGGCTTCATTGCAGCTATCCAGCAGCGCCTGGTCCGGGCGGTGACCCTCGGGGCAGGCGATCTTCAACTGAAACCCCCACTGGCGTGCCGCGTTGATGTAGGAGTGGCACATGTTGTAACCATCGCCCACAAACGCGACGGATTTACCGGCGATCGGGCCGCGGTGTTCCTCGAAGGTCTGAACGTCGGCGAGCAACTGGCAAGGATGAAAGCGAGAAGACATCGCGTTGATAACGGGTACGCTCGCGTGGGCGGCGAAGGTCTCGATGTCATCCTGGGACAGAGTCCGGATCATCACGATATCGACCATCTCCGACAGTACCTGCGCGGTATCCGATATCGGTTCGCCGCGACCCAACTGGCTGTCGTTGGGACTGAGGAAAATGGCGTGGCCACCGAGCTCGCTCATTCCTGCCTCGAACGCAACGCGCGTTCGCGTGGAGCTGAGTTGGAAGATCATCGCCAGGGTTTTGCCGATAAGGGGGGTGTTACGCACACCCTGTTTGCGCTGCTGCTTCAGCTCGCTGGCGCGTTTAGTGAGAGTGCTTAGCTCGTCGCTGGTGAAATCCAGCAGTGTCATGAAATCTCGTTTGGCGTTCATTGTGATGCCTTTGTCCTTGTCGCCACCAACGTTGTGGATGGCTTACTCGAATTTTCTTGATCCCGATGTTGAATAGGGAACCGTCAGAGCCATTGCGCCATTGAAGGCGTCGTCGGTCTTTTGGGTACGGATGGGATCAACGTATATCGGCTGGTTGCGCCGGAAGTGCGACTCGCTCAATCTGCGTCGAGCCGCGGGCGATGGCTTCTCGCTACAGCGCTACCGATTGCGCCGGCTAGGTACGAATAACGCCGAGCAGACGCTCGACCAGCTCCTGTGCTTCGCCATCGCTGAGTACCAGCGGTGGCAGCAGCCGGACGACATTGCCCTGGGTGACATTGATCAGCAGGCCTGCTTCCAGCGCTTTGCCAACCAACTCAGTGCAATCGTCACGCATCTCAACGGCCATCATCAAGCCGAGGTTGCGAACTTCCTGCACTCGGTTGTCGCCTTTCAAACCGTCGCGCAACGCATCCGACATGCGATCGCCCAGCTCGGTTGCCCGCTCAATCAGGCCTTTTTCCTCGATCTCGTCAATGACGGCGTTCGCGGCTGCGCAGGCAATCGGGTTGCCACCAAACGTTGAGCCGTGATTGCCGCGCTTCAATGTGCTCGCAGCAACGCCCTGCGCCAGACACGCGCCGATTGGCATACCGTTCCCCAGGCCCTTAGCGGTGGTGACCACGTCGGGCAGGATGCCGGCGTGCTGGTAGGCGAAGTAGGCGCCTGTGCGGCCGTTACCTGTTTGAATCTCGTCGAGCAGCATCAGCCAGCCAGCATCGTCCGCCAATTGTCTGACCTGGCCGAGAAACTCAGTCGGCGGAATGACAATACCGCCTTCGCCCAGCACTGGCTCAAAGAATACTGCGACGACTTGACCGTCGTCGTTGTCCGCAATCGCTCGCAACGCTTCGATGTCGCCGTAGGGCGCGCGCACGAATCCACCGAGTAGAGGTTCAAAGCCCGCTTGTACCTTGCGGTTGCCGGTGGCTGTTAGCGTCGCCATCGTGCGGCCGTGGAAGCTGCCGTCCATCACAATCGTTCGCGGCTTGGCGATGCCACGGTTGTGCCCGTGCAGGCGTGCAATCTTGATGGCGGCTTCGTTGGCTTCGGCTCCGCTGTTGCCGAAGAAAACGCGCTCCATACCAGAGACTTCGCACAGGCGCCTGGCCAGGCGTTCCTGTTCCCCAATGACATAGAGGTTTGACGTGTGCAGCAACTTGCCCGCCTGTTGGCGCAGAGCTTCGGTGACGCGCGGATGCGCGTGGCCGAGGCCACATACCGCGAGGCCGGTCAGCGCATCCAGATAGCGCTTGCCGTTGGTATCGGTGAGGTACACGCCGTCGCCGGACTCGAACTGCACGGGCAGTCGTCCGTAGGTATCCATGACGTTGCTGTCGGTTGCTTCGCTCATTGTCAGTGTTCCCCGCCATTGCCTCGTCGCCAGCGATTGCAGTTGATCTGCGATTGCGCCGGTCTGATGACAATGTCGATGAGAATGGTCGGGACGCTGCCACGTTCTAAATCGCTGGCTCATGGCCAGGGCTTTTGCGGCCCGAAAACAAAACAGGCAGCGCGGGCTGCCTGAGTAAGCGAGCCATCCTACAACTTTTCATCGCGCGAACAAGGGGTAGGAGTGCAATCTATGGGTAAGTGGATTCCCGGGTTTGCTGGTGTTTTGGCTGTCGGGGGCGTCAGCCCCGCGCTCTCAACACGGCACGGCGAAAACGTTCCAGCCCGTTTTCCAGGGTGGCGTGCGGGCAGCCGAAGTTCAGTCGAAGAAACCCGTCGCCAGCAAATTGCGGGCCGGGGGACAGCCCCAGGCCGTTGTCCTCGAAGAACGCCTGAGGATTCTTCAACACGAGTTCGGCGACGTTAATCCACGCAAGGTAGGTGCCCTGTACGGGTTCCATCCAGACGCCCGGAAGATCACCGACGCAGCGCTCAACGAGCTGAGCGTTTGCCGCCAGATAGCCCCGAAGCTCATCGCGCCAGCCGCTTGTATCCGCGAAGCCGGCTTCGCTGGCGGCGAAGGCGAGCGGCCCGGCGCCCTGTGTTAGATCGACCCGTTCGGCTCGCATGCGAGTCCGCAGGCGAGCATCGGGGACGACAGCAACTGCGCAGGAAATACCTGGAATATTGTAGGTCTTGGTCACGGCGAACAGGCTGACACTGCGATCTCGAATGTCCGTGTTCAAGCTTGCTATTGGAATGTGTTTCGCGCCGGGCGTCAGCAATAGCTCGCAGTGAATGTCGTCTGAGCAGATCAGATGGTCCCGGTCGATACACAGCTCGGCGAGCTTGCGCAGCTCGGCCTCGGTGAACACTCGCCCCGTCGGATTTTGCGGGCTCGCCATCATAATGATGCCGCCCGGTGGCAGCGCCGCGAGGTCGTCGAAGTCCAGGCGCCAGCCATCGTCCCGGATCATCGGCACACGGTGCTCGGCAAGGCCGGTGTTTTCGGCGATGGCGAGAAACGGATAGTAGATGGGCGTTGGGATGATGAGGTGGCGGCCGGCGGCACGGGCCGCGAGATTCAGACCGGGCACGACTCCGGGTAACCACAGTAGCCAATCCGGGTCGATCTGCCAGCCAAACGTGCGCTCCGCATAGCCGATGAACGCCTCCGTTAGTGAGGCGGGCGTGGTGGTATAGCCGATGATCCCGTGGTCGAGGCGCGCTCGAATGGCGTCCAGGATAAATGGCGGCACTTGAAAATCGGTGTCCGCTACCCACATAGGCAGGACATCAGCGCTGCCGTATTTGTCCCATTTGGTACTCGACGTGCCGCGGCGATCGGTGATCTGATCAAAATTCATACGCGAGACTTTGAGTTAGAATCCGCGTTCTGGCAACCGTACTTGAGCCGCCGCGCGCGAGCGTCGAGCCGAATCAGCAGTAAAGGGGCACTTCTCCATGAGCGAACAGATTCTCAGCGACATCAAAGAACAGATCGAAGGCAACACGATCCTGCTGTACATGAAAGGCTCTCCTCAGGCGCCCCAGTGTGGCTTCTCGGCGCAGACAGTTCAGTGCCTGATGAGCTGCGGCGAACGCTTTGCCTACGTCGATATCCTGGCGAACCCGGAGATTCGGGCGACGCTTCCCGGCTACGCCAACTGGCCGACCTTTCCGCAACTCTACGTTGAAGGCGAACTGGTGGGCGGTTGCGACATCATCACGGAGATGTTCGAAGCGGGTGAGCTGCAGACTCTGATCAAGGAAGCCGCTGAGCGTAATCCGCTGCCCGAGGCGTAGCCAAGCCAGCTCTGGCTAGCCATCTCGATCGATCTCTATTGCTGCGCTTGCTCCGCCGCCTCCGGATCGCCCGGCGGCGGGCCGAACGTGCTACTCCAGCGATTGGCGATGTAGCAAAACAGCTCGGCGGTTCTGTCGGTGTCGTATGCGGCGGTATGCGCCTGGGTCTTGTCGAAGTCGAGACCCGCGCGCCGGCAGGAGGTCTCGAGCACTGTGTGTCCGAGCGCTAATGCCGCTAGCGACGCCGTATCTATCGACGTGAATGGGTGGAACGGATCTCTTTTAACCTCGCTTCGAGCGATTGCCGCGCGCAGAAAGCCGTGATCGAACGCCGCGTTGTGCGCCACCAGAATCGCCCGGCTGCAGTGGTGCGCCTTGACCGCGGAGCGGATCGCGCGGAAGAACGTCAGCATTGCTTCCCGCTCTTCCAAAGCGCCACGATTAGGATCTTCCAGATTGATACCCGTCACGGCGAGCGCCGCCGCCTCGACGCGCATATCCGGATGCGGGGCAACAGCAAGATCACCCCGGTCCACGACTTTCAGCTCGTCGCCGTCGTAGCCAACCACCGCCCAGGCGATCTCCAGCAGCGCGTGCTCATCAGCGTTGAAGCCGCCGGTTTCCAGGTCGACAACCACCGGTAGGTAGCCACGAAATCGTTCAGCAATAGTCATCCGGGCAGCTTAACCCAGCCGCTCCCGGCATTCGCTGCCGATACGGTGAATCGGGACATTTCTTTGCTCAGCTCAGGCGGTTGTCGTCTAACCAGTTCTTCAGCTTGCGCAGCAGGCGCCGAGCATCGCGCAGTTCAGTCTTGTTCCAGTCGGCAAAGATCACTTTCTGGCTTGGCGCAAGCTCGGACAAACAGTCAGCGCGTAGCTTCTCGCCTTTAGCAGTAACGCTCAGCCAGCGAACCCGGCCGTCGTTGGCGTCGGGCCGGCTTCGAACCAATTTTGCATCGAGCAGCTTGCGCACCTGTTTGGTCATACCGGGTTGGCCCACCTCAAACGCAGCCGCTAGTTGGCCGACGGTCCACTCCCGCTCGGGGTCGTGGCAGAAGTGTCCCAGCAGGACGTAAAGCGGGAAGGGGATCTGGCTCTCCCGCAATAGATTGCTGGCACGGCTTCGACTGAGCTGGGCAATAATGCCGCAGTACAGAAGAATTTCTTCTTCTGCAGAGCGACCGGATCGGCTCACCGTTTCTCTCGCTATCTAGCTCTCTACCTCTCTAGCTATCGCGGGTCCATGCGAAAGATCCAGGCTTTGCTGCTGTGCTCGTCTTCGTCTTCCTGGTACTTCGCCATCAGCAGGCTTCGAACCGTGGCCACCAACTCCTCGTCGGTGACGCGAACTGCTGTGCGCGGATACACGGTGCCGTCGATACGCAAACGCACGCTGGGGTTCTGCACAACATTGTTTACCCAGGTTCGCTCGGTCGGATCGTCGGGCCCTAGAATCAGCGACGTCGGCACGTACAGTGCGCCGCTGTGGCCTGTCGCCCAGACGTTCACGGAATACGGGTCGGCGGGGTTGGATTCAATCTGGATGTTCTCGATCTCATTCAGAAGCGCGTCCCAATCAGGCTCGTCGCCTGAATGCTCAGGTCCAGAGAGGGTCCCGCCAGCCATCGGCCCAAGTGGGCCACCACAAGCGCTGCAAAGGAGGCCGAGCGTCAGCAACAGGGTCGCTATGCGAGCGGTGTGGCGAGTATTCATAGACGTTTCTCGAGCGGTGATTGTCGGCAACTATATTCCTGGGAATGCAAATAGTCCAGATTCCTTCCAGCTCGACCCTGGACGCGCAGGGGGGCTGTCGATTCACGTCTCTGGCCGGCCGTCCCGGCCACGGGTATCGTTGTGCCAATTCGCATACCCGTTTTCGAACGCCGGTTATCCGATAACGATTTTCCGACAACCCACAGGACAGCCAAGCCATGTCACATCCGCAACTCGATCTCAGCGCCGACGAACTTCTGAGCACCACGCGCGCGGTGCGTAAGCGGCTCGATTTTGATCGAGACGTACCGATGGACGTCATCAAGGAGTGCCTGAACCTCGGCGTGCAAGCTCCATCGGGCTCCAACTCCCAGACATGGCAATTCGTATTCGTCACAGACCCGGAGAAGAAAGCCAAGTTGGGTGAGTACTACGCCCAGGCGTTCTCCATCTACCGGGACATGCCTCAGGCGATTCATCACCTGCATAAAGACAGCGGCGACAACTCGCTCATGGCCAGCCAGGAGCGCTCCACGTCATCGGCCGAATACCTTGCTGAGAATATGGGTAAAGCGCCGGTACTCATGATTCCGTGCGTGTATGGCCGTGCGGACGTACCCGAAACTGTATCTAACATGGGCGGCGCATCCATCTATGGTTCCATCATTCCGGCGGCGTGGAGCTTCATGCTTGCAGCGCGAGCACGGGGAATCGGCACCGCCTGGACAACCCTTCACCTGATGCACGAAAAGGCGGTCGCAGACCTGCTGGGTATTCCCTTTGATGAAGTCTCGCAGATCGCGCTGATCCCGATTGCCTACACCAAAGGCACGCAGTTCAAGCCTGCGTACCGTCCGGATGTCAGTGAAATCATGCACGTGAACGAGTGGTAGGGACGGCTGAATCCGGGTTCACAACACAGCGATGAACGGGTGCTGCTGACTATTCTCGATCGAGCAGGGATTGCACGGCGCTATGCAGCGCCGTGCGATCTGTGTGGCTTATCTCTCCCGCGCCCTGGGAGCCAGCCGCGGCCTTGATAATCGGTGCGAGCGCCTTTGTGATACTTCTGCGAACGCTATCCGGCACGCTATCCATGGCGTTCGCAGCGCCCTCCAGATCCAGCGTCAGTTGCTCGCGTCGCGCGTGGTTCCGTTCACTCACCAGCCGGTGATGGTGCACCGCGCGGCCGAGCCATACCCAGGGAAAGTTGGCGGCTTTGATCGGGCCGACGGTGAGCGTCTCGCCACCCAGGGACTGGCCCAGCACGCTGACTTTGGCGAGCTCGTCGCCGCCGAACCAGGCACTCGCGCTACCGATAACCGCGCCGACACCGGCGCCCAGCAGCAACGAAGCGCCACCGAGAAGGACGTCGATTCCCGTGCCTGCGACTGCGCCGGACAATGCCCCGGAAATCGCGAGTTGCTTTCTGGACAAGCCGAACAGTTGCCAGGCTTCGGATGTGAATAGATCGCCATCGAGCGCTGTTATTGCCGAATCGGCCGTATTCAGTTCTTCGTGGCGGTACAGCGCCTGTATTGAGCGCTGCGTTCGCTTCTCTTCGCGTTGCACTTGCCTGCGCAGCTTCTCGGAGAGCTTGTCAGTGAGTGCTTTGCGATCAGCATTTTCTGGCAGATCTGCGCCGGCGCTCATGGTCAGCGCATTGATCAGGCCATCCGCGATGGTTGCGGCGGCGAGCTTCATGCGCCGACTGCGCTCGTTGTTCATGGCCTCGATCGCGCGATCGATCGGCGCGCGGTTGTCATCACTCAGCTCGGCGAAACCGCGTAGCAGCGCGATGCGCTTGTCGAAGTCCGCGGACATCGCATCGAACTCGCGAACCAGCGAAAAATGCTGCCCCAGGGCGCGACGCCACTCCTCGACGTAGTCGCCAGGGCCAATGCGATTGATCAGCGCCATGCGCGGCTGGCCGGTCCATTGCAGGATCTGCATCTCGATCTCGTACTCGCGGCCGTAGGGCTTCGCGCCGTCGACCACATACAGAATGCCTGCGCCGTCCAGAATCGGTTCCAGCAGCGCGACCTCATCGGCAAAACGCGGATCGTCAGCGTGTTTGCGAACGAACTCACTCACTGCCTCTCGACGCTCGTGGGCCGCGTCGGCGGTTTTTGTCAGCTCATCGAGCACCGCACGGGCGCGCTGAAAGCCTGGCGTATCGATGAGCCGATACAACGCCTCGCCAGCAATCTGAAAGACAAACGCCTGGGCCTGGCGCGTCGTGCCGGGTGTGTCGCTGATGGCGATCGACGCGTCTTCCGCAAGCGTTGCGACGATGCTGCTCTTGCCTTTGTTCGGATGGCCCACAACGGCGAACGAGGGGATCACTCTGCGCCCTCGCTCGACGGCGCGGTTGTGGTTGCCTGCAACGTGATGATGCGCGGATCCGCCAGGCGAGCCACCGCGTTAGACCATATTCGAGCGTCTTCTTCGCTGACCGCCTCGGCAGTTAGTGCTCGCGGCAGCACACTCAGCGAATTCAGTGTCGGCGCGGCGCTGATCAGATCGGCAAGGAAGTCGGTGAACTCTAGAAGGGGCGGCTCCCAACCCTTGGTCACGACGATGGCGCGAGTTGCGCCTCCCAACGTCTGGGCAATCGCACTCGCGTCATCGCCGGGGTGGGCATGGCTGATGCTGACTGCGGCGACGCCGTAGTTGTTCGCGGCCAGCGCTCGCGCACTGTCGTCGGTGGTGGCATCGTTCCAGATGATCAGCGCGGCCCTGCCTGTAGCGTTAGCGCTCGCTGGTTTCACCGGCGTGCCGTCTGGCTGTGCGTCCGGCACCTGGTTGAGCGGCGCAGCCTCGCCCTGTGCAAAAAGCGCTCTACTGTCCATCCGGTCAAGAAGCGCTGTGACGTCCGGATCATTCAACAGCAGGTTCTGCTCCGCGCGGCGCAATCGTATGGAGGCGATGAGTAGCAGCGCCACTCGAGGCAGTAGCCCGTAGCAACTGATGCACATCAGCACGAATGGCCACCAGGCACCGAAGCCGGCGGCGACGCCTGCATCCTGCGTGCGAAAGTCGAGGCGAAAGAACTGGGAGTTGGCCACCATCTCCGAGCTTGGCACTGCCGCTGGCCAGATAGCCTGCCAGGGCCAGGCCAATGCCTGCAGACGGTGCGCGACGGAGTCCGACTCGACCGACAAAGTGGTGCTCCAGCCGAAGGCGAGGTCAGACAGGGCGACCAGCACCACGAGGGTAATCAGACTTGCCAGGAAGAACGCGACGGCCATCAGCTGGGACGTCAGCACGAGTTGCCAGCGTGCCAGGCGCTGCCAGCCGGGTAGCGTCGCAGCACTCCAGCCGATGCGCTGTTGCAACCAGCGCGCAAGCCACGCCACCGGGTTCATGCCGGCTAGCGCATCGGCGAAACTCTGCGTGGCCCGCCCCGGCAGCAACCCGATCAGGGTCAGCGCCAGCATTAGCAGTGGCAGCAATACCAACACGCCCAGGAGTGTCAGCAGATTCACTGGATAGTCGCCGGTGTACGTGAGGGCGGCGGTGGTTACGCTGATGCCCAGAAAGAGCCCGAGCAGTATCCCCGCAGAATTGGTGAGCTTGCGTGCCTGCTCGAGCTGCGCGCCGGAAGCGGAGAGGGCGCGTGCTTCCTCGCTCTCGGGTTGCGCATCGATCTGTTGCCACCACGCGAGCACTCGGTCCAGGCGTTCTGTTTGAGACAGGGCCTGGCCTATACGGCTGTCACGCTCGGCGCGCTCGCGGTGAGCCGTGTCCCGATCCGCGTCGAGAAAACGTTTGATGTCGACAAGTGTTGCGAGCAAAGCGGGGCTGCCAGTGGCCTGTGTCAGTGGTGGTTTGTGCGCGCCGGGACTATACCGCATGGCCACCCAGGGGCGCTGGCAGCGGCGCTTGCATCGCGAAGGCTGAAGCGCTCAATTGTGCGGCGTTCTGGCCGATAACCCCTTCAGGTAGAAACGTTTCCAAGTGAGGTGCGAGTGTTCGCGCGCAGTCAGAGTGTGCTGATAGTGATGCTGAGCCTTGCGGGGCTGGGCACAGTTGCCGATCAGGTTAGTCGCTTCAGCGCTGGGCTGGACGGCACCTGGAGCCTCGAACAACGCAAGGACCGCTGTGTGCTGAGCCAGGCTATACCGGACTTCGGAGCTGCCCGATTCGAGCGCCGGGCGGGCCGTCCGCTCAGTCTGATGTTCGCGGGTGAGCGCACCCTCTTCGAAGCCGGGGAGTTAGATGTAAGAACCGTGCCTCCGCCGTGGGCTGGCCCGGGCGACGGTGAGGGTGCCGCTGAAGTGATTGAGCGGGTGTTTGAGGTCGCCAGCTTGCCAGAGCTCGAAGTACCTGATCCAACTGCCACTGATGCCCTGATGGCGCTCTACGCGGGCAGCGATCTGGTGGCCTCCGGCGCAAGCTGGTTTGCGCCGAATCGGCGCGTTGAAGTTCGGGTAGCAAGCATCAATGTTCGGCCTGTGTACGAGCAGTTCGTCGCCTGTTTCGAGGCGCTGCTGCCGGTGAGCTGGCGAGCGATCGAGCGTTCCGCTCTGAACTTCGATACCAACAAAGCGGCGCTGCCGACCGATGCGCGCGAGCGCCTGGATCTGATTGTTCGCTATCTGCAGGCTGATCCAACGGTGGGTAAGATCTACATCGACGGCCACACGGATAACGAAGGTGGCCGAATAGCCAACGTCAAACTGTCTGAGCGGCGCGCCAAAGTTGTTGCAGACCTGCTTGCCTCGATGGGCATCGACCGCGACCGCCTGGTCGTGCGCTTCCACGGTGATCGCTACCCCGTAGCAGACAATGCGAGTGAGGCGGGCAAGGCCAACAACCGCCGAACGACCGTAAGGCTTGAGAAATCGCCGGACGCTGTGGCCATTCGATAGCGCGCGAGCCCCGCCTGAATCCGTGCCAGTGGTAGAATTGCGCTTTCATTCGCGCAATTAGCCCTCTGGGCAACGGAGATACAGTGAGTAACGGGTTATTGGATCCCACCGGCATCAACAAAGTAGTGCTGGCTTATTCGGGCGGGCTGGATACGTCCGTCATCTGCAAATGGCTGCAGACCACTTACAACGCTGAAGTGGTTACCTTTACCGCCGATATCGGCCAGGGCGAAGAGGTTGAGCCCGCGCGCGCCAAGGCCAAGGCCATGGGCGTGAAAGAGATCTACATCGAGGATCTCGTTGAGCGCTTCGTCTCCGAGTACGTCTTCCCCATGTTCCGCGCCAACACGCTCTACGAGGGCGAGTACCTGCTGGGCACGTCCATCGCCCGGCCGCTCATTGCTCGCCGGCTTGTGGAGATCGCGCAGGAGACTGGCGCCGACGCCATCGCCCACGGCGCTACCGGTAAAGGCAACGATCAGGTTCGCTTCGAGCTCGGCGCCTACGCGCTCGACCCCAATATCAAGGTCATCGCGCCCTGGCGCGACTGGGATCTGAACTCCCGGGATGCGTTGATGGAGTTCTGCGAGCAGCATCAGATCAGCGTCGATTACTCCTCCGGTACCAAGTCTCCCTACTCGATGGATGCAAACCTGCTGCACATCTCCTACGAGGGCGGCGGCCTGGAAGACCCGTGGACGGAAGCGGATGACGACATGTGGCGCTGGACCGTCAGCCCGCAGGCCGCGCCGGATACCGCCCAGGACATCATCGTCAGCTTTGAGGGTGGCGACGCCGTTGCGATCGACGGTGAAGCCCTGAGCGCAGGCGCGCTGCTGCGCCGTCTCAACGAGATCGGCGGCGAGCACGGCGTTGGCCGCAGCGACCTGGTCGAGAACCGCTACGTGGGTATGAAGAGCCGGGGCTGCTATGAGACGCCAGGCGGCACCATTCTCATTAAGGCGCACCGGGCTATCGAGTCCATCACTCTCGATCGCGAGGTGACCCACCTCAAAGACGAGCTGATGCCGCGCTACGCCAAGCTGATCTACAACGGCTACTGGTGGTCACCTGAGCGCCAGATCATGCAAGCACTGATAGATGAGTCTCAGAAAGTGGTGAACGGCGACGTTAAGCTGCGGCTCTACAAAGGAAGTGTCAGCGTGCTGGCGCGCCGGAGCGCGAGCGATAGCCTCTATGACGCGGATGTCGTGACCTTTGAGGATGACCATGGTGCGTACGATCAGTCGGACGCCACAGGGTTCATCAAGCTGAACGCGCTGAGGCTACGTCTCGCTGCCGCGCGGGGCCGCAAGTTCGACTGAGGACATACTCGGCGAAGCCTGTGGCAATTTAGACCGGCACGAGGCGTCTGTGCTTCGGCGCAGCGGATTGACTGCACAACGACTGTTTAGCGATAGGGCCGGTTATGAGTTTTCAGGTGTTGTTTAACGGGGAAGTCGCTGACGATGTCAGTGACTCCGTCGTGCGCGACAATCTCGCTCGGGTCCTGGGTATCGAATCGTATAAAGTCCGGGCACTGTTCTCCGGGCGCACCGTCGTGCTGCGCAGCGAGATGTCTGAGGACGCCGCCAAACTCCTGCACAAAGAGCTTTCCGATATCGGGGCGATTGCCCGGATCAAGGACCTAAGCGCCGCCAAAGCCGCTGCGTTCAAGCTCGACGCCAACAATTCCGAATACACGCTGCGCGACATCACCGCCGCGTTCATCGAGTGCCCGCGTTGCAATCATCAGCAGCTCGACGCGCCACACTGTGCGCGTTGCGGCGTTGACATGGCCAAGGCTGCGCGCCAGAAACAGAAAGAAGACCTCATCATCGAGCGTAAGATTCGCGAGCTGCGCTCCAAGCAGAACGCTGCGAGCGCGAGCGATCCTCGAGCCGATACCGACGATGCGTCCGATCCACAGGAAGCTTCCATCAGGGCTCCGATAGAAGATGCGCCAGCGCGCGAGTCCTCGCGCTCGAAGCTGGGTAAACTCACCCGGGTGTTCAAGTCGCGCTAGTAAGCTCCTATGTCCAACCCGGTTCTAACTCCGGCCGCTGCCAGCGGCCCCATCGGAGTATTCGATTCGGGCATGGGCGGTCTCACCGTTCTCCGCGCCCTGCGCCAACAACTACCCAACGCTGACTTTCTCTACCTCGGCGACACAGCTCGGTTGCCTTACGGCACTAAAAGCCCCGCCACCGTTCAATCTTATGCGCTGCAAACCGCATCGCTGCTTATTGAGCGCGGCGTGTGTGCGCTGGTCATCGCCTGTAACACCGCGTCCGTCTTTGCGCTCGATGCGCTGCGTAAGCGGTTTCCGGAGCTGCCCATTTTCGGTGTGATCGAACCCGGAGCTGATGCCGTCTGTTTCGCGAGTAAGACCGGACGCATCGGCGTACTCGCCACCGAAAGTACCGTGGCTAGTAATGCGTATCAGCGAGCCATACTTGCTCGGCGTAGGGATGTGAAAGTGTTTGCGCGGCCTGCACCCGTGCTCGTCGCGCTCGCGGAGGCTACTTGGACGACGGGGGATGTGCCGGAATCGGTGGTGCGGGCTTATCTCGATGGCTGGCTCGGCGAGGGTGGGCCAGATTCGTTGCTGCTTGGCTGTACGCATTTTCCTGCGCTGATTGAAGTGATTCGCAAGGTTACGGATGGGCAGCTTGAGATAGTGGACTCTGCCGAGACCACGGCTTCTGTGGTGGCGCGAGCGTTGGGCGATGTTGCCGGGAGTGGGGCGGCCGCCTATCTCGCCACCGATAGCGCCGAGCGGTTTAGTCGGCTGGCGCCGGTGTTTTTGGGGGAGGGTGTTGAGGCGGTGGAGGCGATTGACTTGTGATTCAGCGGAAATGGGAGTCACGACCAAGTGCCAGAACCAATTGGTCCTGCCCCCTAGAATGGGCGCGCGACAGGATGTGTTCGAGTACGTCGAACGCTTCTACAACCGTCGCCGGCCCTATGCGGTGACTTCCGGGGCACCGAAAGATTGAGGACACACGCGTCGTAGAAATCAGACCGTGAAGGCATGAGCTGATTTGAGACTGTTTCGAAATTTCAGTCGTTATTTCTGAGGAAGGAAGGGCTAAGTGCGAGTGAGGCGGTCTTCGTTCGAACACCGTCTGAGACTGCTGTGCGAGATCCGCTCGCTGATTTCCGTTAGACGAGCGGTCGCTCCCTGAACTGCAAGCCGCGTTTTTCGATCCAGGCTCGCAATGTCGACAGGGCGCCATAAGCACGTTGCTTATGCCCGATGATGGCCAATCTCATTCTCCAGCGAGCGACGTTGCTGCGCTGCTTAGGTTTCGTTGACGGTTTCGATAGGCCTTCGAGATATCGCACGTACATTCGCCTCGATATGGGCGCGATGGTGGGCGTTGGAAGACCGGACCATATTGGAGGCAACGAGTCGGTTTGCGAGCCGAGTTCTTCCTTCAGTCGCATAGCGATGGAGGTGTCCTCGCTATCTACGAGGGAGTCCGCGATGCCGGCGCGATTGGCGTTGAGATCCACATAAGCCATGGCAGCTACTAACGCTTCGTCATCCAGCAGCGCCGCCGAATAGAAGCGCTGTTCAAAGAAATGACCTGTACAGCCGTCTTCCATGTTCGCGCGCCTAGCGATCGGCTGCTTCAAGAGTTTCATGAATACGGAAACGGATCCGAGCTTTGTTCGAATTGAGTCTAGCTCCAGCGGATCGTCCATCAGAGTTTCAGAGAGAACCTCGATTTGTGCGCGGTCAATCTCTCCATCTGCATCTTTCGGTGGGCAGATGGTGAACCAGCGCTGCACCACATCCTCATCGGACCATTGCACAGGCGCCCGAGGTGCCACATAGACGATGAGATGAAAGTGATTGCTCATGAGCGCGAAAGCATGGATTTCAAGAGCAAATGCTGGCGTTAGTTGCGCCATCCGCTCAATCAGCCATTTCTTTCGATAGCTGTAGTCCCGTTTTCGGTGACGACCGAACAACCATGAGCGTTGGACGCACCGGGAAGTCAGGTGATAGTACCCAGGAGTGTTGGGATCGATGAGCAAACCACGAGGTGTTGTCATGCTCGCATTATGCTGTCTCGCACTAACGTGTGCCTTGAGGGTTTGGCGCCCCCGCGCGTAAGCCGTATCGCACGAAGCGGTGGCGTGTGTCCCGAACCTACGCGTGGCATTCTCATCCGTCAGGCAACCCTCCAAGCTCTGGAGATTGGACTAACCTTTTCGCAGCGGACCGACGCCCCAAGCGCTCATACGTTTCGTTCGCTGCCGATGGAAGACGAGTTCTAGTGGGAGCGAGCGCTTATAGCACCGGTTGGAAAGAAGTAGGATCAGATCAGTGAAACATATACTTCATGTCCTTACTCTTATCGTTTTGTGCGGCTGTTCCGTGATCATGAATGGCGAAGAAGCGCCATGTTCCGATTTGTATTGGATTGGAGGCAAACACGAGACAGTAGATAGGTTCCTAGAAAACTCTAGCTTCGTTTCGATCTTCGCAGTGTTTTCTGGTGCCATTGCTCCTGGGTCTAGCGTGCAGATCGACGGGCAACTGGTGGAGCATCAAGGGCGGTTGTTCTTGGTCCCGCTGGGGTCTCCTCAGCTTGTCAAGACTTTCAAGGACCGTGTAGAGATCGTTGTTGAGGAACCTCTTCCCTTTTCCGAAGCTAGCATAAGAAATGGAGGACTGGTTTTGGTTGCTGGAGTGTTAAGGCATCCACCCGAAGGCTGGATAATTGAAGATCCAGCGCTTGTTCGTTCAGTTCACCGTGCGCCCGAAATAGTTTTAGGAGAGATTGAGGACACACGCACCGGCGAGGGCAGAAGATTGAGGACACACGCGTCGTAGAAATCAGACCGCTGTGACGTCGGCTGAGTTTTGAATTTTCGGAGTTACAGCCCGTTTTTCTAGAGGCAAGCAGGGCTAAGTGCGATAGTGACGATCGTCATTCGCGCAACGTCTGAGTTTTTCGTGATAGATCCGCTCGCTGATTTCGGCTAGACGAGCGGTCGCTCCCTGAACTGCAAACCGCGTTTTGCGATCCAGGAATGGAAGTTTGAGGAGACACGCCAGCACCATACGAACCGCGCGTTCTCTGACCTCTCGAGAATATCGATCTGCTCTGTTTATCACTTCAATCCGCTAAGAATCGGAGTCTCCGGTAAACCCGGGGTGGTTCAACCCTCGTATACAATGAGCTCGTTTGTGAGTTGAATGGAACGTCATGAAAACCTTTATCAGAATAGCCGTAATCGGCTTCGCCTTGTTGGCCGTTGTTGCGCTAGTAACGTTTAACACGCACACGCCTACAATCAAAGACGCAAACGGCAATGTGATTAAGGGATCGATCGCGGAAGAACGCTTTGTGATGTTGGGCTACGCTCGCCAGTATGTCCTGATCCGGGGGCGCGACAGATCGGCACCGTTGCTAGTTTTTCTGCATGGCGGGCCCGGCACCTCGGCAATGGCGCTTAATCGGAACTACAATTCCGCGCTTGAAGACCATTTCGTGTTTGTGAATTGGGACCAGCGTGGGACAGGTTACAGTTTCCTGCCCAGCGCCGAGCCATCGGCTCTCACTCTAGCGCAGATTACGGCAGATTTGGACGAACTGATTGACTTGCTCAAGGCGGAGTTCGAGGCGAGAGAGATACTGCTGGTGGGACATTCCTGGGGATCGATGTTGGGGTTGAACTATATCTCGCAGCATCCCGAGAAGGTGACGGCCTATGTCGGCATCGGCCAGATGGCGGACACAGAAGCCAGCGAAATCGACGTCTACGACTGGGCGATCAAGGAAGCCGAACGCCGGGAGGACCTAAAAGCACTGGAGATTCTCCAATCGATCGGAAGACCACCATATGATGATGTCGGCGAAATGATGACTCACCGCAGCATTGTCTCCAAGTACGGCGGGTCCTGGCTCGAGCCGAAATCAGATATAGCCTATGCACTTGATGTTATGCGTGCATCAGAATTCGCCTGGCCAAGTCTTCGCAATATCTTGCGCGGAGGTGATGCATCGCTCCAAGCTCTCTTTCCAGAATTCGCCAATCTCAACGCATTTGAATCCTATCCTGAACTCGACATACCGATCTTCTTTTTCGAAGGCCGTCACGATCAAGTAGTGTCAACACGACAGGCAGAAGCCTATCTCAAAGCCGTCGATGCGCCGCTCAAGGCACTTGTCTGGTTCGAAAACTCGGCTCACAGTCCGCAATGGGAAGAACCACAGATGTTTAATAGTGAAATTTTGCGTGTGGCGCGACAAACCGAAATTTTGGAGTAAAAAGATAGGACACACGCGTCGTAGAAATCCAAAGGATTGAGGACACACGCGTTGTCAAAATCAGACCTTGATGGCATGAGAAGAGTTGAGCCAGGGGAAGGACCTAGCACTTGGTCCTGCCCCCTACTTATTCAGCAACTAGAGCGAGTATGTGCTCGATGGTCTGTTGTTGATCTGTAGCGGGTACAGCAACGCTTGCAGGGAACAGCATCGGTTCTGGTGTGATGTCCCGCCACTGTTTCAACCGCTCTGCGCTTTCATCTGGTGTGCAAGCGATCGCGATTTCATCAACCAGTTCGTCCGGTACAACTTCCGCCATCGCGGCAAAGTCGTAAGTTTTTAGCAATTTTCGGCATTCAACGCCTACGTCCCGCATGTCGTGCAGATCGAGAATGCTGTGGTAATGCTCGACGGAAAAAGAAAAGCCAATCTGCCGTTTCGCGTTGGTGCGCGCTATGTCGACATCGTCGTTGATGGATACGATCAAGTGCGGATAGATCGAGCAAACGCCCTCGCTCCGCCCGGCGGCTGCCTCTGCGTCGCGTAGCAACGGCAAGCTCACTTCCCGATGCCAACGGCGTGAGTGAACCGGGTGCCCGACCAAGCCTTCCGCAATTTCTCCTGCGGCGCGAATCATGCCTCGGTTTACCCCGGCCAGTAGAAGCGGAATGTCGGTGCGCGGACCCGGCTGACGGAGGTAGGCAGGCATGTCGATCGTCCAACTGTCACCGTGCCAACTATAACCTGGGCCGGTGCATTCGAACAGTTGTCGCATCAGCGCAAACAGCTCGCGCGCCCGGGAGACTGGCTTGCCAAACGGCACGTCGTACCATTCTTCGTTCATTCGTTGCAGCCCGGTACCCAAACCTGGCCGAAAGCGGCCACCGCTCAAGGCGTCGATGTCTAGGATGCCGCTGCCAAGCACTATCGGTGAGCGAGTGAAGGTGTTCGCGATGCCTGTACCGATTTCGATGCGATCCGTGGCTGAAGAAATGGCGGCAGCTTGTACCAGCGCATTGCTGCTTTGAAAGTCCACCGTCCAGACGCTGTTCATGCCAGCGCTTTCCGCGCGTTTGGCTAGCTGAAGGTTCGCTTGGGGGCTTCCGGCGGTGAGTAGTAGTCCCAAATTCATGTTGGCTCCCATTTTTTAGCCAGGGGACAGGACCAAGTGCCAGGTCCAATAGGGTTCTGTCCCGTGACGTAAAGCTGGTGCTAGCAACCTATTGGACCTGGCACTTGGTCCTGTCCCCGTTGTCTCAGCCCCTATTATTGTCTAATAGTGCGGCGGTGGTGGTTCGTCCGCTGCCATCTTCGGACCGCCGCCGCTTTCGGAGACGATGCGTTTGATCAGCAACTGAACCTGCCGCTCGAGATCGCTGATCGCCTTGTCCTGCTTCGTCACTACCTCGTTCAGGTCGCTGAGCAACTGGTCTTGAAAACTCAACTGGGACTCTAGGTCGGCCAGACGGCTATCGACGTCAGTTGTCACGATTGTCTTCTCCTAAAGTTTGCTTGCGCTGCGTGGTCATTGAAGGCCATGGGAGCGTACATAAGCTAGGGGAGCGCACCAAGTGCCAGAGTCCATTGGAGCTGGCACTTGGTCCTGTCTCCATCGTTACTTGCGGCCTGGCTGCATTCGCCCGATGCTTGACTGATGTCTGTCGTTATCCCACACGTATCCGATCACCTCGAGTTTCTGTCGCCGATGTCGAGCGATCGTGCGGACCAACTGATTGCCTTCCTGAAGGCGCACGCCCGCGGAACGGTGGTCGATGTGGGATGCGGCTGGGCTTCGTTTCTGTTTCGTCTGCTTCAAGCGAGTGATGAGATAAACGGGCTGGGGCTCGACGTCGATGATTCGGCGATCGAACACGCGCGGCGCCTCTCGACGGAACGTGGGTTGGATTCACGGTTGGAGCTAATTGCCGGAGAAGCGCTGAAGAATTTGCCCAAGACCGCGCAAGGTGCGATTTGCATCGGTGCAAGCCAGGCCTGGTGGCCGGATGTACCGACGAGTCCGCAGCCGCTGGACTACTCGAGCGCTTTGGCCGGGCTGCGCGGGCTTGTCGAGCCTGGCTCGCCCGTGGTTTTTGGGGAAGGCATCTGGAGCGCCGAACCGACGGATGCTGCGATAGCGCCGCTTGCCGGCCGCCGTGATGAGTTTCTGTTTCTACCGGATCTGATTGATCTGGCGAGAGACTTAGGCTTTGTCGTCATGCAAGTGCATGAGGCGAGCCTTGATGAGTGGGACGTCTTTGAATCGGGTTTTACTGCTGGCTATGGAGAGTGGCTGGCCCGGCACGGCCAGGATGACCCGAGCTACTCTGAAGTATTAGGCCGGATGACCGCGCAGCAGGCCGGTTATTTCCGCGGCTACCGCGGCATTCTGGGGATGGCCTACCTATGTCTTCTGGCGGTTTAGGCTAGGGAGCCAGGGGACAGAACCCAGTGTCAGGTCCAATTGATTCCTAGAACCGGCTGAACTAACTGGACCTGGCACGTGGACCTGGCACCTGAACTAACTGGACCTGGCACCTGGACCTGGCACTCGGACCTGGCACCTGGACCTGGCACCCGGACCTGTCCCCATGATTACTCGGTCACCATCTCCCGCGGCAGAATCGGTCTGAGGATTACCTCGCGAAACGCCTGCCATTGCGCATCGCGGTCATCGCCGGCAACTCGCTCGATATGTTCGCGCACCAGCCGGCGGCCTTCGTTGTAGGTGACGACATAGCTGCGCAACGAGGTGATGAAGTCGAGCCGCTGGGATGCGGTTCCGCGAGTTTCGAGCCCGTAAGTCATAAGCCACTCGATGGCGTTTTCGCGCGTCATGCCTTCGTATAGAAACTTGCGTGCGGTTTCGTTGCGCGCGTAGTTCAGCGCTTCGACCAACTCGATGTATCGGTAGTAGCGCTCCAGCTCACCGCTGTCCAAGCCGGCGAGCGGCATCAGCACATCGCGCTCGAATGCCAGGCTTTCGGGTTGCGTGAACACCATGTCGACCGTGTGGCTCGCTGCACCTTCGGCGATTACAGCCAGCGGCCCAGCCAACGTGATCAGGCTGTACTCGATCCAGCCTTTTCCTTTGATGAGATGCTCTTCCAGCAGCGTTGCGTGCACGTGGTGTCCCGGGTAGCCCTCGTGACAGCCCAGCTCGATCGCTCGCTCGATGTGCACAGGCACATCGGCATTCAGGTGTATCTCGCTGTGGCCGTCGCCGCGGTAGAACGTGAAGCCAACCCAGGGTTGGTTAGTGGCGATGTGCAGTGAAACGCGCTCGTTGTCTGGTAGCTCGAAATGCTCGAGCGTTCGCCGGCGACATTCCGCCATCGCGGTGCCGATCACCGTCTCGAGCTTCTCGGGTGGGATGACAAACTGTTCACGCCAAGCTTCGATTCGTTCGGCCAGTGGCCCCTCACCCTCAACGAGCGTGTCGAGTTCATCGATTAACGCCTGAAAGTGCGCCTCGTCCTGGTGAGGCGCTTCGATGCCGAATACGAGTTTCGTTTCTTCGTCAAAGCTGGACAGCGTCTCGCCGTTGACCATCCGAGCACGGGTGTCCAGAGCAACGATGCGGTCCTGCAGGTTTTTGATGCGTCGATCGGTATCCGCATCGACTGGAGACAGAGACGCTAAGCGGCTTTGCAACTCGGCAAACGTTTCGATGACGTCTGGCAGGCTCGCGTTGCGCGCGTCGGCGGCTACCTTGAGTGCAGGCGGGCCGATGTAGAGGTGGGTCGTTGAGTCGTGTTGGTAGAGGCCCAAACCGTTAACTACAAAATCTCTGGCGATCGCATCGATGCTGTCGGCTGGCGTTTTGTCAGCCGATTCGCTGGAGAGGGCCACGGGTGTACAGGCCTGCAGCACAACGATGCCGATGCATGGCAACAGGCGCAGCATACTGCGCAAGAATAGCCCAGGTTGTGCGCTAGCAAGATCAAGCGGTATCGCCATGACAGTCTCCTTTATTCCGTCGTCAGGCTAGTGGCAGTGGCCGCGGGCCGCACATCAATTGGCGACATAGTGCATATCATTTTGCGACACGATCCGGCTTAGATTCGGCTCGCCGCCACGGCTCCGGCGCGAGGCCCGTGTTGTGCTTGAACGCTCGAGAGAATGCGCTCGCGTTTCGATAACCGAGAATGTCGGCCAGCTCTACTACGGCAATGGATGAGTCGCGTAGATAGTTTTGCGCGAGCTCCAGGCGGACATCTCTCAGCACCTCCCGGAAGTTGGTGCCGCTCTCCTGAAGCTTCCGTTGCAGTCGTCGAAGGTGAATGCCCCAGCGCTGACTGACCGATTCCAGAGTGCAATGCTCGGAGCCAATCTCTCGACGTAGCGTATGGCGAAGCCGGGCCAGTGTGTCGAGTTCCGGTGCGCGCGACGACGCTAACGCGCCGAGATGTTCGCAAAGCAGGCGATGTATCGCAGGGTCCGCACTCGGGACGGGCTCAGTGAGTTCGCTCTCAGCAAAGACAAGACCATTGAACGTTGCGTTGTGCAGCACGGGTGCGTTGAAAAAATGCTCCACATGATCTGCTCGGCTTGGGCAGGTGTGGGTAAAGCAGACCTGCTTCAGATCGATGTCTCGCTGCATCAGCGCTCGAAGTGCCCGGTGCACAACAGCCACGGAGAGCATCTGCATCTGCGCAAGTGGCGCGTCATAGCGGATCCGGGTGTGCCGCTGCAGTGTAGCGATACCGGCTGCGTCGGTGAGCTGCCAATCGCTGTACTCACTATTGAGAATGTTGAAGCGGAGCGCGTCTCTTATCGCCTGGCCGAACGACGGTGCGAAGCGTACAAGCTTGCCGATGTGCGAAAGCGACGCCGCCGACTGCTGCTCGACCACCGCGAGAGCAAACGTGTCGCAGTGCAGATCGTTCGCCGCTTGATTCAGAAAGGTCACCACCGCGTGCAACGGCAGCAGATCTTCGCCGTCGATTAGCTGCTGGCGCGTGAGCCCACTCATTGTCAGAGCCCTGTCGATGTTGCCGCCCAGCTTGTCAGCGGCATCCATACTGCCGCTTAAGTAGCTGGCGGTCATCATGACGGGGTTGCTCTTGTCGTAGCGGTTGCTCACCCGTTCATTCCTCTGGTGTATCTGGCACGAAATGATACGGACTCTGTCGTGAAATGATATGGGCGGCAAAGGTTGGCTCGTTACGCTGTTGGCTGTTTACCGGGGAGGGTGGCAATGCGATCAGGAACCTCGAGATTTCGGGCGGCTTGGCTTGGCGCCCTCGTGTGCGGACTGCTGAGCGCCTGCGTTACAACTGGGCCAGAAGCGCCGAAGCCTGTTGAGGTCGTGCTTGAAACCTCGATCGGTGACGTGGTGATCGCGTTGGACGTTGCGCATGCACCTAACGCTGCAGGCTACTGGCTCGGCTACGTGGATCGGGGCCAGTACGACGGCGCAACGTTATATCGCAGCGCATCGCTCGATCGCGCCGAGCCACCTCAGCTTGTACAGGGTGGGATACTGCTGTCCGCGCTGAATAGCTCCGAACCCATCGTTGCGAGCGATCATGGCGTCGACTTTCTGGAGAGTTTTGAAACCACCCAGGACAGTGGCCTGCAACACGTCGCTGGCTCGGTGAGCCTTGCGAGAGATTTGCTGGATACCGGCCACGTGATCCCTGAGCTTGTGGTCAGTCTACGCGCCGTGCCGTCGATGAACTACGGCGTTCGTGATGTGCCGGACAACCGTGGTTTTCCAGTCATTGGGCGCGTTGTTTCTGGTATGGCGGTGATTGAAGCGGCGAGCCGGCGAGCTCTCGACGGCCCAACCACTATTCCTTTTCTCAGCGGCCAGATACTGAGCGAGCCCGTCACGATCGTGCGAGCCTATCGCTCGGAAGCTGGCGGCAAGTAAGTTTGGGGACAGGACCAAGTGCCAGGTCCAATTGATCCCCATAACCAACCGGACCTGGCACTTGGTCCTGTCCCCATGATTAATTGATGCGAGCGACGCTATGACAACAACCCTCCGCACAACTCTGTTCCTGTTGGCGCTAATCGCGTATCCAGCGCTGGCTGACGTGACCTTGATTCGCAATGTGCAGATCTTTGATGGTGTGAACGATGAGCTATCGGCTGCTCGCAACGTGCGCGTGGTTGATGGCGTTATCGACGCGATCGGTGCGAATCTAGACGCATCTGAAGGCGCTCGGATTATTGATGGCGAGGGCCGAACGCTGATGCCCGGGCTAATCAATGCCCACGCCCACGTGATGCTGCAGTTGCCGGTTTGGGCCGCGCTAACCTCGGATTCCTATACTTTTGCCTACACCGCGACGGTCGCCGCCAAGACGCTTCTCGATAATGGTTTCACTACCATTCGCGACATGAGCGGCAACACGTTCTCGCTCAAGCAGGCGATTGACTCTGGCCTCTTGCCAGGCCCGCGGATTTATCCGTCCGGCGCGATGATCTCGCAGACGTCGGGGCATTCGGATCACCGCACTTCGGAGGCGCCATCAAGGTTGCTCGACGAGGGCAGTCGTAGCGCACTGGAGAAGCAGGGGATGGTGTTCGTCGCGGATGGCCGCGCTCAGGTTCTGCAGGCCGCACGCGAAAACCTGCGTCGCGGTGCGACACAGATCAAGATCGCGGTTGGTGGTGGCATCAGCTCCTATGGCGATCCGCTGGACGTCACGCAATACACCGACGATGAGATCCTGGCAGCGGTAGAAGCGGCGGCGGACTGGGGCACCTATGTCGCGGCGCACGTCTACAACAGCAAGGGTGTGCAGCGAGCGGTGCGACTGGGTGTTCGCTCTATCGAACACGCCAACCTGATCGATCGTGAGGCGCTACGCCTGATGAACCGTAACGATGTTTGGCTCTCGCCTCAGGTGACGGTCTTCGAAACCGAGCTGCAGGGCTTCAACGCGGACCAACTGGCCAAACAACGATTAGCTCGAGACGGTTTGCATAACCTCATGAGCATGGCCGCCGACATGAATTACGACAACATCGTCTTCGGCGCCGATATCGTGACCTCCATGAAAGCACTGTCAGGCATCAACCAGGAGCTCGTAAGCCGAACCCGCTGGTTCAGCTCGTTCGAGGTATTGCGGCAAGCAACGTCGAAAGCCGCGGAGCTAGTGGCGCTGTCTGGTCCTCGTAACCCGTATGGCAAACTTGGTGTGGTCGAAGAGGGTGCGGTGGCGGACCTTCTGATCATCGATGGCAACCCGCTGGAAGACATCTCAACGCTGGCGAATCCGACAGAGAATATCCGGGTGATCATGCAAGGTGGCCGAGTGCACAAGAACACCTTGTGAGTTAGGGGCCTAAGCTAGGGGGCAGGTCCCGGTGCCAGGTTCAGTTGATTCTGGGGACCAATTGGACGTGGCACTTGGTCCTGTCCCCTATGACTGACTTGCCTTCGGGCCACTCTCGATTCGCGCGTCAGTAAGAAGACGATCGACATCGTGGACGTACAGGCCACCCGTTAACGAGTCACGCAGAGACAACAGGGACCTCTCGTTAATGCCGAGTAGGTTCAACTGCTCATACACTCGTTGCCTCGGCGTCGCGCCGGGCTCGTTGTGTTCCGCAGCATCAACGATCGTTCCTTTCGAGGGATCCTCACTCGTTGGCTTGAACGCTTTTTTGTAGCGTGGCCAGAGTTCGTCCCAGTCGACCTTGTACGAGCCCGCCAGAACCACTCGCTGAAAGCATGGGTGAGTGCGCACCTCAAGGTTCTCAAAAACCCTTCTGACGTCATTCCACACACTCGGTGGAGTGGTTGAATAGACACTACCATCCGCTAGAACTCCCGCTGCACCGGACAAACCAATGCAGCAATCCCCCTGAGACACGAGGCTCTTCAGCAGCGCCAGATCGCCTGACAGAGAAACAGAATCCGGGGACAAGTTTTCCCAGTTCTCCGTATCAGCAACATGTTGCAGCAAGCGCACGCGAATCTTAGGGGTCAGGACCAAGTGCCAGGTCGAATTGGTCCTGGCACTTGGTCCTGACCCCTGGATACCAGCGCCCCGGAGGGCGCTGGGTTGTGTTCTGCTCAGAATCGGAAAGCAGCTTCCAGGAAGATCTGCTCGCCGCGGCCGATACCGACCAGCTGATCGTCTCCGGTCGGCGGCCGGAACGGCGCAGGCCCGGCGAAGGTCAGGTACTGCTCATCGCCGAGGTTCTTGCCAATCAGCGACACGCGCCAGGACTCACCCGGTGAGTACAGCGAGATGTTCAGGTCGAACGTCGTATAGCTGTCTTGAACCAGAGCGCCGGTGGGGTTGGTAACCGCGTCAAACTCGAAGCCCGCGCCGACGAAATAGTCGCTCTTGTAAGCGATGTTCGGGCTGATGCGCAGCCGGAGCCCATCGCTGAGTTCGGTCTCCCAGTTGATCGCCACGTTGCCGGAGATCTCAGGTGCGAAGCCAGCCTCACGACCCTTCAAATTGTCGCCAACCCCAGGAGTACCTGATGGGAAGAAATCGCCGGTGATCTCAGCATCCAGGAACGCCCAGGAACCCGACACGCTCAAACCGGGAACGGATGTCATCCAGTTAAAATCAACCTCCAGTCCTTGAGTGGTGACCTCACCGGCGTTGAACGTGCGAAACGCGAACACGCCCGGGTCGAACAGTTGGACCTGCTGGTTTTCGAAAACGTATCGATAGACCGTTGCGTTGAGCGTGACCGTTCGGTCCAGGAACTGCGACCGCAGACCAACCTCGAAGCCTTCTGACTCCTCAGACTCGAAGCGCAACAGCTCTGCAGAGGCTGCGCGGACGGCCGGGTCTGGGCTGGCGAGCCCGACGACTGAACCGGTTGGCAGCGTGTTGTTGTCGACACCCCCCGACTTGAAGCCGGTCTTGAACGCACCGTACAGCGAGATGTTGTCACTGAGCAGGTAGCGCAGCACCAACTCGGGCGAGATGTTGTCGTCTTTGAACTTGATATCAGGTGACTGGAAGCCCGAGCTGACCGTTCCGAAGATCGCAACCACACCGGAGTGCACGTACGGGAAGGCCACTGAGGTGCTCTTCTCTTCGTCCGTCCAGCGCACGCCACCGCTTAGCTCCCACTTGTCGGACAGCTGTATATCCGTGCTCACGAACAGTGACAGCGCTTCTGCTTCGATGGGTCGATCGGCCAGCCAGTCGAAGGTCGCGCCGGTCACTGCATCGGGGCCGAAGGGCGGCCCGAACGCACCGAGCAGCGACGGGTTAAAGGCGTTCTGGGAGGTCAGATGGCCGATGTCCCGGTCTTCCCAGAATGCGCCGACCTGAAAGTTGACTGGGCCGTCGAAGGTGCTGATCAGCCGGACTTCGAGCGTGGTCTGCTCGAGGGTGTTCTCGAACGGGGCTGAGAGCCCGGCGCCGCTGCCATCCGGGTTCTGGCCCGTGGAGTTGATGGTGTCGTTGTACTCATTCTCCAGATCCACGTGGCCTGCTAGAACCGTTACGTCGAACTGATCGGTGAGATCGATATCGAGTTGTAATCGGGCGAACAGGATGTCGGTATCGTTGTAGGCCTGAAAGATGTTGCGGCCTTCGCCGGGAGAGCCGGCGGGTACCGTGTCGATCAGTGCGTTGGCGTCGATACCGGTGAACTTGCCGTCATCGATGTCGCAATCGTGGGTGGGCAAGAACAGATCGATTCCCGGCGTGCCGCCGAAGGCACCGCCCAGCAAGACGGAAGGATCAGCCACGCCGTCTCCGCCACAGAAGATATCGATGGCGTTGTTCAGGATCTCTGAGCGTTGCTTGTTGTAGTCAAGCTTGAAGTTGGCCCTGAACCGATCCGTCGGCTCCCAAACCAACGTGCCGCGTGCGATGAGGTTGTCCAAGCCGCGGTCTGGCCGGGTGGTGGGATTACCATCGGCAATCTCCACAAATTTGTCGATATCCTGGTACTCCGCAGCCAGTCGAAAACCCAGCGTGTCAGTGATCGGGCCGGATACGTAACCGCCGAAGGTTTTGCCCTCTTCCTCGGTCTCGTAGGAGGTCTTGATGCTGGCCTCAAATTCTTCAGTAGGGTTCGCCGATCGCAGCGACATCACGCCAGCGGACGCGGCCTTACCGAAGTACAGCGATTGCGGCCCCTTCAATACGGCAAGCTGCTCGACGTCGAAGAACGCGCTCTGCAGCAGTCGCTGCGTGCTGACCGATACGCCGTCGTAGTTCAGTGCAACGGCGGAGTCAAACGCGTTGGAGATAAACGAAGAGCCAACCCCACGCAGGGTGATTTGGGCGCCCGCGCCGGAACCGCCGACTGAGACGTTGAGTGCGGGAATGCGGCTGATTAGATCGGTCGCCTCATCGATACGGAAATTTTCAAGCGTTTCCTCACCTAGGGCGGTGACGGCGACAGGAGTCTCCTGAAGCGATTCTTTGACGTTGCGGGCAACGACGAGAATCTCTTCGGTTACCGCGTTTGTCGCGTTCTCAGCGGCTAGGCTGTTTGGCGTTGCCGACAGGGCAAGCGCCGCCAGGAACGCGGGCATGAGCAGCCGCGTGTGACGTGGGCGCGAGCGCTCCACGGACGACTGAATGTTTTCTAGGTGTCTCAATTCTCTCCCCTCCCCGGGTCAATCAAATAAACTCTTAAAACTGCCTTTTACGTTTGCTGGGATCTGGCGGCCGCACGGGCGCGCATAGGCAAAAACCTTCTAGGAGGCTATCGGGCTACGAAGACATAGTCTAGCGTTGTGTCAGTCAAGTTCGTCGCCTCAATTTGGTGCGGGGAATAACAGGAAATAACGGGACAGAAATATCGGGGACAGGACCAAGTGTCAGGTCGAATGGTTCTGGCACTTGGTCCTGACCCCTTTGTTAGTAGTGCGGCGGAGGCGGCTCGTCGGTTGCCATCTCAGGCGCACCGCCACCCTCAGCCAAAATTCGGCGGACCAGAAGTTGTACCTGACGCTCCAGATCGCTGATGGTCTTGTCCTGGTTCGTGACGACATCATTCAAGTCACTCAGCAGCTGCTCCTGAAAGCTAAGCTGGGATTCCAAGGTTGCTAACCGCGCGTCGACGTCGTCTGTCACGTGTTTCTCCTGCCTCTTACTCGGAGGCGAATTCTATAAGGTCTCAGGTTCGCTGATGCGGTGAGGATATCCCGTCTGAACCGCTATTCGACAACTGGCGGTGCCAAAGGCGGCGCGGCGCTACGGGTGTCGATTGCTGGTTTTCGACGAGGCGCTGTCGGGCGTTCGCCATCGGCGACGTAAGCCCGCTCGAACTGTTCAGTCGTGTGTGTCCTCATTGGGAGCAGCAGAAGTGTCCGCCGTCGTAGAGACGCCGACCGTCTGATCCAGCAGTTTGAAAACGCCTTCTTCTCTCAGTACCCGCATGCCGAGCCTCTGGTTGGACACGCCTTCGCGCAGGGCATAGTCGAAGGTGAGCTGGTCACTGTCTTCGCTCGCCTCAAAGTAGCCGAACGCGACATGCTCACTGTCTTTGAGAGCGTCGCTGATTTCGATCAGGTGAGACGTCACAACGAACAGTCCGTTCTTCGCCTCAGCAAGGCGAATAAGAACTTCTCTCGTGGCATCGAACGCATCTTTGACATTGGTTCCCTTGAATGGCTCGTCGAGAACGGCAATGGTTCGATAGCCGCCGGCCACCGCTTCGGCGATTGCCCTCATGCGTAGCGCCTCGGCGCGAAAGTAGCTGATCCCCTGGCTCAGATCGTCTTGCAGTGAGATGGCGGTCATCAGGTGATCGACGGGGGCAAATGAAAAGTGAGTCGCCGGAACACCAAGGCCGAGGTGTGCGAGGTAAATGGCTGTTGCCAGCGTTCGCAAGTAAGTCGTTTTGCCGGCCATGTTTGGACCTGTGAGGAACAGGAGGCGCTTCGAAGCACTAAGGTCTACGGGATTGGCCACCGGGTCCGACATCAAGGGATGCAGCAGCCCTGTCGCCTCGATACGCGCAGCGCCGTTCAGGATGTCAGGCATAACCAGCGCGTTTTTGCGGACAACATCGGCCAAGGATACGAGCGCGTCCATTTCGGACGCGAGTTCCAGAAGCCGCGTCATGCTGGCTTTCTCATCAAATCGCAGCACCTGATCCAATCTCAACGTGCGCCAATGGGAACCCGGGTCTACATCCTCGTTGATGGCCACGAGATTCGGCCGTTGCAGAATTTCTTCGGCTTCGGTGAGAAGAGGCCGCAGCTCACCCGCCCCGGTGTCGGGGAGGCGGGCCAGTGCTTGGCTCGACCGACGCATAGCACCGATGAATCGACGGGTGACCGCTTCGCCCTTGACGATCTTGGTGTAGAACTGATCATCGCTCCGCCAGAACACGAAGGCAGCGATGTGAAACTCAATGGCTCCCCGTTCCCGTACGACCGGGAAAGCAGACGTTATGTAGCGCTGAGTATTGAGAGCAACGTACTCAGATGGCAGGTTAGCAAACGCTTCCCGATGGGCGTTGATAAACACGAGCGCTTCCTGGGTCCGCCTTATCTGTTTGCCATCGGAGCTCGGCGTTTCCATCCGTCGCCGCAGCGCGCGCTTGCCGGCGTCTGTGCGGCAATGATCACAGTATGAGAACAGGCTGGCGCCCTCGGGCTCGAAGAGGCCGAGGTCTCGTTGTGTTTCTGCGTCCAGTTCCAGAATGTCCGTCGACACTTGGCGGTCCTTTCAGGCTTCGAGGGTATGTCGCTCCAAACGTTGCTGATTCTGGCAGAGAAACCCCCGCAGATGCTTGCCGATGAGGACACACGTCTCCGCTTGGATGCCGATGAGGACACACGTCTCCGCTTTGCGCGATGATGCCGCCAACCCGATCCGGCAATCTCGCACATGCGGGCGGGCGGACGTAAGTGTTCTCCCTGGGCGAGGGTCAGCCGCCGCCTACGTTTTTGGCGCGTGTGTCCTCAATGAAGAGGTTCGGCTGTCAGGCCTGCACCCTCCGCAGATTGCTCCAGACCAACATCAGTGTTGATTCTCCAATTGCTGACGTCCATTCGTCTGAGCAGCACAATGGTTTACTCTGAGCCGCTACCGCCCGGACATCCGAGGATCCTTCGTGCCGCACAAGATAATCATCGACACCGACCCAGGCATCGACGACGCCATGGCGCTGCTTTTCGCCCACCGGGCGCCGTCGATTGACCTACTTGGGGTTACGACGACGTATGGCAACGCGACGATCGAACAGACCACGCGTAACGCGCGCTATCTGGTCGATCGTTTCGGTTTGAATTGCCCGGTGCACATGGGATTGGGTCGGCCGCTATTTGCAGACCCGGAGCCGCCCGCTGATTTTGTCCACGGTTCGGATGGCCTCGGTGAGGCGGGGTTGGTTATTCCGGAACTCGCTGATGACGGCGGAGATGCGGTGTCGTTTCTCATTGAGACACTGCGTGGCAGCCCAGGTGAAGTCACCATCGTCGCGGTTGGCCGTATGACCA
>CAYGQC010000010.1:0-9472 GCA_964351875.1 uncultured Pseudomonadales bacterium
GCGCTCGCCGATTTTGCCGACGCCGGCTGGCTTAATCTCGCAGGCGGATGCTGCGGCACGGGCCCTGAACACATCGCCGCCATCGCAGATCGCGTGAGCTCAACGCCGCCGCGCGCCTTACCTGAACCGAACCAGAAAATGATGCTATCTGGACTAGAACCCGTTTCAATCGATGAGAGCTCGCTCTTCGTCAACGTCGGCGAACGAACGAACGTGACCGGCTCTGCCCGCTTCAAACGGCTGATCCTCGAAGACGACTTCGACGCCGCACTCGAAGTCGCCCTGCAACAGGTAGTCAACGGCGCGCAAATCATCGACGTCAACATGGATGAGGGCATGCTGGATGGTGTCGAAGCGATGGATCGCTTCCTGAAGCTGATCGCCAGCGAGCCTGATATCGCCCGCGTTCCGATCATGGTCGACTCGTCCAAGTGGGAGGTGCTGGAAGCCGGACTGAAGTGTGTCCAGGGCAAAGCCATCGTCAATTCCATCAGCCTGAAGGAAGGTGAAGCCGATTTTCTGGACAAGGCGCGCACCTGCCTGCGCTACGGCGCGGCGGTCATCGTCATGGCCTTCGATGAGGTCGGCCAGGCTGATACGTTTAAACGCAAAACCGAGATCTGTGCTCGCGCCTATCAGCTACTCACGGAGACGGTCGGGTTCGCTCCACAGGACATCATTTTCGATCCGAACATTTTTGCCATCGGCACTGGCATCGAAGAGCACAACAACTACGCGGTGGACTTCATCGAAGCCTGTTCCTGGATTCGCGACAACCTGCCGGGCGCGCATACCTCGGGCGGCGTCTCTAACGTGTCTTTTTCGTTCCGCGGCAACAACGCGATTCGGGAGGCGATCCACGCGGTGTTCCTGTACCACGCGATCAATGCGGGCCTGACGATGGGTATCGTCAATGCGGGCCAGCTCGCCATCTACGACGACATCCCGAAAAAGCTCAGAGACCTGGTCGAAGACCTGGTGCTCAATCGCCGGCCCGACGCGACCGAGCGGATGCTGGATGCAGCGTCGGAGTTCGAGAGCCGGGGCAAGGCGGACGATGCAACCGATCTCGCCTGGCGCGAGCTGCCGGTGAACGAACGGCTGTCACACGCTCTTGTGAAAGGCATCACCAGCCACATCGTCGATGACACCGAAGAGGCGCGACAACAATTCGAACGCCCTATCCAGGTGATCGAAGGCCCGCTCATGGATGGCATGAATGTCGTCGGCGATCTGTTCGGCTCCGGTCGCATGTTCCTGCCCCAGGTAGTCAAGAGCGCCCGGGTCATGAAGCAGGCCGTCGCGCACCTCATCCCGTACATTGAAGCCGAGAAAGGCGAGAACAGCCGAAGCAAAGGCAAGATCGTCATGGCCACGGTGAAAGGCGATGTGCATGACATCGGCAAGAACATCGTTGGCGTCGTACTCCAGTGCAACAACTTCGACGTGGTCGATCTCGGCGTTATGGTGCCCTGCGATGACATTCTCGATGCAGCCGTGCGCGAGAACGCCGACATCATTGGACTGTCCGGGCTGATCACGCCGTCGCTCGACGAAATGGTGCATGTCGCTGGGGAGATGCAGCGCCGAGGCATTAACCTGCCGCTCCTGATCGGAGGCGCGACAACGTCTCGGGCGCACACGGCCATCAAGATAGAACCGGCCTACCAGGATAACGCCACTATCTACGTGACCGACGCCTCACGTGCCGTCGGCATAGCCGGAGCACTCGTATCTGACACTCAGAAAGACAAGCTCGTTGAGGATGTCCGAAAGGAATATGAAGACACGCGCACGCGTACCAGCCAGCGCTCCCGCAAGCTGGTGGTTACGCCTCTCGCGCGAGCCAGAGACGCGCGCTGGCAAGCGAACGAAAATTCGCTCCCTGTAAAACCCAGTCATCTGGGTGTGACTTCGCTGCACGACTATCCCATCGAGACGTTGGTGCCCTACATCGACTGGACGCCGTTTTTCATGACCTGGGAGCTGGCGGGCAAATACCCACGAATTCTCGACGACGAGGTCGTCGGCGAGAGCGCGCGCGAGCTGTTTGCAGACGCCCAGTCGATGCTGAAACGCATCATCGAGGAGAAGTGGCTAAAAGCCGAGGCCGTCTTTGGCCTCTGGCCAGCCAACCGCACTGGAGACGACATAATCCTGTGGCAGGACGAGAACCGCGAGAGCGAGCGAGTGCGCCTTCACCATCTGAGGCAACAGGTAAAGAAAGGAGCGGCCGGCGCTCACCACTGCCTGTCGGATTACGTAGCAGAAGCGCCAATCGCGGACTATCTGGGCGGCTTTGCGGTGACAACTGGCCTGGGTATGGAAGCAGCGCTGGCAGCATTCAACGGCGACGACTACAACGAAATCCTGTTAAAAGCGCTGGCGGACCGGTTGGCGGAAGCCTTCGCCGAACACCTGCACGAGCGGGTACGTAAAGAGTACTGGGGTTATGCGGGCTCGGAGACTCTCGACAACGATGCCCTCATCAAAGAACGTTACCAAGGCATTCGCCCGGCACCGGGTTACCCCGCATGCCCCGACCACACCGAGAAAGTCACGCTGTTCGATCTTCTCAAGGCCACAGACGCAACCGGCATCGAGCTGACAGAGCACATGGCAATGATGCCCGCTGCATCCGTATCAGGCTGGTACTTTGGGCACCCCCAGGCTCGCTACTTCGGCGTCGGCAAGATTGGCGCCGATCAGGTCAGTGACTATGCGGCCAGAAAGGGTTGGGACGTCGATACGGCAATCCGCTGGTTGCGGCCCTCTCTAATCGACGAGTAGGTGATCGACGAGCAGCGCATACGGCGCGCGGGAGGCGCGCCCGTAGCAAGCGAGCGCCCTGGCTTCGCTGAGCACGCACGAGTTAATCAGAGGTTCCCTAGATGAAGGGCGTCCAACCGGAGATGTAGTAGACGGCGATACCGACGAGCGCGCCGAAGATCATGCCGATGGCAATCGCATCTGCGCGCGAATCTTCGCCGCCGCCGGGCTGCGAGGCTGGGTTGTCTTGTTCTGTCACTGCTTGTCCTGTCACTGCTGTTACTGCTGTCACAAATAGGCCCACGGAATCGATGGCTTGAAGAGTTACCGCTGCGAGGCTCTCCACCGCGGGCGGCGTCAGTGTAAAGCCGGAGCAGGCCTCGAACAATACTGATCGAGTCCGCGGGCTTGATGATCTAACGATAGACCGTTTCCCGATATAGCTTTGATAACTGCTTTGCTATCTTGCTGACCCGTTCCAGGGTCGGCTACGCAATCGACCCCTAAATGCAGCATCAAGAGCTAACACCACGTGTATCGATACAACGATCTGGACAAGCAGTTTGTCGCCGAGCGCGTCGCCCACTACCGGGATCAGACCCAGCGTTTCCTCGCGGGCGAGCTGAGCGAGGCTGAGTTTCTCCAGGTTCGCCTGCGTAACGGGCTATACATTCAACGTCTGGCGCCCATGCTGCGCGTCGCGGTGCCCTACGGCACCCTGGATAGCACGCAGCTACGCATGCTCGCCCATATCGCCCGCCACTATGACCGCGGCTACGGCCACCTAAGCACGCGTCAGAACATGCAGTACAACTGGCCCTTACTGGAGGAAGTGCCGGACATTCTGCAAGACCTCGCCAGCGTCGAAATGCACGCCATTCAAACCAGCGGCAACTGCATTCGAAACGTAACCACCGACGAGTTTGCCGGCGTTGCCGCCGACGAGTTCATCGATCCGCGCCCATACTGCGAACTGATCAGACAGTGGTCTACCGCGCATCCGGAGTTCGATTGGCTGCCGCGCAAATTCAAGATCGCGGTTAACGGCGCCAGAAGCGACCGGGCGGCAGTAGACGTCCACGACATCGGTATTACCGTGCGTCTGGATGGCGACACCAAGGTCTTCGACTTCAACGTGGGTGGCGGGCTCGGTCGAACCCCTGTCGTCGGCCCGCGGATAAAATCCGGAGTCGCCATCGAGGACATGCTCACCTACCTCGAGGCCATCATGCGGGTCTATAACCGCTTCGGTCGCCGAGACAACAAATACAAGGCGCGAATTAAGATACTCGTGCGCGCGATGGGCGCCGAAGAATTCGGGGCAGCCGTCGAGGAAGAGTGGCGGCACCTGAGGGGGTCCGCATCCACCCTGACTGCAGATGAAATCGCGCGCGTTGAGGCGTTTTTCCAGCCGCACGACTACGCGTCAAAGCCGGGAGGCAACGGCGCAGGGGAGATTGGACGGCAACGCCTCGAGCACCCCGGATTCGACCGCTGGATGCGACACTGCGTAACGGAACACAAGGTAGATGGCTACGCCGTGGTCACTCTGTCCGTCAAAAAGACCGGCATCCCCCCGGGCGACGTTACCGACGGGCAGATGGAAGCAGTCGCCGATTGGGCGGACGCCTACGGGTTCGGCGAGATACGCATCTCCCATCAACAAAACTTCGTGCTGCCGGATGTTGCGCAGTCAAACCTGTTCGAGCTCTGGCAGAAAGCGACCGAGCAAGGCCTGGGTGAAGCGAACGTTGGCCTGCTCACGGACATGATCTGCTGCCCGGGCGGCGACTACTGCTCGCTCGCGAATGCGAAGTCCATTCCTGTCGCCGAGGCCATCGCACGCCGCTTCGATGACTACGACTATCAGCACGACCTGGGCGAGTTGGATATCAACATCTCTGGATGCATGAATGCCTGTGGCCATCATCACGTCGGCAATATCGGCATCCTGGGCGTCGACAAGAAAGGCGCAGAGTTCTACCAGATCTCCCTGGGTGGTCACAGTGGACACAGCGGTGAGCGCGCATCAATCGGCGCTATCGTCGGCCCTTCTGTCTCGCGCGCGCAGGTGTGTGACGTGCTTGCCCGCATCCTCGAGACCTTCGTCGCGAGTCGCATTGGTGATGAATCCTTTATTCACTGTTATCGACGCATCGGCATCGAGCCGTTCAAGGAAGCTGTTTATGCCGACGCTGCTTAGCAACGAGGCCATCCTGCCGTCAGACGAGCGGGAATTTCTACCGCTCACCGACTGGCTCTCCGCAAGGAGCGAGCCTTTGTTGCTCGAGTGTGACGCCCAACCGGATGCAGCGATCAAAGACGCACCCTCGATTGCGATCAACTTCCCGGTCTTCAACGATGGACGAGGGCTGTCGCTGGCGGTTTTGCTACGCACCCGGCTGGGTTTCACCGGTGAGTTGCGCGCTGTGGGTGATGTTCATCAGGACATCCTGCACTACATGCGCCGGTGCGGGTTTGATAGCTACTTACTCCCCGACGGACGCAATCCAGAGCAAGCGCTGAAATTGCTCACGCCTTACTCCGCTCACTACCAGGCCAGCGTGGAAAATCCGCAGCCGTCTTTTCGCGGCTAACAAGTAGCGCAACAACCCGGCCCTGATCATGCGCGCGATCGATCTGCTCAGCGCCTGTCGATCGTGGTCTTGCGCAAACGGGCGAAGCGTCTACATCCGGGCATAATGGCGCGTATGGAAGCTCATTTTCTCGACTCCCTGTTTCTCATCTTTGCCGGCGCCGCAGCCGCCGCGAGCCTTGCGCTGTTCACCAGGCAGCCTCTCTTGATGAGCTACATAGCACTCGGCTGCCTGTTCGGGCCGCACAGCCTAGGCTGGGTGGATGATGCGAAACTGCTCGGGGAGATCTCCGAGATCGGCATCATCTTCCTACTGTTTCTGCTCGGGCTCGACCTACCGCTGTCGAAGCTGCGCGGCATGTTCGGTCGCACATCAATTATCGCGCTGGTCACCTCCGCTGCGTTCTTCGCCATAGGCTATGCGCTGATGCTCGCCTTTGGCTTCACCCAGTCCGAATCCATCATCGCGGGTATCGCCGTTACGTTCTCCAGCACGATCATGGGCATCAAGCTCTTACCGACAACAGTGCTGCATCACCGGCACGTGGGTGAGATCGTGATCTCTCTGCTGTTGCTACAGGATTTTCTCGCCATCCTCGCGTTGCTGTATCTGGCTAGCAGCGCCGATCCCCAGGCCGACCTTTTCAGTGCGATGTCGCTCACCGTGGCTGCACTTCCTGTGGTCGCAGCAACCGCTTTTCTCGGTGTGCGTTACGCCATTCTGCCGCTGATCGCGAAGTTCGACGCCTTTGAGGAATTCATCTTTCTGATCGCCGTCGGCTGGTGTCTCGGCATCGCGTCACTCGCGGAGGCGATCGGTCTGTCATTCACCATTGGCGGGTTTATCGCGGGAGTCGCCCTGGCAACCTCACCGATTGCGCAGTACATCGCAACGTCACTGCGTCCGCTGCGCGATTTCTTCCTGGTGTTGTTTTTCTTTACCGTCGGCGCGGGTCTGGATCCGGTATTGCTGCTGGAGCTGGCTGTGCCGACCCTGGCACTGACGGCCGCGCTCATCCTCGCGAAACCGGCGATATTCGCCGGTTCGCTGAAACTCTCCGGCGAGTCGACCGCGTCGAGCTGGGAGGTCGGCTTTCGCCTGGGCCAGGCGAGCGAATTCTCTCTATTGGTGACGTTCCTGGCGGTCAGTGTGGGCTTGATGGGCGGCCATGCCGCCCACATCGTGCAGGGCGCCACAGTCCTGACGCTCGTGTTATCCACCTACCTGGTGATCTTCCGTTATCCGAGCCCGATCGCCGTATCCGCCCGCCTTCGCCGGGACTAGGCCGCGAGGTTTACCAGTCCGCGGCCAACCATCTCACCGGCGAGGATTCGATCGATCGCGCCGGATAGCTGATCGAGGCTGATGTCCTCGCGCATCAGTGCCAGGTTGTCCAGCGACCACTCACCAGCCAGCTTTTGCCAGATTGCCTGTTTCTGAGCCAGGGGCAGCTCAACCGAATCGACACCGAGCAGATTCACATGCCGCAGGATGAATGGCAGCACCGTTGCATCAAATGCCGCTGAGGCGACGAGCCCGCAGGCCGCGACCGAGCCACCGTAGCGCAACGATTTAACGGCGTTGAACAGGGGCTCACCACCCACGGTGTCGACTGCGCCAGCCCAGGTTTCCTTGAGCATCGGTTTGCCTGAGCCTTCGGTAAGCGCTTCTCGCGGCAGAATGTCCGTCGCGCCGAGCTGTATCAGGTAATCGTGCTGGCTGGCTTTACCCGTTACCGCCGTCACCTCAAAGCCGAGCTTGGCCAGGAGCGCAACCGCGACACTGCCAACCCCGCCGGTGGCGCCGGTTACGAGCACCGGTCCGTTACCCGTTTCGAGACCGCTGCGAATCAGTTTGTCGACGCAGAGCGCGGCCGTCAGACCAGCCGTGCCGTAGAGCATCGCCGTGTCTGCGCTAAGCCCATCGGGCATCGCGACGACCCACGCTGCGGGAACTCTTATGCGGCCGCCAAAGCCACCAGCCGTGCTCATTCCCAGGTCATAGCCGGTCACCAACACATTGTCACCCGCGCTGAAACCGCAACCGGGCGCCGCGCTGACGACGACGCCGGCGGCGTCGATACCCGGCGTGTGCGGGAAGTTGCGAGTGACACCCGGGTTACCGGTTGCCGACAAGCCGTCTTTGTAGTTCAGCGACGAGTATTGAACATCGATCAGAACCTCACCCTCAGGGAGATCATCCACCGAACGCTCAACGATCGACCGAGTGAACGTTCGATCCTCACCTTTCTCTACCCAGAACGCGCGAAACTGCTCGCCCATGTCACTTCTCCCACTTAAGTTGTTTGGTGAGGCCACCTGATTGCTCGGCTTCCCACTTTCAGTAGATCGCTATTACTTGAGCTTGGCTTTTGGTCAATCAGTCGCGCCGAGACGCCTGGCGATCTTGGCCATGCCTTGCTGAACCTGGCCCATGGCGCGCTCGAGCGGGTTACGGTGAACTACCCACTTAACGCGATATACGTCCGTCGCTTCCGAGCGCCGGGAATAGTATTCGTCAGACGTCATCAGCTCATCAACCAGGCCTTGATCGACTGCGCGCTGGCCATACCAGGTCTCACCGGTGGCGACGGCGGCGACGTCGAGAGACGGGCGATGTTCGGACACGTATTCCTGGAAGAGCGTGTGTGTATCTTCAAGATCGTCCTGGAACTTCTTGCGCGCCGAGTCGGTATTCTCTCCGAAGACCGTCAGCGTGCGCTTGTACTCACCGGCGGTCATTACTTCAAAGTCGATATCGTGCTTCTTCAGCAAACGGTGCACGTTAGGAATCTCGGCGGCGACGCCGATGGACCCGATGATGGCGAATGGAGCCGCAAGAATCCGGTCGGCGACAACAGCCATAAGGTAACCACCGCTGGCCGCCACTTTATCGACAACAGCCGTGAGCTTCAGACCGGCGCTGCGAATGCGATGGAGCTGTGAGGCGGCGAGGCCGTAGCTGTGTACGTAACCGCCGGCTGATTCAATCTCGCACACCACCTCATCAGCGGGGTCGGCAGCAGCGATGACGGCGGTTACTTCGCGACGCAGGTTGGCCACGGCGCTGGCATCCATATCGCCGCGAAACTTGAGCACATACACCTTACCCTCGCTGGCTTCAGGAACCGCCTTGCCAGACTCCCTTGCCTTCATCTGCTTGGCATCAGCCTTGTACAGCTTCTTCATCTGGCCCGGCGACATCTGCGCCTCCTGCACGGAGCGCTGGAGATGGCGAATCTCATCGCCAACGTTGCGCACATCCAGATGGCCACCACCGCCGTACTGCCGGCGGTTGGACAGGGACTGAGCGATCGAAATCACAAACGCAATCGCGATGACTATGGTGACTGTCTTGGCCAGAAAGGACAGATAGTCGAAAACAAATTCCATACCAGGGCATCCGGTAAAATCGGCGCGCTACTTTAGCAGACTTGGGCCTCCTCTCACCGCACTCTTCGACTGGTTCGTTGGGCGAATGTAGATCGCTTGCACGCGGGCGCTCAGGCTGAAACCATCGCAGCTATCCATAGACGAGCCAATGCGCGAGACGTACCCAC
Organism: uncultured Pseudomonadales bacterium; assembly: GCA_964351875.1. GTDB lineage: Bacteria > Pseudomonadota > Gammaproteobacteria > Pseudomonadales > Azotimanducaceae > JANSWO01. Next base: position 8,926 of record CAYGQC010000010.1, read on the forward strand.
TGCCATGGAAACAAACGGCCAACCGAACTCGCTGCAGGATTCCAGCGCACGCGAGCACCTGAAGCGCCGGCTGGAGGCCAGCGCCAACCCCACCGCCACCCTTGCCGTCGACATGTTTGTCGAGCTGGCGGTTTCGGGGTTGGAGCCGTTATACGTGCGCGCAGCGAGTGGCGAATTGTCCCTGCTCGATCGCGCGACTCACCGAATCGACGTCACCTACCTGTTCGACAGTGTCGACACCGCACTCGACCTGCTGAGTAACGGCGGAGACGTCATGCAGGCGTTCATGGAGGAGCGCTTTCGCGCAACCGGACACATCGCATTTACCTACGTGCTGCTCGGGATGTTCGCCAATCCCTCGCTGCCGTCAGAGCCGCCACCCTGACCGAATTCGGTGTGGTTAACCCGGCCAGCTAACGACCGAGAGAATTGAGAAAGTCGTCGATCAGCCAGCGCGAAATCGCGACTGGCGGCGGAATCTGAGGCAGCGCATCTGGAGCAAACCAGTTCGCTTCCGCAATCTCGCCTTCCTGGTACACAATATCGC
>CAYGQC010000010.1:9482-37917 GCA_964351875.1 uncultured Pseudomonadales bacterium
TGGCACACGATATCGCCGCTCGCATATTCAGCATGAAAGCCCAGCATCAGCGAGTTGGGGAAAGGCCAGCTCTGGCTGCCGAGGTAGCGAAGGTTCGTGACGTCGATGCCGACCTCCTCCTTTACTTCCCGGTGTACCGTCTGCTCGATACTCTCGCCAGGCTCAACGAAGCCCGCCAGGGTCGAGAACATCCCGTCAGGCCATTGAGCGTTACGCGCAAGTAACACGTCGTCGCCGCGATGCACGAGAACGATAATGCTCGGTGACAGGCGAGGATAGGCAATCAGGCCGCAGTCGGGGCAGACCTTGGCGCGGTCTGTGGTGTGGCCTTGCGTAGCCGTACCGCAGCGGCCACAGAATGCATGCTCAGCGTGCCAGGCGACAATCTGCTGCGCTCGACCTGCCAGGTAAAAGTGGGCGGCTTCGACCCGCCCCAGAAACCCGCGCAGACCCAGCGACGAGTAGCCCTCTCCCAATTTCCCCGTGAGCGTCGCCGCATAGCAGGACTGGCCTCGCAGCTCGCCCATGTAATGCTTGGACGTGAATTCCACATCCAGCCATCGAAAGTCGTCATTGGTTGGGATTCTGGGTACACCCTGTTCCGGCATACACACCAACTCTCCATCGAGAAACGCGTATATCAGCGCGGAGCTCTGATCAGCATCGTGCGGCGGCTCTACGAGGGAAAGAAAGTCATCGGGATCTCTAGGCCACACAGGCGGCTCCTCCAGGTCATCAGGCTACAACGGCGCGTATCCTCGGCTTCGGCCGAAAGCCCGCGTCAAACGGCGCTCACCTTACCGTTAGTCGGCGCTGAACTCATCCCTGGGACGCCGCCTCATCCTTGGCACGGTAACGAGCAGACCGCTGGTTAGCCTCTATACTGAGGGGAACGGATCGCCGCAGACCGAACGCGTTGACGAGAAACTGTCTCCTTCGCTAGCCCCGGGATTCCGAGTTCCTCGATTCTGATATCGAGATGACATATCAGATTTTCGCCAAATACGGCAATCTGCCACCTTCTGCGAAGAAGTGGCAGAGTAGACGAGCCTGCCAGCGTACTGACTATACAAACGCTGAGCCAGCGAACATGGATGATCGAGGCCAGCGCGTGCGCACAACCCGAAATACGAAGAACGCGGACCGCGAGCGACGTCAGTTGGGCAGATCGGACTCAGCTAACCAGCGATCACACGCATCGTCACGAGCGCCCTGCAACGCGGGGTCTCATGCACTTTATCTCACCAATCTCAGCACACGGACACGACAACAATGATCGGATTCATGCAGACGGCGTTCTGGCCGAATTTCCTCGGCAATGCCCCGGATTGGTACAAGACAACCATTGTCGCGTTTTTGGTTGCCAACCCACTCATCCTCACGCTGACCGATCCATTCTTCACCGGCTGGGTCATCCTGGTCGAATTCATTTTCACACTCGCGATGGCCCTGAAGTGCTATCCGCTGCAGCCCGGCGGACTTCTCGCCATTGAAGCGGTACTCATGGGCATGACGTCCGCCGAAACCATTCGCGTCGAAGTGTTCGGCGCGTTTCAGGTTATTTTGCTTCTCATGTTCATGGTGGCCGGCATCTTCTTCATGAAGGACCTGCTGCTGTTCGTGTTTACCAAGATACTGCTCGGCATTCGCTCGAAGATGGCCATATCGCTACTCTTCTGCTTCGTCGCGGCTTTTCTGTCAGCCTTCCTGGACGCGCTAACCGTTACAGCGGTCATCATCGCAGTCGCCGTCGGCTTCTACTCGGTCTACCACAGGGTGGCTTCCGGCAAACATCATCGCCACGACACCGACCACGACCACGGCGAGGATGCGGGCGTGCACGACCTGCATCGCTCAGACCTCGATGAGTTTCGCGCCTTCCTGCGCTCACTGCTCATGCACGGCGCTGTCGGCACGGCGCTCGGCGGTGTCTGCACCACCGTCGGCGAACCCCAGAACCTGCTGATCGCCAGCCGTGTTGGTTGGGAATTCATAGAGTTTTTCCTGCGCATGGCGCCGGTTACGATGCCGGTGCTCGCCGTTGGTCTGCTGACCTGTTTACTGCTGGAGCAAACGAAAATCGCGGGCTACGGTGCGAAACTGCCGGATGCGGTACGACACATCCTCGAAGACTACGATCGCGAGGAAGGCGAGGCTCGAACCGATCGAGATCGCGCACGACTGATCATTCAGGGTATTGCCGCGGTAGTTCTGGTGCTGGCGCTAGCCTTTCACGTCGCCGAGGTTGGCCTGATCGGCCTGCTCATTATCGTGCTGCAGACAGCATTCAACGGCGTTATTGAGGAGCATCGCATCGGCCACGCCTTCGAAGAAGCGCTGCCCTTCACTGCTTTGCTCTGCGTGTTTTTCGGCATCGTTGCCGTCATCCACGACCAGCATCTGTTCACTCCCGTTATCGACTACGTCCTGGCGTTACCGGTGGAGGATCAGCCCGGTATGTTCTACCTCGCCAACGGCGTGCTATCGATGATCAGCGACAACGTGTTTGTCGCGACGGTTTACATCAATGAGGTCTATGCGGCCTTCAACGCCGGCACCATCAGCCGGGAACAGCTAGACAGCCTCGCGATTGCGATCAACACCGGCACCAACATCCCGTCGGTCGCGACGCCTAACGGACAGGCCGCGTTCCTGTTTCTCCTGACATCGTCTATCGCACCGCTCGTGCGCTTGTCGTACGGAAAGATGGTGCTGATGGCACTGCCGTACACGATAACCATGGGCATTACTGGCTGGCTGTGCGTCACCTACGTACTGTGAGCAGGCACGATTAGCCTCAATCAGACCAGGTAGATAGCAGCCCAGGCGGATAGCAGTCTAGTCAGATAACAGCCGCCGCCAAACGGCCGGCTGTTCCGACTGATCGAGCTGATCCAGCCAGGCCGCGTGTGCCGCGAGCTCGTCGACACTGGCCAAGATCACAGGAAGATCGCTGGCGTTCTCGATTCGAGCAACACCGGAGAGGTCAACCGCCGAAGGATCGAAGCGCTCACCATCTTCAAACAGCGTCGGCTGTCCGCCCGTGAGCAGCAGGTAGACGTCCGCGAGAATCTCGGCATCCAGCAAAGCACCGTGCAGGTCGCGGCTGCTGTTGTCGATGCCGTAGCGCCTGCACAGGGCATCGAGGTTGTTCTTCTGCCCCGGGTGTCGATTACGCGCAATCGCCAGGGAGTCCGTCACACTGCAGACGTCCAACAATCGCCGGCCAGTCCCGAGTCGAGCAAGTTCGGCGTCAAGAAACCCAACATCAAATGGCGCGTTGTGGATCACCAGCTCAGCGCCGCTGACAAAATCCAGGAACTCCTCGGCAACGTCTGAGAACCGAGGTTTGTCGATCAGATCATCTAAAGAGATCCCGTGAACCTCTTGTGCGGCCTCATCGATGTCCCGCTCGGGGTTCAGATACTGATGGTAGTGATTGCCGGTCAGACGCCGATCGAGTAGCTCAACGCCGCCAATCTCGATGACTCGATGGCCTAGCTCAGCCTCAAGTCCGGTCGTCTCCGTATCCAGAACAATCTGGCGCATCAGCGCAAAGCCTCTGCTTCAGCACGGGCCGCATCATCGACGAGCTCGTTCTCCGGATGACCGCTATGGCCCTTTACCCATGCCCAGGTCACGTTGTGCCGCACAACCTGTTCATCCATCCGCTGCCACAGGTCCTGATTCTTGACGGGCTTCCTAGCGGCGGTTTTCCAGCCGTTGCGTTTCCAGTTGGCCATCCAGCTTTCAACGCCCTGCTTGACGTACTGCGAATCGGTGGTCAGGTGAACATCACAGCCTCGCTTCAGGGTTGCGAGCGCCTCAATGGCCGCCATGAGTTCCATCCGATTATTTGTGGTGTCGGGCTCACCGCCGCTGATCACCCGCTCTTCGGAGCCGAATCGTAGCAACGCCGCCCAACCACCTGGGCCTGGATTGCCGAGACAGGCACCATCCGTAAAGGCGATAACGGAGGTCGGTTTGTCGCTCATGCCCGACTCGCCTGGCCGCTGAAGTCAGGATTCACAGCACACAATGGGGGCAACACGACACTCCGTTAGCCGGGATACGGCAGTAAATACGTAAGGGGAAAGCACGAAGCCAATCCGGGCCGACATTGTAGCGTCGAGCCTCGCCGGCTGACTACGGTTCGTCGCGGGCGGTATTCGGTGCGAGCAGGCGAACCACGGGACTCGGGGATACCGGGCGCTTGCCGAGAGACGCGCGCACCCGCTCCGACCAGGGCGGCTGACCCGCGCTGCTGGATTTCATGGCCGTCATCAGATAAGAGCCGCCGATGGAAAGCACATCGAGCCGGCGTGACAACGCCTGCAACCGCGGGCCATCGAAATTGGCCACAGGCAATGGAGGCCGGTTGAGGTAGGTGGGAACGAGGCGCGGTGCATCCATCCCAAGCACCGTTAGCCAGTCATGGAGCCGGTTGGGTGCGACGAAAGCGAGGTTCGAAAACGCATCGTTACGCGCCGCCGCGTAGAGCCTGCGCAGGCCCCAGAGGCTGTAGGGGTTGAAGCCACAGACCACCAGACGTCCTCCGTCAGCCAACACACGCACGACTTCCCGAAGCGCGTGCCTCGGCTCATCGACCAGGTCCAGAGCATGGTGCAGGACTACCGCCGTGATCGACCCGGTTCGCAGTGGCAACTCATCGAGCTCGGCTCGAAGCCACGGCACGTGCTCGCCAGACTCGACGCCCGACGGTGGTGCTTCTGCCACCGCTCGTTGGCTCGGCAGGTACACCCGGCTACGCACCATCGAGCGTTCTGTGCAGTTTGCCGGTTGGCAAACCGGCCCACACCAAAGCATGGCATCGCCGTGGAAACGGCGAGCCGCGACCTCGAGCCTCGATTGCTCTTCGTTCAGCAGGCGCTGGCCGACCGGACCGGATAGCCATTCAATGAATAGATCAGGTTTGTCTTCTATGTCTTTGTTTTCCATAAAGTATATGTCTCGTCCCTCTCAATCAAAGGGTAGCTCAGCCAGTTCAGCTGCCGGGGCTTTCGTGGGCGAATCGCGCCAGCATACGCCGAAACGCGCATTGTCACCGTAGACCCTGCCGGCGGACCGCGTTCCCGGGTAAAAGCACACAACGGGGTTCTCAAAAAAGCGCTTTCCAGATTGCCGCCACAGAGCACCACGGATAACCTAACTACTGGAAGGCACACGTCGACAGGTGCCGTCCGGTAGCTTTGCCTGCCTGTCTCAACACCCGCGCCCTGTGTCCGCCATTGGCTGGCAGGACGCTTGCGCACAGCGAAGAGACGGCAAACGAGGGTACGGACACACCTGTCGAATGCGTAATGGACAGTCAAGCACTTGTCCGCACGTACCCCAAGCGCACACCCAGGCTACAGGCCGGGGATATTCGAGGCGCACGGCACGCTGCGGTTCAGCGCTCAATGCTCTCGCCCTTTGCAGGGCACGAGCAGCGCATGTGCGCCTGCCCATTCGAACGAAAGGGAATCGATAAGGACTGCTAATGCCCGCGTTATCTGTACGAAGGCCATCTGTCATTCTGAAACGCTGGCAATGGGCGACGCTTGCCATCACCTGCGCACTGGCGACCAATGCCTGCACCACAAGCCAGCCAGCAGTTCAGCTCGCTGGTTCGTTGATGGACGCACCCAGCGCCGTTCACGTGCCTCAACAGCCACCCCGCCTCACCTATCAGCTCGAGGTCGCACCCCAGACCAGTCTTTGGCCCCTGCTACGCGCCGGCTTCCAACTGGACCACCGGGTCGATGAGAAACGGGTCCAACAGGAGATCGCCTGGCTCAAGCGCCACCCGGACTATCTGAAGCGCATCGGACAGCGTGCCGAACGCTACCTTGCTTACATGCACAATGAGATCAGCAAGCGCGGCCTGCCCTCCGAGCTTGCCCTTCTGCCAATCGTCGAAAGCGCGCTCGATCCCTACGCGTTTTCTCCCGGCGGCGCCGCCGGGTTGTGGCAGTTCATTCCAGCCACCGCAAAACGCTTTGGCGTCACCATGAACTGGTGGTTCGAGGGGCGTCGCGACCCTGTACAGGCGACTGACGGCGCCCTGAATTATCTGCAGGTATTGCACAACCGCTTCGATGACTGGCCGCACGCCCTGGCCAGCTACAACACCGGGGAGGGACGTGTTGCCCGGAGCATTCGCCGCGCTCGCAAGGCTGGCAAAGAGACGGATTTTTTCAACCTGAAACTGCCACGCGAGACATCTGCGTACGTGCCACGTTTGCTCGCATATGCCGCCGTCGTTGCTGACCCCGAGCGCTATGGTATTGATCTTCCCGAGGTAGGACGCGACCCGGGCTTTCAGGTCGTCGAGCTGGAAGGCCAATACGATATCGCCGTTATCGCGCGGCAGATTAATGTCGATCCGGAAACGTTGTATCGATGGAACCCGGCGCTGAATCAGTGGGCCACACCCCCGGGCGGACCGCACCGGCTGCTGATCCCGACAGAATTTGCTGAGCAACCCGGCTCCGTCGCCGCGCAGCTCGCTGAAGTCCCGACGGCCGAGCGCGTGCAGTTTGCTCGCTACGTGGTGAAACCGGGTGATGCGCTGAGCACCATCGCGCGCCGCTACAGCACCGACACGGCGACGCTGGTTCGCGTCAACCATCTGCGCAGCAACCGAATCAACATCGGCCAGGCATTGCTGATACCGAAAGCCTCGATGAGCGCTGATGCCTATCCGACGCCGTTGAATCAGCGCCAAGGCGACTCCTACACGGTTGCGCAGGGTGACTCGCTGTGGACAATCTCGCGTCGCTTCGACGTCGGTATGACGGCGTTGATGAAACTCAACGAAGTGGGCCCCAAAAGCACCTTGCGCGTCGGTCAACAGATGCTCATTCCGGCAGCGTCGAGCGAAGCCACAGCAGGCAGTCGGGCTGTGGCCCTGCCGCCAGAAACCAAACGCACTTTGCGTTACTCCGTTCGGCGCGGTGACTCTCTGCACAGGATCGCGAGCAAATTCGGCGTGACGGTGGCACAGATAAGCCGCTGGAACTCACTGGATGCGAGTCGCCTGCTGCAGCCGGGGCAGATGTTGAAGCTGACCGTAAACGCAGCGAGCGCTCGCTAGAGCCTGCTGCCTCGGCCACCGAGTACGACGGCGCGAAGTCAGTCCCAAGAGCGCAGCTAGACGGCGCCTCTTACGAGGCGCTCAGAAAGTGAGGCGCCAAGAAAATGAGGCGCTCAAGAAGGACGCTCTAGTCGCGTTCGACTCCCAGCTCAGATTCCGCGTGGAAGTAGAAGCTAGCCACGTCACCTTGCACCAACTGCCCGAGCAATTGCGAGCGTAGCGACAACTGCTCGTTCTCACTCAGGCTCTCGACGTCACCGTCGATAACATCCGTTACCGTAATAACCGCCAGATCACCCAGACCCAGCGGGGCAATGGCGCTGGATTTACCGTTGGCTGCGGGCACGGGTAACCGGAAGGCGGTCTGCAGCACACTCAGGGGCGTATCGGGCATGGTGCGTGCAGCATTCTCGACGACCACCCAGTTACGGTCGAAGCGATCCGCAATATCTGAGGTTGCTTCATCGGCCTCCAGAGCAGACAGAGCCTCGTCAGCCAGCGTCGCAACCTGCTCTCTCGCCTGTTGTCGCGCCAGCAAGGTTACGATTCCATCACGGACGTCCTCAAACGGACGCTGCACCGCGGGTGTACGCTCGGCGAGCCGCATCACGACCAGGCTGCCGTCATCGGCTTCGACCACGCGGGAATTGTATTCTTCGTCTAGCACTTCATCGGAGAACGCCACGTCGCGCAGAGCCGCCTGGCTAAACACACCGTCGCCGGCGCGCCGAGAGACGTTCGCGATCTGAACCGGTTCGATGTCCAGCATCTGCGCGATCGGCGCGAGTGAGCTCGGCTCGTCAAAGGCCAGCTTATCGATATCAGGCAATAGGTCATTAGCCAGGGCGTCGAGCGCCCGGCTTCGCGTCAGGCGCGCGACTATGTCCTCGCGAACGTTATCTAACGGCACATACTCGGGTTGACGCACTTCCTCGAGGCGTATCAGGTGCACGCCAAATTCGCTGACGACGGGGTCAGACAACTCACCGACTTCCAGCGCCCAGGTGGCTTCCTCGAACTCGGGTACAAACGTCCCGCGTTGAACAAAACCAAGATCACCACCGGAACCGGCAGAGCCCGGATCCTGAGAATACTCAGACGCCAGCTCGGCGAAGTCAGCGCCGTCAACAACGCGCTGCTTGATGTCGGCCAGCAGACGCGTAGCCTGCTCTTCGCTGCGATCCTCATCGATCTGCAACAGAATGTGAGACGCTCGCCGGGTTTCGCTGAGTTGCGCGGCTTCCCGATCAGCCTCATAGGCCGCGACGATGTCTTCGTCGCTGATATCAACCGGGTTCGCAGCGAGGTAGTCTTCGACGCTGTAGCGGATGACATCGAGCGCCAGCGTTTCTTCGGTGAGATAAGCATCGGCGTTGTCATCGAAATAATTCAGCGCCTGCTCTTCGCTGATTTCGATCTCCGGAAGCAACTCTTCCGTGCGGAACGCTAGATAGGCAACCGTACGACGCTGGGCGAGTAGCGCGGCATTCATCGCAAATTCCCAGTCCGGCAGGAAATGGCTTCGCTGCAGAGCAGACGTCATTTGCTGAACTTTGATGTTGCCATCGAGCTCATCGAGAAAGCGCGCCGGCGAGTAACCAACGCCTAACAACGTGCGCGCGAATGTGTCTTCATCGAAACGACCGTCGACCTGAAAACTGGGGTCCGATTGCAACACCTCGGCGATCTGGCGTTCGGAAGCCGCGAGCCCCAACTCGCTAGCGCTTTCTTCAAGCACCGTCCGGGTTATGAGCTGATCCAGCACGCGTTGGCGCAGGATGAGCGGGTCGATTTGCGCAGGGTCGATGTCACCTCGGCTCAGCAGCCGCTGCTGTTCAAGTTGGGTCTCACCATCGACTCGACTCTGGGGAATATCAACACTTCAGCCGCTAGACACATCAGGATCAGTGTTGGATAACGCATCGAACCCACCAAACCCAAACACCGCCAACACGGCGCAAATGATGAACACGAGGACCTTGCTACCAGCGCTTTGGGTCCTGTCTCGCAGCTTCATCAGCATTGCGGAGCCTCCTGTAAACGAGACAGGCGCCGATAAAGCGCCTGTTCTCCGAGTAAAATGGGTTGGCGTCCGAGCTGACCGTTAGCCAGCACAGCTCGGAGTCAGCCATTGTGGACGGCCTAGTTCAGGGCGTCTTTCAGTGCTTTGCCAGGCTTAAACGCCGGCACGCGAGCTGCTTTGATCTGAATCGTTTCGCCGGTTTTCGGGTTGCGTCCGGCTCGTGCTGCGCGCTCGCGCGCGAGGAACGTGCCGAAGCCAACCAGTACCACCGGATCGCTTGCTTTCAGCGATTCGGTGATCGCCTCAAGGGCCGCGTCCAAAGCGCGGGCTGCGGATGCCTTGGAGATATCCGCTTCCTCGGCGATTTTGTCGACCAGTTCTGTCTTATTCACTAATGACCCCTCTAGTGGAGTGAACGAGTTGATCCGTATATTCCGCGCACTGACCTCAGTGCGACGGCTTGTTGTGTCCGCTGCACCCCTGCAGACCGCCTGCTTGCGCGCGCCGGTCTGATTGCAGAGCAAATCAGGCGAAGGCAGTAGAGCGCAGTGAGGGCGGCCCGAAAACAGCGGGCCAGACGGAGGATCATCTCAAATTGTTGCGGTTGGCTTTAAGAGCCGCGAACCACCCGGCAGAGACCGCCGTGCGGTGCTTAGCACCAAAGCCCGGCGGTTTATAACAAGCACCCATCGGCACTGCAACACGAGGGTAAGGATATCTTTGCTCGCAGCGCAACGGCCGAGCCGAAGCAAAAGAGCCGTGAGCGGTTCATTACGCGCGAATGGCTCTTCCAGTAAGCGCCATCGACCCCCAGCCAACTAAAGGGGATGGCCCAAAAAGAACGCGAATCAATGCGCGCTAATGGCTTCTTACAGGACCTCGCTCAAGTCCCAACCAACTGAGAGTGCAGGCCCACCTGGGACCAGGTTCAGTGCGCGCTAATGGCTTCACCCACGGAGTCATCCGAGCTGTCGGAGTCTTTGCCGACGACTGCCGTCGGCGCTAGCGGCTTAGGCTGCCGCACCAGTGCGATGCTTAGGACCTCATCGATCCATTCGACTGGAGTAATGACGAGTTTCGCTTTGACATTGTCTGGTATCTCCTTCAAATCCCGCTCGTTTTCTTTCGGGATTATGACTTCTTTGATACCACCTCGATGGGCTGCAAGCAGCTTCTCTTTGAGGCCGCCGATCGGCAGAACCTGGCCGCGCAGCGTGATTTCACCCGTCATCGCGACATCCGCACGAACGGCAATCTCGGTCAGCACGGAAACCAGCGCCGTACACATACCGATGCCGGCACTCGGACCGTCCTTCGGCGTAGCGCCTTCCGGAACATGTACGTGTAGATCGAACTTTTCGTGAAAATCCTTCCGGACACCGAGGGCATCGCTGCGCGAACGCACAACGGTCAGCGCTGCCTGAATCGACTCCTGCATGACATCACCGAGTGAGCCAGTCTTGGTTTGCCGGCCTTTGCCAGGAACGCACACGGCTTCTATGTTCAGCAGCTCGCCCCCCATCGGGGTCCAAGCCAGGCCCGTTACGATGCCAATGCGATTTTTCTCTTCGGCCAGCCCATAGCTGTAACGCCAGACGCCGTTGAAGCGCTCAACTTCTTCCGTTCCGATATTGTGGGGAGAGCTTTCTTCGCCAAGCGCGCTCGCTTTCACCACCTTGCGACACAGTTTGGCAATCTCGCGTTCAAGCCCGCGCACGCCCGCCTCTTTTGTGTAGTAGCGAATGATGTGCATTAACGCCTCATCACCGACCACTATCTCGTCCTCGGCCAGGCCGGCGAGCTTGCGCTGTTTGGGCAGCAGATGCCGACTGGCAATGTTGAGCTTCTCATCCTCCGTGTAACCCGGGAGGCGAATGATCTCCATGCGGTCAAGCAGCGGCGCTGGAATATTCATCGAGTTGGATGTGCAAACAAAGAACACGTCTGACAGGTCATAGTCGACCTCCAGGTAGTGATCGTTGAACGTATTGTTCTGCTCCGGGTCGAGCACTTCGAGCAGCGCTGAAGCTGGGTCACCGCGCATGTCCATGCCCATCTTGTCCACTTCGTCGAGCAGAAAGAGCGGGTTTCGCACTCCCGTCTTCGACATCTTCTGGATCACTTTGCCAGGCAGAGCGCCGATATACGTTCGCCGATGGCCACGAATTTCAGCCTCGTCGCGAACGCCGCCCAGAGCCATGCGGACAAACTTGCGCCCGGTTGCTTTGGCGATGGACTCGCCCAGGGAGGTCTTGCCGACGCCGGGCGGGCCAACCAGGCATAGCACCGGGCCGCTCACCTTGCGCACTCTGCCTTGTATGGCAAGAAACTCGAGTATCCGTTCTTTCACCTCATCCAGGCCGAAGTGGTCTTCACTGAGAATTCGCTCCGCCTCTGCGAGATCCCGGCGAACACGCGAGCGTTTGCTCCACGGCACGCTGACGATCCAGTCGAGGTAACTGCGAACAACGGTCGCTTCCGCGGACATCGGCGCCATGAGTTTGAGCTTGTTGAGTTCCGCTTTCGCTTTGTCTTCTGCCTCTTTGGGCATTTTTTGCTCAGCAATTTTGCTGGCGAGCGCTTCGAGTTCGTTAGGCGCATCGTCCATGTCACCGAGTTCTTTCTGAATCGCTTTCATCTGCTCATTCAGGTAGTACTCGCGCTGGCTCTTCTCCATCTGCTTCTTGACGCGGCCACGAATGCGTTTCTCCATCTTGGCAAGATCGAGTTCGCTATCGAGCAAGCTGAGCAGGTAGTCCATGCGTTCGGGAAAGTCGATCGTCTCGAGCAGCGCTTGCTTGTGCTCGATCTTGAGAGAGAGCTGCGCGGCAATCGTATCCAGCAGGCGCGCAGGATCATCGATGCTTGCCAGGGAAGACATCACCTCGGTCGGAACTTTCTTGCTCTGAGATACGTATTGCTCGAAATGGCTCATGATCGAGCGCACGGCGCTGTCGCGCTCTGAGGCGTCGACGATGGGCTCATCATGAACGACCACATCCGCGACAAAGAAGCCGCCTGGATCGCTGCGCAGCTCGTCCACGCTTGCCCGGAAGCCTCCCTCCACGAGCACCTTGACCGTTCCGTCAGGCAGCTTTAGCAGCTGCAGCACCGTTGCTACCGTGCCGACATCAAACAGCTCCTCACCAACGGCCCCATCGACGTCAGCGTCACGCTTCGCGACGAGTAGCACCTGCTTGTCCGCCGACATAGCCGCGTCGAGCGCGTCGATGGAACTGGCTGTGCCGACAAATAGCGGGTGCACCCCATGGGGGTAAACAACCATGTCGCGCAGGGGGATGACCGGAATATCTTGCATGATGTCCACTTCAGCGTAATTCAACGACGAACTTTACCGTACAGGGGAAGGCGAGGCGTGAAAGGTTGTCTCGGAAATGTCGCAGAAGAGCCGCAAAGGCTGACGAAGGCCACACTTTTGCAACCCCGTCCGCGAGGCCCACACTGTCATTTTGCGCTCGCGACACGCGAGCACCGAGCCAGGTAGTACGCCAGAAATCTGACGTTGGACAAGCAGTCTCTCAACGGCTGGGCAGCGCCAGATGAGTCGAGGCTGCTAGTCCTCAGCCGCCTTCGGTGCGTCGACGTTCTCGTAGATGAGCATCGGTTCGCTCTCACCGCGAATGACGCTCTCGTCGATCACAACTTTGCTGACGTTATCCGTTGATGGCAGCTCGTACATCGTGCTCAGCAGCACGGACTCGAGTATGGAGCGCAGTCCACGGGCACCGGTTTTGCGTTCCATCGCTTTGCGAGCGACCGCCGCCAGCGCGTCTTCGCGGAAATCGACTTCAACATCTTCCATCTCGAAGAGCTTGGAGTACTGCTTGGTGAGCGAATTCTTGGGCTCTTTCAGGATGCGCACCAGCGCTTCGACATCGAGCTCTTCGAGGGTTGCGACCACTGGCAGGCGGCCGACGAACTCGGGAATAAGCCCATATTTGATGAGGTCTTCCGGCTCTACGGAGCGCAGCGTCTCGCCGATGCTCTTCTGCTCTTCCTCGCCTTTTACGACTGCTCCGAACCCGATGCCACTCTTGTCCGAACGATCGACAATAATCTTGTCGAGGCCGGCAAACGCGCCGCCGCAGATGAAGAGGATGTTCGAGGTATCCACCTGCAGGAATTCCTGCTGGGGATGCTTGCGTCCGCCCTGGGGTGGCACAGAGGCGACGGTGCCTTCGATGAGCTTCAGCAATGCCTGCTGTACACCCTCGCCGGATACGTCACGAGTGATACTGGGGTTGTCTGATTTGCGCGAGATCTTGTCGATCTCGTCAATGTAGACGATACCCACCTGGGCGCGGTCCACGTCGTATTCGCACTTCTGCAACAGCTTCTGAATGATGTTCTCGACGTCTTCACCCACGTAGCCGGCTTCGGTCAACGTGGTCGCGTCCGCAATGGTGAAAGGCACATCGAGCAGACGAGCCAGGGTCTCCGCCAACAGCGTCTTGCCACTGCCCGTCGGGCCTATCAGAAGAATGTTGGACTTGGACAGCTCCACATCGTCTTTCTTGCCGGAATAGTTCAACCGCTTGTAGTGGTTGTAAACCGCGACGGAAAGCACTCGCTTCGCGTGCGCCTGACCAATCACGTAGCTGTCGAGGATCGCATTGATCTCCTGAGGAACCGGCAGCTTGCTACGCTCGGTGGTCTCAGTGCCTTCGGCAACTTCTTCACGAATGATGTCGTTGCACAGTTCAACGCATTCATCGCAGATGAACACCGATGGACCCGCAATCAGCTTGCGAACTTCGTGCTGGCTCTTGCCGCAAAACGAGCAATACAGCAGCTTGCTCGAATCGTCACCCTTTCCGCTTTCGTCCGACATTCAGTCAGCCTCTCTATCCGTTCTTCTGCCCTACCCACGCCAGCTCGAAAGCCAGCGCTATGCAGGAATTGCTCAACCTACGACTATTATTACCACTGCCTTTGCTGCTTGTTCCTGCTACCGACCTCCGCGTAACACGACCTACAACTACAGTTTAGTCGTCAAGCATACCAATGGCGTCAAACGCGGACCGCCAACTCTCTAACGATTTGTCAAAATGCCCGTTCACACTGGCTCATTCGTGATGCAGTGACCAGCTCGATCACAGTCACATCCACTCAATCTACGACCTATGGCACTTAGCAAGCCTCAAACGATGCCCCGAGCGCCAAGCCATTGCAAGACGCCCAGCTAGCAACATCTCGGCTGAACGGCAGCGCTCCTGGACAGTGGTCACTAGGTTGTAGCGTCGACTGGCTTGAGTTTGTGTCTTGGATACTGAACCTGATCGACCAGGCCGTATTCAACCGCCTCATCCGGACTCATCCAGAAATCCCGATCCGAATCCCGAGCGACTCGCTCAACCGTCTGACCCGTATGTTCCGCCATCAGGCCGTTCATGCGCTCACGCATGAGCAGTATTTCTCGCGCCTGAATCTCGATATCCGCCGCGACGCCGCGAGAACCGCCGGAAGGCTGGTGAATCATCACACGCGAGTTGGGCAGCATATTGCGCTTACCCGGCGCTCCGGCCGCCAGAAGCATGGCGCCCATCGATGCTGCCTGGCCAATACACATGGTCGACACGTCACAGCGAATGAACTGCATGGTGTCGTAGATCGCGAGTCCGGCCGTTACCGAGCCGCCGGGCGAATTGACGTACAGATGGATGTCTTTATCGGGGTTTTCTGATTCCAGATAAAGCATCTGCGCGACAACAACGTTGGCGACCTGATCTTCAACCGGACCAACCATAAAGATGATGCGCTCACTGAGGAGGCGCGAGTAGATGTCATAAGCTCGCTCGCCGCGGGCTGACTGCTCGACAACCATCGGGACGTAGCCGAGGTTCTCAATGCGGTGGTCGCTGTTTGTCATGAACGCTTCCTATTTAATACGTGTCTGTTGGCTGTCTGTCAGCTAGCTCGGTCGATTGCGTACCGCCCACAACAGTCTTTGATCACAGGCCACTCACTCGTCACTAACATCGAATGCGCGGCAAGCAAAGCTGAACGATACACCCCAACAATGTGGGTCCTGGCTGGCAATTAATCAACTGCCTGCAACAGCTCGAGATCTGGACCGATCTATAGGCAGTTATATTGCCCAAAACCTGGTTCGCAAGCTCCGATTCGGATCAGGACTCCGCCTCTTCCTCTTCCGGCAACGCTTTTCCAGCCACTACATCAGCATAGTTGCTGACAACCTCTTCGATGTCCGCTGACTCGAGCACAAACTCGATGACGCGGTCTTCAAGAACAGCAAACTCAATCTGCTGTAATTGCTGAGGGTTGCCATAGTAGTAGTTGATCACCTGCTGTGGATCATCATAGGGCGCTGCCATCTGCTCGATTCGCGCCTTGACGGCGTCCGCGCTGGCTTCCAGCTCGTTGCTGCGTATCAGCTCGTTGATGATCAGCCCGGTTTTCACCCGGCGCTCTGCCTCATCTCGGAACAGCGCATCGTCCAGCTCGGGCATCTTGCCCTGTCCGCCGTACATCTGCATTTGCTGGGACATTTGATCTTTCAGCGCATGCACCTCGGAATGCACGAGCGCATCCGGGAGCTGCACGTCATGGCCCTCGGTGAGTTGCTTCAAGACCTGGGCTTTGACCTGATTATTGACCGCACCGGATAGCTCGCGATCCATGTTCGACCGCACTTCCGTTCTAAATGCGGCTTCGTCGCCGTCATCCACCCCAAACGACTTGAAAAACTCAGCGTCCAGATCCGGTATGCGAGGCTCGGCAACCTCTTTCATGGTGATGGTGAACTCAACTGTCTTGCCTTTCAGCGCTTCAGCCTGGTAATCCTCGGGGAATGTCGCGGCAAACGTGCTGGACTCCCCGGCCGAAAGGCCCCGTGCGCCCTTATCGAAGTCTTCGATCATCTGCCCGGCACCAATGACGAACGTCGCATCTTCAGCACTCCCGCCTTCAAAGACCTCACCGTCGTCCCGGCCTTCGAAGTCGACCTTAACCTGATCACCCTCGCCCGCTGCACGCTCGACCACTGAGAAGTGCCGGCGCTGCTCGCGCAGGTTCTCGATCATGGTCTCGAGATCCGCATCGCCAATTTCCGCACTCGGGCGCTGCACTTTCACGTCGCTGAGCGGTTTCAAGCCGATTGTGGGGAACACTTCGAACGTTGCCGTGTATTCGAAGTCGATGCCCGGATCCATTTTCACCACTTCCAGGCTGGGCGAGCCTGCCGGTGAGAAGTTCTCCTGGGCAACGGCCTCGGAAAAGCTCGATTGCATCAACTCGCCCGCGACTTCGGCGCGAACCGAATCTCCGAAACGGCGGCGAACTTCCTTCATGGGCACCTTGCCCGGACGAAAACCCGGCAGGCGAACCCGAGACGCTGCGTCGTTCAGACGCTCTGTGATCTGCTCTTCGAAACCTTCCGAAGGCAAGGTGATGGTCAGGCGGCGCTTGAGTGCGCCCATGGTTTCGATCGATACCTTCATGGTTTGTTTCGAACGTCCTTTACTGAGAAATGGGTGCTGATTTATCGCTGCGCGAACGATATGTCTGCCCAGCGAGCTGCGTCGGACACGAGGCGGCGAACAATTGCCGGCTCACACGACACCGACCAGCTAACCGCATGCGCCGTAGCGCGCTATTCAGCAATTAACCGTCTCTGGCTGCGCTGGCCGTCTTTCGCCAACTTTTATCGACTCTTGCCGACTCTTGACGACTCTTGACGCCTCTTGCCGACTCTTGCCGACATTCGCAACAGAGGGTAACTGGGGTGGATGATGGGGCTCGAACCCACGACCGCCGAGATCACAACCCGGAGCTCTACCAACTGAGCTACACCCACCAGTAACTGGTCTATCGCCAGCCAGGCCGCATTGGCCAGGCCGAATATTTTTACTGCTTGTCTGAAGTAGCGACCGCCTGACTCGCGCGTCCGACCCGCCGACCGATCTTCTCCAGCGAATCATATTCAGATCACCAGGAGCGACGATGGTACGCCTGGAAGGACTCGAACCTTCAACCGCCGGCTTAGAAGGCCGATGCTCTATCCAATTGAGCTACAGGCGCAAGGCGACATCGAGACCCATATCGGCAGCACAACGATCAGCGGCCGACACTGTCGACCCTATCGACCCCATCGACCCCATCGACCCCATCGACCCCTACCGAGTGGGGGCTTCAAGTGCTGTCGACTTGTGGCCGCAGGGTGCCAATTCCCGGCACACGTTGCCATCACCGGCCACCGCTACAAACTATTCGTTATCAGCTATCAAAAATGGTCGGGGTAGAGAGATTCGAACTCCCGACATCCTGCTCCCAAAGCAGGCGCGCTACCAGACTGCGCTATACCCCGAAGTGCGTCACTTTGTAACGCGCGGCGATCATACGCAGGCACCATTTGCCGGTCAATTGAAGCCGTACACGCATGTGACGAGTCAACTGCTTTCTCGCCACTTAATCGCCTGCTGTCTTGAGCAATCCAGGATGAGGGCTACAATAGCGGCCCCGCGGATAGTCACTTTTCGGATTCGAGCGCCATGACCGCCAACATTCTCGATGGCAATGCCATCGCCAGCGCTCGTCGACTGGAGATCCAACGCGCGGTTCAGCAACGCGCCCAAGAGGGGAAAAGGGCCCCTGGCATCGCCGTGATCCTGATCGGCGACGACCCCGCATCGGCCATTTACGTCCGAGGCAAAGAACGGGATTGCAAAGAGGTCGGCTTCAAGGCCGACTTCCGCCATCACACTGCAGAAATCACCGAAGCACAGCTTCTGACCGAGATCGACGAACTAAACAACGACGAGGACATCGACGGCATTCTCGTCCAGTTGCCGCTCCCAGCCCATATCGACGACGACAACATTATCGATCGCATCGACCCCCGCAAGGACGTCGATGGCTTCCATCCCTACAACATCGGCCGCCTGGCGTTGCGCAGACCGACGCTGCGCTCCTGTACACCCAAGGGCATCATGACGCTGCTGGAAACAACGGGCGTCCCGATTCGCGGCCTGGACGCCGTAGTTGTCGGAGCGTCCAATCACGTAGGCCGGCCTATGGGTCTCGAACTGCTCATGGCGGGCTGCACGGTCACGACAGCGCACAAATTTTCACGCTTTACCGCCGGTCATATCCGCCAGGCGGATATCGTCGTCAGCGCCGTCGGCATACCCGGCTTGATCCGCGGTGACTGGATCAAGCCTGGCAGCATCGTGATCGACGTAGGCATGACCAGGGACGAAACAGGCAAGCTGCGCGGCGACGTCGAATTCGAGGCGGCAAAAGAGCGAGCCGGCTGGATCACGCCCGTCCCCGGCGGCGTTGGGCCCATGACGCGGGTCTCGATCCTCGAGTCCACGCTCGCCGTTGCGAATGGGGAAGTGGGTTGAATGCCGGGGAAGCTTGCTCGCGACAAGCTCCACGACAGGCTTGATAAGCATGCGCCGCCTGTTCCTTTCGGATCTGCACCTCGACTCGGCCGACAGCCTGCACGCCAACTGCTTCACAAGCCTGCTGGATAACCGCTGCCCGCAGCTTGACGAGCTATACCTGCTCGGCGATATCACCGAAGCCTGGATTGGCGACGATGACGACAGTGCAATGGCAGACTTCCTGCGCGCCAGACTGATCAGCGCCACTCGGCACTGCAGCGTCTTCCTCATGCACGGAAACCGGGACTTCCTGTACGGCGAACGCCTGGCCGGTGATACCGGCGTGACCGTGTTACCCGACACGCACCAGCTTGCGGACGGCACCCTGCTCTGCCACGGCGACTCGCTCTGTACGGACGACACTGCTTATCAGCAATTGCGAACCTGGCTCCGATCACCCGCTTTCGTCGAGCAACTCGCAGGCATGAGCCTGGATGAGAGGCGGCAACTCGCGGGCCAACTGCGCGGCGCCAGCAGCCGCGAAACCGCTAACAAGGCGAGCAACATTACCGACGTGAACCCGGAGGCTGTGCGCGAGTTGATGAGCAGATTTGGCGCCCACCGACTTATCCATGGCCACACGCACCGTCCGGCTCTGCACAAGGTGGAAGCTGAGCCCGATGGCGCGGCACGACAGCGCATGGTACTGGGCGACTGGAACCGGTGTGGCTGGCTGATCGCCAGCGAAGACGAGGCGTACGAGCTTCAGTGTTTCCCGCTGAGAGGCGCACCGCTGTGAAACCGAAACTGCGGGTCGGGCGAGCAGATTAACTCCGCATCGAGCGTGGTGAAGTGAGCGACACGCTCGTCAACCAGGCCAGCCTGCACCGACGATGAACAAGCCGTTCGAGCTAGATCCAGATACGTCTCGAAGTGTCTGGCTTCGCTTGCCAACAGGCGTAGGTAAAACGCCGCCAGCTCGGCATCAAGAACATCAACGAGCGCTGCAAACCGTTCACAGCTTCGCGCCTCCACGACCGCTCCAACGATAAGCGTATCGATAAGCCTCTCAGCCTGACCAGAGCGCACCCCCGCCATAAGCCCGGCCGCGTACCGCGAGGCGGACAGTCTCGGGTAGGGAACGCCTCGAGCTTCCATCAGCGCAGCCACCTGTTCGAAGTGACGCATCTCCTCTCGAGCGAGACGAGACAACTGTTGCAGCATCGCCGCGCGCTCCGGATAACGAGCAATCAGCGCAAGCGCCGTGTTAGCCGCCTTGCGTTCGCAGTTTGCGTGGTCGGCCATTAACACTGGCAAATTCCGCGTAGCCGCATCGAGCCAGCTTTGCGGCGTCGCGGCCCGCAAAAACTCGCGAACCGGTGCAAGGTCCACGGCCGCCTTTGTTTGGCCGTCCTCACCCGCTACAGGCTGTTTAGAAATGCTCATTAGCCGTCCCCGGGCGCGGTCGCAAAACCGTCATGGCTATCCACGTTATCGAGTATCAAGAAGTGAGACGCGGAAGTTGCGTTCATAGTGCGCTTCGGCCAACTGGCCGGTCAGCGCGTCAATCGCCGAGCGCGCAGCGCCAACCGCGTCGTGCTCGATGGACGCCAATCCGAGTTCGTACAAGGCCTTGCCCGCTGGTGCGCGGCACAGGACATCGTAGGCCGTTTCCTGCCAGGACACGTCTTCCGGCAGCTCCAGGCGCTCGCGAAACGACTCCAGCAGGTCCGGGCTGTCCGGCCGAACGACCGCATCCACTGCCGTCGCACGCAGGCTCTCAAGACGCTCCCACACTCGTTCACGCTGCTCATCATCGTAGCCGTTCCACCCCGTGATCTCATGGGAAAAGCGCCGGCAACCACGGCAGACCAAGTCCCCGTAGGTCGTCGAGCAGATTCCAACGCAAGGTGTTGCACGTCGTTTAGCAGGCATGGAATCAGTATGAATCATTGAGGACACACGCGCCTGCATTGTGCGCTCTGACGCACTCACATCCAGGTGAATTTCTCACGCGCGTCCTGAATCTCAGACTGAGGACTCAACACTACCCTCATGGCGAGGACACACGCCGCCGAATTGCTCGTTAGTGCTTACCGTGGCAATAGTCGTTGTCTCACAAGCAAAAAAAGTTGAGGAGAAAAGCTGAGGACAAGGACAAAAAGCTGAAGACACACACAACCGAATTGCGCGTTTTCGCCTACCAACGCCAAGGCTGTTGTCTCACAACCACGATTAAAAGTTGAGGACACACACAACCGAATTGCGCGTTTTCGCCTACCAACGCCAAGGCCGTTGTCTCACACCCACGATTTGATGAGGACACGCACTTTCTGGTCATGGGCACTGGCGATCGCCAATTCCGAGGCCGCCAGATCGAGAGGAGACGATCGATTTGCCTAAGCGGAGTTAGCCGAACGCAAGTCGCCAGCGCAGACGCATCAGGTCGCGTCGGAGCGAGCGCAGCGACTGCGCGTTGCTATCCGACCCATCGCTTTCCGGCCCGTACAGCGCATTCGACATGCGTTCTGCCAGACCCAGACCTTCCTGCGAATCAAGTCCGCACGCATCAGCCACTCGCTGCAGGTACACAGAGGGCGTTTCCTGTGTGCCCCTCGGCATGCCGAACCGCGTCGCCGTTCGCTCAAATCCGAGCAGCACTCGGACGGCCTCGGACGTGGGCGCCGCGCGCTCACGCCAGAACAACACGCCGGCAACGGCGGCCATGGCTAGAGCTACGCCAAACACTAACGCGAGGCCCAAGCGGGTCGGAGAGACATCTCCAAGCCAGGAAGACAACGCCTTCTTTTGCTGAGCCCCATCGAATCCTACTACCCACATATTCCATCGATGATCGATAGATTCCGCCCAGTACGCCAGGTTAGACAACACAGGCAGGCCGTCAAACAAGCCGCTGGCAAAGCTCCCGCGCGTTGCCCGATCAGCATCGCTCAGCGCCGCCTCGAGCCCCTGTTCAATTCGGTTCGGCGCTACCGCGGCGGTTGGATCGACGCGCAGCCACCCGCGCCCGGGCAGGAGCGCTTCAACCCAGGCATGTGCGTCACGACTGCGCACGACCAGGTGGCCCGTAATCGGATTCACTTCGCCACCCTGATAGCCGCCGACCATTCGCGCGGGTATCCCGACTGAGCGCAACAGCACAACCAGTGCGCCCGCGTAGTGCGTACAGAAGCCCCGGCGGGTGTCGAACCAGAATCGATCGACACTATCTCGCGTGCCTGCCGGTGGCGGGTTCAATGTGTACACAAAGGGTTGCTCGCGGATGTAGTTGAGCAGGTAGTTCAAATAGGCATCGGGACTGTTATCGAGCTGCGCAAAGAGTCGTTGCGCAAACGCCCTGGTACGGACTTCTTGATCCGGCGGCAGTTGGAGGTCTCTTCGCAGCATCTGAGACTGGACAGGCGCGGGTAGTGGCGTATCTGTGTAGGAACGGACGTCGTAGCGCAGCAGGGAAGTAACCGGATCAGAGCTTTGCAGCCTGAAGTCCTGGGTTACCGTTGTGGGGCCGGATCGAGGCGAGGCCAGGTCCAGCGCAAACAGCCAATTACGCTGCGTGCTCTCGAGCAACACCGAATAGTCGACAACCTGGGCGTCGCTGCTGGGGTAGTTAAAGTCGGCGGGTAGCGCAGAGAGCTGGCGCCAGGTGCCCTCGTCATAATGCGAAAACACGACTCCGCGAAAGTAGAGCGAGCGATTACCGGGCACCTGGTCAGCAAACTCGACTCGGAAGGCAATCTCGTCCGACTGGCTTAACCTGGCGATCTCACCGGGTGTCACCCGATCGCTGATCCCCGATTGCGCTGAACCGGGAAGCGGTACCGACCACAGCGGCGCCAGCCGCGGGAAGAACAGAAACACGACAATCATGAGCGGCAGCGCTTGCAGCAGCAACGACGCGGCCACCTTGAGCGACGCGATGGGTCGAACCTGGTTGTGGCGCTGATTCATGGCGACCATCGCGCCGGTTACTAACACCGATGCGAGTAACTGGTAACCAGCCTGACCCAGGCTCTGGGCGAAGAGGAACGCAACGGCAATCAGAAAATAGGCGAGGAAGATAACGAGGTACGCATCCCGCTGAGTCTTCATTTCAATGAGCTTGAGAGCAAACGCGGCGCAAAAGAGCATCGTCGCCGTTTCCACGCTGAACGCGGAGGCCTGGGATAACGCCACCGCGCCCGCGCTCAGCAGCACCAAAGTGCCCTTCACCCAGCGCGGCGGATAGCTCCAGCGACCGCGATAGATCTGCCAGCGCCAAAACCCGCAAAACAGGGCGACACCAATAATCCAGGGTGAGACGTAGGGCGTTAGAGGCAGCAATACCGCCAACTGGGCTAGCATCAGCAGCGCGAGCGAGTTGCGCGGAATCTGGTACGGCGCGCCGAAACGCGCAGGCGCACGAGACGGCGCCGCTGCCCGCCGTTGAGCCGGTGGCATGTCGGTCGCGCTACTAGCCGAGGCCATACAGCGCCAGTTCCTTGAGCACTCTCTCGAGATGATCCTTTCCAGCGTCGGGAGACAACTCTTGTTGGCCGAGACGAAGTCCGAATTCCCGTCCGGCGCGATGGCAACTGACGGCATGCCCCGTCAATCGGCTGAGTCGGTGCTCAAGTGGCCCTTCCAACTCATCGAGAGACAGCCACAAGCGGGGCTCCACGTAGCTCGCGTATTGCTTGACCGCAAGCTCGCCGGCCTTGGCGTAGGAGCGCCACAGGATGTGTCGCACCGGATCACCCGCCTGATAGGCCCGTATGTCCGTGAAATCATCAGAACCCCGTGGATCGATCAACACGCCATCGTCGCGGTGGCCGTGACTCGCATCCGGCATCGGCCCAAAGATGGGTTTGGGGTAGACGATGGCGCTCGCGCTGAGATCCACCCACGTCCAGGCGCGCAGCAAGCCCAGCGGGAAGAACGTCTCGATCAACAGGCGACCAGGATTGAACAGGCCTCGACGGGCTGCCGGCACGTATAGACGCACCGTGTCGGCTTCCCGCTCATGCAGTTCTGACCACTGTTTCAGCGCGCCTGGCCAGCCGAGTTGAATGCCTTCTCTACCCCGCCCTTTCGGCCGGCTGAGGCGAACTTCGAAAGCAACGTCTTCACCAACAAAGCCGGACCCGGTACTGGCGACCTCAATGGTGAGCCCCGACAGGTTTCGATAGGTGTAGAGAATGGTGACGAGAAAAAGACTGAGCAGCAGGAAGGCAACCCCGTACACCAGAGCGTTGGCGTAATTGATCGCGGCAAGCAACAACAGCGACAGAAGCAATGCGAAGCCCAGTCCAGTTCGCGTCGGGAAAATGAAGATGTTGCGCTGGCTGAGCGTGATCTTGGCGGCCGGCGGAATGCGTTGATCGAGCCATTTGCCAAATCGCTCGTTGCGGCTACCAGGCGGCAGTGCGGGCCCGTTCACCTGGGCGCCATCAATGCGTTGGGCCGGCGCGGAGGAGAGGGCCATGGAATGTCAGGCTACGACGTTGACGCTAGCCAACAGCTTCTGGGCAAGCGCGCCGCCACCGTGTCCAGAGAAGTCAGCCGCATCGCGCAGCCGGTGCTCCACCACGCTCGTTAACACGACCTGCACATCCTCTGGCACTACGTGCGAACGACCATGCAGAAGCGCCCAAGCACGAGCGCTCTGTAGCAGCGCCAGCGCGCCTCGGGGGGACAGTCCGTAGGCAAATTCGCTGTCGTGCCGCGTGTACGCCACGAGGCGTTGCACATAGTCGATCAGAGCTTCGCTGACTTTGATCTCATCGACGCGCTGTTGCAGCTGAAGCAATCGCTCGGCGCTCAGCACGGGTTCGAGAGTATCGAGCGAGCGCCGCCGATCCCCGCCGCGCAACAGCTCACGCTCCGCATCGGGCTCCGGGTAGCCAATGCGGATGCGCATGAGAAAACGATCGAGCTGGGACTCTGGCAGCGCAAACGTGCCGGTCTGCGTGCTTGGATTCTGCGTGGCAATGACGAAGAACGGCTTCGGCAGGTCGTGCGTGTCGCCATCAACGGTGACCTGGCCCTCCTCCATCGCTTCGAGCAATGCGCTTTGAGATTTCGGGGTCGCTCGGTTGATCTCATCGGCCAACAGAACCTGGGTGAAGACAGGGCCTGGCACAAAGCGGAAGCTGGCGGCGTCACGATCGAAAACCGACGCACCAATGATGTCACCCGGCAGCACATCGGATGTGAACTGAACGCGCTTATAACCCAGCCCGAGGGTCCTCGAAAGAGCATGCGACAGAAGCGTCTTACCCATGCCAGGAAGATCTTCAATCAACAGGTGCCCACGCGCCAGCAGGCACGTCAGTGCCAGCCGGATTTGAGCCTCTTTACCTAGCAGCACGCTGCCAAGGCGTTGAACGATTTCGTCCGTGACGTCCTTGTCAGATCGGTGCTGTAACGGGTCAGGCGTGGTTGTGGAGCTCGATGACGTTGGCATCACCGTTTTGGTCGTTCTCACGCTTGCTCTTCATGTCGTCGCTACGTTGCAACGATAGGTCTCGAAGGTAGCCGGCGTCTATGTCGCCTGTCACGTATTGGCCGTCAAAGACTGACGACTCCGGCCTGCCGATCGAACGATTGCCCTCGCAAACAGCTTCCAAGAGGCGATCCAGGCGCTGATAAACCAGCCAGTCAGCACCAATGGCTTCACCGACCTCGGCTTCGGTGCGATCGTTGGCAACAAACTCTTCGGGTGCAGGCAAATCGATCCCGTAGACGTTGGGATGTCGAACCGGGGGCGCTGCAGACGCCATGTAGACTTTCCGAGCACCCGCCTCACGAGCCATGGTGACGATCTGGCTGATCGTCGTGCCGCGCACGATCGAATCGTCCACCAGCAGAACGTTTTTGTCCCGGAACTCAAGCTCGATGACATTGAGCTTCTGTCGCACGCTTTTACGGCGCTCGTTCTGCCCGGGCATGATGAACGTCCGGCCGATATAGCGGTTCTTGACGAAGCCTTCGCGCAGCTTCACGCCCAGCATGTGCGCCAGCGGCAGCGCCGCCGTGCGTCCGGTATCCGGGATCGGTATCACGACATCGATATCGTGCTCGCCGCCCGGAAACTGGGCGCGTACCTGTTCATGCAACTGCTCACCCATTCGCAGCCGCGCTTTGTAGACGGATACACCATCGATAATCGAGTCGGGACGCGCCAGATAGACATGTTCGAACACGCAGGGGTTGAGCGAGGTTTCCAGCGCTGTTTCTGACGATGAGAATTCACCGGTTGGCGTAATGAAGATCGCCTCGCCGGGCCGTACGTCCCGTATCAGCGAAAAGCCGAGAATATCGAGCGCTGCGCTTTCCGAGGCGACCATGTACTCGGGGCCGTCAGCGCTGTCGCGCCGACCAAACACCAACGGCCGGATACCGTGCCGATCTCGAAACGCAACCATGCCACCGTCGATGATCATGGCGACCACCGCATAGGCGCCACGGCAGCGTCTGTGCACCCCTTCTACCGCGGCGAAAATGTGCTGCGCCTCGGGCCGCAGGGCGCGCTGGGCATGCAGTTCATGAGCAAACACGTTGAGTAGAATCTCTGAATCACTGCTGGTATTCAGATGCCGCAGGTCTTCGCGGTAGAGGTCCGCTTCCAGCGTTTTAGCGTTGGTCAGGTTGCCGTTGTGAGCAAGCGTAATGCCATACGGCGAGTTCACATACATTGGCTGGGCTTCGGCGGGCGTCGAGGAGCCGGCAGTGGGATAACGCACATGGCCGATACCCATGTTGCCGACCAGACGCTGCATGTGGTGCTGGCCAAAGACGTTGCGGACCAGCCCATTGCCTTTACGCATGTACAGCTTGGAATCATCGATAGTGACGATACCGGCCGAATCCTGGCCTCGGTGCTGAAGCACCGTTAGCGCATCGTAGAGCTCAGTGTTAACCGCGCTGCGGCCAACCATTCCGACAACTCCGCACATGTCTCAACCTCGCCTTTTGGCTGCTCTAGCTTGCATATCGGTGTCGCTTGAACCCATCACTTGGCACAGGGTGCTTCCACCGTGAGCGACAGGCCCGAAC
This sequence comes from uncultured Pseudomonadales bacterium, assembly GCA_964351875.1. Lineage (GTDB taxonomy): Bacteria > Pseudomonadota > Gammaproteobacteria > Pseudomonadales > Azotimanducaceae > JANSWO01. Next base: position 36,025 of record CAYGQC010000010.1, read on the forward strand.
TGTCCGTGCTCGCACGCTGTGGGTCAAGGTCATTGTGCAATCCTCAGACAATTGCACCGGGAAAACGCTCATTTCGAGATCAGGGTGACTTGGGAGCACCGTTCATGGCCTCTTCAACAGCGCGCTCCGCTGCCTCCGATGCCGACTCGCGGAGCGTTTCATCAAAAGCCTCACGGGCTGCGTCTCCAGCCGGCTTCCCCAGTACCTGTTCAGAAACCTGGTCAGCAACCTCACTGGTTCGCCCCAACAGATCAAGAACATCCTGCTCAAACGCCATTAACCTTGGCACAAACTCACTCTGCGCCCACCAATCCGATTCGCCTGCAAGCGGGCGGAGCATAATCAAAGCAATGATGCAGATCAGGCAGCCACGAAGAGAGCCAAATACCAGCCCCAGCAAACGATCCAGACCGCTGAGCCCAGCCGTGCTGATGAGGGACCGCGTCAACGCGCGAATGATGCCGCCAACCATCAGTGTCGTTATGAATATACCCGCGTAAGCGACGATGCTACGCACGGTGGCGCTGCCTAGATAAGGAAGTAGAAACTCCGCCACGACAGGTGCAAATACGATCGCCAGCAGCACCGCCGCTATCCAGGTCACGAGTGAGAACAGTTCGGCGACCAACCCTCGCACCAGCCCAAGCATCGCGGACAGGCACACAGCAATGGCAATAACGATGTCGATACCGGTCAGATCGAGTTCACTCATGCCCTGTCTCCTGACCCTGATACCGGCCCGAGCGATCCCGACCCATTCGATACGGCATCACGCCTTAAACCCCACAATGATCGCCTCCACATCGTAGCGCCGGGCCAGTTGGCCACGCTCCCGATCTGCGTCGTTGCGGTTGATCATTGGACCAACAGCAACCCGGTGCAGCACGGTGCCCGAGCTCTTAACCGAGGAGATAAAGGCTGCAAAACCATCCGCCTTCAATCGGTCCCGAAACGCACGCGCATTAGCTCGGTCAGAGAACGCGGCAACCTGAACTGCCCAGGCAGCAGACGCCGCTACAGCCCCAGGATCCGCTTGCGATTCGGTCTCAGACTCGCTGAGCGTCGGCTCGCCAAAGCGCTGGCCACCCTCGATCAGGTAGCCGTCTGGGTCGATCTGATCCGACAGCGCCTGAGCCTCGTCAATGAGGGCCGTATCTGTATCTTCGAGCGGCAACGGCGCAAGCTCGGGCAGCGCATCGTTGGCACTGACATCCGGCAGCGGCTCAAGAGCAGGCGGCTTCAGATCGAATAGCATCGGCAGTACGATCGCGGCCAGCGCGACCAGGAAAATACCGCCCGTCACCCGATAGCGTCGCTGGGTTGCGGCCGCCTCCGCCTCGTTAACTGCGGGCTCGGCACGCTTTCGCCGCCGACCGCCGGATGCTGATTTCTTGTCAGAAGAAGGTGGGGTCATGGTTAGCGCTATTGAGCCAGGATCTCGAACGCCGCATTGGCGACGTCGAAGGATCCAAAGAGACAGATGATATCGTCGTCGGACGTCGCCGAACACAGCCCATCCAGGGTAGCGGTCAACGATGAGTAAATTGTCGCATTGGCCAGGGCCGGCCTCTGCTTAAGAAGCACCGATGCCCCGATCCGCTCTGCGAGCGCCTCCGCGCTCTGGCCTCGCCCTCCGCGAGTCGCCAGCAGTGCCCACGCAATGGGTTCAAGCTGCTGATCCACGGCCAGCAGAATCTCTTCGGCTGGCTTGTCCGCAAAGAACCCCGCGGCCGTCGCGACTTTGCAGCCAGGAAAACGGCTCTTGATCTGCGCGCTGAGAAACTCAGCGGCAGCCTGGTTGTGGGCGGCGTCAACAATCACCCGCCGGCCGCGCCAGCTGAGCACCTGACAGCGACCAGGCAAGTGCATGAACGCCAGAGCACTGGCGAACTC
>CAYGQC010000010.1:37927-45121 GCA_964351875.1 uncultured Pseudomonadales bacterium
TGCCATGGCAGCGCTGGCGATATTGACCGCCGCGAGCGGCGCGTTCGCGGGCACAAAATAACTCTCGCCACCTATCGACAGATGCTGGCCATTGGCCCCAGCTAACGGCCTGAGGCAGAAATCACGATGCGGCCAGAAAACTGGCCCCGAATGGCGTTCAGCAATCTCGTGAATGCTCGCTGGCATGTCCGCGCTGCCGAGCACAAGCGGCTGTCCAGCCCGCAATACGCCGGCCTTCTCCCGACCGATGCTATCGGTGTCAGCACCTAGCCATTGCGTGTGATCCAGCCCAATCGACGCGATGATCGCCACATCGGCATCACAGATGTTGGCGGCATCGAGACGACCGCCAAGCCCAACCTCCAGGACCACGACATCGACCTTTGCAGCCGAGAAAGCCGACAACGCCGCGAGCAAAGCGAACTCGAAGTAAGTCAGAGGCACGTCGTCGCGCGCACGATCAATATGCTCAAAGCCCGCGCAGATGACATCGTCACTGGCCGTGTCTCCGGCGAGTCTGATGCGCTCGTTGAATCGCACGATATGGGGGGACAGCGTTGACCCGACGGTGAGCCCCTGAGCAAGTAACAGCGCTTCCGCCGCTATGCAGTTAGAGCCTTTACCGTTCGTACCGGCAACGATAAGCACCTTGCCGGCGGGCGGCAGGACGCCGGCCATGCGCGCGACTCGCCCTACCCGCTCAAGGCCCATCTCGATGCCACTGGGATGCGCCGTCTCAATGTAAGTCAGCCAGTCATCCAGGCTTCGCACGTCAGCCGTCCAACCCGCTACGCAGCTCCAGGCACTGCTCCGTCAGCCGGGCCAGTCGCGCCGCCCCACTCAGCGCCATTGTTTCGACGATTGCGGCACCGACAACGGCGCCATCGGCGTGGGGCACCACTGCGGCGGCATGCTCACCCGTCTTGATCCCGAAACCAACCAACACCGGCAGATCGGTCACTGAACGCAGATGAGCGAGCTGTTTCGCGATCGGCTCAATTGCAAAGTGACTCGCGCCTGTAACGCCCTTGAGGCTGACAAAGTAGACGAAGCCTGAACACGCATCGGCAATAAGCTTCGCGCGCTCGGGTGTTGTTGTCGGCGTGACGAGAAAAATCAGATCCATACCGTGGCGATCGAACTCCGCCCGGATATCACTCGCTTCTTCCGGTGGCAGGTTGACCACAATGACCCCATCGACACCCGCCTCGGAGGCGCGACGAGCAAACTCCTGCGGACCAATGCGCAGGATCGAGTTCAGATAGCCCATGAGAACGACCGGAGTCGTATCGTCTTTCTCGCGAAACTGCGCCACACAGCCAAACACATCAGCCAGACGTGTGCCGGCAGCCAGGGAACGCTCGTTGGCGCGCTGAATAGTCGGACCTTCGGCTTCCGGATCGGAAAACGGCATACCGACCTCGAGCACATCCGTGCCACCAGCGACGAGAGCGTGCAGGGCCGGGGCTGTCGCTTCTACGTCCGGGTCACCCGCCGTGATAAAGGTGACGAGCGCTGAACGTTTGGCGGCGCGCAGCTCCGCAAATCGCGCCTTGAGGCGGCTCACAGTCCAATCCCATCGAGCTTCGCCACCGTGTTGATATCCTTGTCTCCTCGTCCGGAGAGGTTTACCAGGATAATTTCCTCGGGTGACATCAGGGGCGCGTTGGCGATGACCCAGGCTATCGCGTGGCTGGACTCCAGCGCGGGCATGATGCCCTCGAGCTGGTTGAGCGTTCGGAAAGCGGCGAGGGCTTCGTCGTCTGTGGCGCTTGCGTACTCCGCACGGCCAAGATCTTTCAGATGACTGTGCTCCGGGCCGACGCCGGGATAGTCCAGACCTGCGGAGATCGAGTGGGTTGCACTGATCTGACCGTCCTCATCAGACATCAGATACGTCTTGTTGCCATGCAGTACACCCGGCACTCCCTCGTTTAACGGGGCGGCATGTTGGCCGGTTGCCAGGCCGAGACCACCAGCCTCGACACCGACCATGCGTACATCCGGATCATCCACGAACGGATGGAACAAGCCGATCGCATTGGATCCACCACCGACGCATGCGACGAGCACCTCGGGCAAACGGCCCTCAGCCTGCAAAATCTGTGACCGTGCCTCGAGGCCGATCACAGATTGGAAGTTGCGCACCATCATCGGATAGGGATGCGGCCCGGCAACGGTGCCGATAATGTAGTGCGTATCGTCCACGTTCGTTACCCAGTCACGCAGCGCTTCGTTCATCGCGTCTTTCAACGTGCGCGTGCCGGACGTCACCGGCACTACCGTTGCGCCCAGCAATTTCATTCGGTAAACGTTGAGACTCTGTCGCTCAACATCTTCAGCTCCCATATAGACCACGCATTCCAGACCCAGTCTTGCGGCAACGGTCGCCGTCGCTACTCCGTGCTGGCCGGCACCGGTTTCTGCGATTACTCGTGGCTTGCCCATACGCTTGGCAAGCAGGGCCTGGCCAATCGTATTGTTTACCTTGTGCGCACCCGTGTGATTCAAGTCCTCGCGCTTCAGATAGATTCGGGCGCCTCCCAGCTTCTCGGTCAGACGGCTAGCCAGATACAGCGGCGTCGGCCGGCCAACGAAGTTAGCCAGGTCGGCGTCAAACTCGCGCTGAAACTCGGGATCGCTCTGCGCTGTTTCATACAACGCCGCGAGTTCCTGCAATGCTGCCGTCAGCGTCTCTGCGACAAACGCGCCACCGTATTCACCGAAGTGGCCGTCTGCATCCGGCGCCTCATAACGATTCAACACAATCTTCTCCAAGAGTAATTTTCAATCCTGAAAGCATCATTCAATCGCGGGTCTCCCCAGCTCTAGCTCAGCGCTTGAGCCGCCCGTACTGCCGCGACAAATGAGGCCATGAGGTCTTTGTCTTTTGTGCCCTTCAAGGGGCCTTCGACACCGCCGGATGCATCAACCCCGGCCGCGTTGGTTAGCTCAATGGCCTCACCAACATTGTCCGGGGTCAGCCCACCAGCCAGGTAAAGTGGCAGATCGCTGACGCGTGCTGCCTCCGTCGGCCAGGCAGACCAGTCGAAGGCCTGTCCAGTACCGCCGCTGCTGCTCGCGGTTGCCGTGTCCAGCAACAGGCCGCAGCTTGCGCGATGCTGAGTGATCGCAGCGTCCACGTCGACCGGCTCAAACGCGCGCACCGCAACCACCTTGATGTAGGGCAATCCGAAACTTGCGCAGTATTCTGCCGATTCATCGCCATGAAACTGAAGAACATCGAGGCCCACCGAAGCCAACACGGATAGCACGGATGCCTGGGAGGCATTCTGGAACACCCCTACCCTTTGAATTCTGCCCTGCGCCTGCCGGGACAAGCGCTTCGCCACGGCCAGCTCGACATAGCGAGCACTCGCAGGAACAAACATGAGGCCAAAGGCGTCCACACCCAGATTGATGCAGACATCCAGATCCTCGCTTTGCCGAAGGCCGCAGATTTTGATCAGCACGATGCGCTCCCAGAGCACTTTTCTCAAAGCCGCCTGCCGGTTGATCGTGACAACTGCGATCGCTCCGAAGCCAGCCATTTGCCCCGTCTGAGGCGCTGCTGGTGAGACGCTCCCCGAGGGAGCGGTACTATATCGGCTTGCCTGAGAGGAATCAGCGTTCGAACGCGGCGAGTGCGTTCGAGTCGCCCCTGAGTTCCGCCTATGCCCTAGGTAAAGGCGTCGAGCCCGCCCAGTGCGGCGAGAATCGGTGGCAGCGGCTGAACAGGTTTGTCCGGTATCCGTCGCTCGGCGATGTCGCTGCCGTAGCCGACGTCAGCGAGGTACAGCCCGTCGGGCGGCGCCGTTGCCGGTAACTGCCGTCGATCCAGACTGGCCAGCAGGGCTGGCACCTGCTCGCTCCGCAGTCGTCCCATGCCGACCGCAAGTAGCAAGCCAACCATGTTGCGCACCATGTGTAGCAAGAAAGCGTTGGCCTGAACATCGAAAACCAGATACCGACCAGCAAGGTGCAGGCGGGCGAAATGCACACAACGCCAGGGCGTCGACGACTGACATCCGCTACCGCGCAGCGCCGAAAAGTCCTGCTCCCCGACAAAGTATCGAGCGGCGTTCAACATCGCCGGAACATCGAGCTGCGCAACTGTGGTCACGAGGCCGCGGTTGAGGCTGCGAGGGTGGTCGGCAGATTCGAGAACGTACAGGTAGCGACGGGACGTGGCGCTAAAGCGGGCGTGAAAGACCTCCGCTACCGGTCTGATCCAGGCGAGGCTAACGCCTAACTGCGCTCGGCGCAGGATGCCATTGCAACCTTTGATCCAGTTGCCTGGGTCTCGCCTGGCTGCGCTATTGAAGCTAATCACCTGACCGCAGGCATGAACGCCAGCGTCCGTGCGACCAGCGGCCGCGATCGCGACGGGTTTGTCGGCAACCTGGGACAACGCCGCCTCGAGTACCCCCTGGACGGTCAGTTGCTCTCGCTGGCGCTGCCAACCGGAGAACTGACGACCATCGTATTCGACGCCTGCAGCCCAGAAGCTGCGCTCATCTGCGTTCGCTTCGACAGCCTCGATCGTCACAGGCGCGAGCGCGGCGAACGCCCCCTTCTATAAGGGCAGTATGAGCTATAGGAGCAGGTTGCTGCCGCCAGCGCTCTAGAGGCCGTCGAGAAGTTCTTTGGCCGTCTTACGCTGATCGTCGTTGCCCTCTTCCAGGACCTCTTCGAGGATATCTCGCGCACCATCTTCATCAGCCATGTCGATATAGGCGCGAGCGAGATCGATTTTGGTGTTGGCGCCATCATCATCGTCGCCAAAATCAAAGTCCTCACGATCGCCATCGTCATCGGCTGATTCCGCTTCGGCGAAAGCACGATCGAGGTCGTCTTCGTCAAACTCATCGCCATCGAGGTCACTCAGGTCACTGACGGATGTGTCGTCAGCGACCAACGCGTCCAGCTCAGCATCAAGATCGGAGGTGATCGCATCATTGGTGCCTGTCAGGTTCTCATCGGCCGAGCTGGTTGGCGCATCGGGATCAAAATCCATTCCAAGATCACCGCCGAGGTCATCACCGCTGCGCGCATCCAAATTGGGTGTGGTATCGGCTCTGCCCGTATCGTCTGCGTCGTTCTCGAACTCCAGCTCGAAGGCCGATTCATCAGAATCAGTTGCCGAGCTATCAGCGCTCGAATCCAGATCAAGCGCGTCGAGATCCAGGTCATCGTCGTCGATATCAAGATCAAAGTCGTCGAGGGTGCCGTCGCTGGCAAAGTCATCAGACGATCTTGCAGCCGCAGCAGCTTCGTCGGCAAGGCCATTGACGGCCGAGGTGCTTGTCGCAACGCCAGCGGACGCTTCATCAACAAAATCCAAGGACGCATCAGACGCATCGTCTGCGCTACCCGCTAATCGGGCTTCCAGCTCGCGCACCTGATCAAGCAGTTCGTCATCATCGCAGCGTTCAACCAACGCATCGCGCTGCTCTTCAAACGCCTCGACATCGCTAGTCTCGGCATACAGCTCCAGGAGCTTGGCTCGAACGTCATGCCGATCGGGATCGTCTTCAAGCACGCCCAACAGCAAGCCAACTGCCTGCGGATAGCGACCGTAGGCGATGTAGATTTCGGCTTCTCCGAGTACGTCCGAGGTCTGGGACGTCGGCGACGCAGACGAGCCGCCTGACTCGACACTCAGATCGACTTCGTCATCGAGTTCGAGTACGTCGCCATCATCGATGACCTGTACCGGATCATCGATATAGCTCTCATCGGCTTCGTCAGAGAACTCACTGAGCTCATCAAGATCCGGTTCGAGCCGCTCGGGTGCAGGCTCATCCGCGAAGGTCACATCGCCAGAGTCGTAGTCAAAATCATCGTCGTCTTCAGCGGAGCGGCGACGCGCAATCATGAATCCGATAAGGCCTAAAACCAAAGCACCGGCGCCGCCAAAGAGAACCGGCGTGGATTGCCACCACACAGGCTCCTCTGTCGAAGGGGTACTTTGGTTTTGTGCCTCGTCACCACGCGCATCACGCATCGCTGACAACTGTTCCTGAAGCTGCGCGATCTGCTGGTCTTTAACCTCGATCTGTCGCTGCTGCACGGCGAGGTCGTTCTCCACCTGCGTGCGCTGCTGGTCAAGCTGGTACGACAACGCTTCGACTTCGCGCAGCAACCGATCGTTCTCTTCTGCGGCTGCTGCACCGACACCGGCTTCGCCGCTGCCGTCTGGGCTACCGCCGCTGCCGGCTGCGCCCGCTACGATTCTGAGTTGAGCGCCAGCGTCTGCTGCCTGATCGACCGGAGTATCCTGCTCCGGGCGCGCATCCACCGTGCTGCGCAGCCCTTCATCATCGCGTTGCTGCGCGACTTGCATGGCTGCACTGGACTCGCGCGGAGACGGCGTTCGCCCCGCTCTCAGATCACGCCATTCTTGCGTCTGCTGCGCTACCTCGCTCGACGCCTCGGCAAAACTGAGGCTGCGCGCTTGGTTCTCGGTAGGCAGATCCAGGGTGTAGCCAGCTTTAAGGTAGTTAATGTTGTTGTTGATGAACGCACTTGGGTTCATCCGCTGAATCGCCAGCATGTACTGCTGCACGGACAGCGCATCCGATGGTCGTGTGCGTTCAGCGATTTGCCATAGCGTGTCGTTACGATCCGTGGCTCCGTACTTGCCATCGCTCGCCTGGCCAGTGCGCGGCGCTGACGTGCTGCCAGCGGTGGACGGCACACGCACCTGCGTGCCTGAGGTTGCGCTGGATTGAGGGACACGGCCAGCACCCGAGGTGCCTGCTACGTCCCGCGTAGGCGGGGCAACGGCCGCGGCGGGTGCCTGGCTGAACGTGGGAGGATCCAGAAGTACGGTGTACTCCTTGAGCATTCGGCCGCTCGGCCAGAGCACCTCGACCAGAAAGTTCAGATAGGGTTCCGTGATCGGTTGGGATGAGGTGACTTTGATCACCGCGCCAGCGCTTGAACGCTCGACTTCGAAACGCAGGTCTGTGAGGTAGAAGAAGCGTTCCACGCCAACTCGACGGAAGTCTTCGGCGGAGCCGAGGGAAACCAGAATCTCACTCGTATCCAGGCCGCGCGAATCGAGAACCTCAATCTCGCCATCGAAACGCTCATTGAGCGCCGAATCCAGTTCGATTTCGCCGAGCCCGAGTGCGCCGGCGGATGCGCCGGCCAGAAAAAAGGTTGTCAGGGCAACGAGCCTGAATACCG